>NZ_JAJGQG010000008.1:0-174742 GCF_020783795.1 Xanthomonas sp. NCPPB 1067
CGCACCGCGCGGCCCGGGCGGCCGGCCTCCGGGCGGTGGCAACCGTCGCCCGCCCGGTGGCGGCAATCGCGGTCGCTAAGTCCTGGCGGCGGAGACCTGCAATAAAAAACGGCCCTGCAAAGGGCCGTTTTCATTTGCGCCTGCCGGCGGCGTGACCGCAGGTTGCGTGCCACCAGCCAGGCCTGCAGCAAGGTTGCCTGCACATTCGGCTCGACGATCGTGGCATCGGGCAATCGGCAGGTGCCGCGTCATCGCAACACGCGCGATCGGAGGCGCGCGCGCTCCTGATGACGCGCGCTCCTGATGAAACGGCTTACTTGCGGCGCTCGATCACGAAGTTGCCGACATTGACGCCCAGGTCCACGCCTTCGCCGGTGCCGGCCAGCGCAAGCGAGATATCGCCCTTGGTGACCACCTGTGCGGTACTCGACTTCACCACGCCCGCGTGCGCTTCGGCAGCGGCGTAGGTGCCGAACAGATCGTCGAGGCTGTACGCACCGGAGAAGGTGCCGCGGCCGCCGGTGATCTTCGACTTGCCGACGGTCAGCCCGCCCCCCTTGCTGGAGATCTTGACCGGAATCACCGCGCCGTTGTCGCACTTGATGGTGCCGGTGCCGCTGGCGGTCTTGTAGAACACCGACCAGCCGGAGAGGTTGAACGAAAGCTGGCAATCGATATTGCCGGCGGCCTGCGCCTGTGGAGCCAGCGTTGCCGCGCCAAGCAGCGCGAGAAGAGACAGTGACTTGAGCATGGATGCGTTGCCGGTGGTGGAAGTGGCGCGAGACTAGCAGCGCCGATGTAGCAGTCGCGACAACGCCCGGGCATGGGCGCCGATGCCGTTCAGCGCAGCATTAGCTGCCGCCACGACGCAGCGGCCGCTGCAAACCGCGCCCATGGCATGGGATCATGGCGGCATGTCACGCCCTGCCCTCCTGCTGTTCGCCGCCCTCCTGGCGCTGCCGCCGTCTGCACGGTGCGCCGATGCGATTCCCACCCAACGCTATACCGTGGTGCGCAGCTATCCGCACGACACCACCGCCTTCACCGAGGGCCTGTTCTTTCGCGACGGCCATCTTTACGAAAGCACCGGGGAGCTGGGCCAGTCCCGGGTGCGCAAGGTCGAGCTGGAGACCGGCCGGGTGCTGCAGCAGGTGGAAACGCCGCTGCCCTACTACGGCGAAGGCATCGTGGCCTGGGAAGACCGGCTGATCCAGCTGACCTGGCGCAACCAGCGCGGCTTCATCTACGACCTGGCCACCTTGCAACCACGCGCGCAGTTCAGCTACCCCGGCGAAGGCTGGGCACTGACCAGCGATGCGCACACCATCTACATGAGCGACGGCAGCGCGCGCATCCGCAAGCTGGATCCGCAGAGCCTGAAGCAGACCGGCAGCATCACCGTCACCGCACGCGGCCGGCCACTGGACAATCTCAACGAGCTGGAATGGGTCAAGGGCCAGCTGCTGGCCAATGTCTGGCTGACCACCCGCATCGCACGCATCGACCCGGCCAGCGGCAAGGTCATCGCCTGGATCGACCTCAAGGCACTGGTGCCGGACCCCGACACACTGACCGACCCCAGCAACGATGTCCTCAACGGCATCGCCTACGACGCCGAACACGACCGCCTGTTCGTCACCGGCAAGCGCTGGCCGAAGATCTATGAGATCGAGGTGGGTGAGTAGCCGGGATTGGGGATTGGGGATTGGTAACAACAGGCACGCTGGCACCTGAGCCGCAGTGGCTTTTACGAATCCCGAATCCCTAATCCCTAATCCCTAATCCCGAACTTATCCGCATCCAGCATTGCGGGGAAGCGGGCGCGGTGTTCGGCCAGCGCGGTTGCGCTGATGGTGGTGGTGACCACCTGCTCGCGCTCGCAGATTTCCACCTGCGGTTGGCCGAGGAAATCGATCACCGCGCTGTCACCGGCGTAGTGCAACTGATTGCCGTCCACGCCGATGCGGTTGACGGCGGCGACGAAGCACAGGTTCTCGATCGCGCGGGCGCGTAGCAGCGTCTTCCAGGCGTAGGCACGTGCCGACGGCCAGTTGGCCACGAACAGCTGCAGGTCGAAATCCAGCTGACCCGGGCGCTCAACATCGAAGCGGTTGCGGCAGAACACCGGGAAGCGCAGGTCGTAGCAGACCTGTGGATTGATCCGCCACCCCTTCCATTCCACGCAAAGACGCTCGCGTCCGGCCGCGTAGCGAAGGTGTTCGTTGCCGAAGCGGAACAGGTGCCGCTTGTCGTAGGACTGCAACGCGCCATCGGGGGTGGCCCACAGCAAGCGATTGAACACCCCCTCGTCGGTGCGCAATTGCACGCTGCCGGTCACCGCCGCGCCCAGACGCGCCGCCTGCGTGCGCACCCAGTCCACCGTCGGCCCGTCCATGCCTTCGGCCTTGTCGATGGCGTCGTTGGAAAACCCGCTGGTGAAGGTCTCCGGCAGGATCACCAGATCGGTCTGCCCGGCCAACGGCTCCAGCAACGCGCCGTAGTAATCGCGATTGCCGGCCGGATCGTGCCAGCGGGTATCGCCTTGGATCAGGGAGATGCGAAGGTCGGTCATTGAAGGCTCGGGATTCGGGATTCGGGAGTGGGGATTCGAACGGCGGGTCTCGGGTAGCTTCCTGTCATCAGGCATTCTGCGAACTCGTCAACAAACGGCCAACCGCCGTTACGAATCCCGAATCCCCACTCCCGAATCCCAGCTCGTCAGAGCTGCTGCAAACGCTCGATCGCCGCATCCAGCGTTGCATCGTTCTTGGCAAAGCACAGCCGCACCAGGCGCTGACCAGCCGGGGCATTCTCGTAGAACGGCGACAACGGAATCGCGGCCACGCCCTTCTCGATCGTCAGCCACTTCACGAATTCGGTATCGGGCAGATCGCTGATCACCGAGTAATCCACCAGTTGGAAATAGCCGCCGGGCACCGGCAGCGGCGTCAGGCGGGTGGTCAGCAACTGCTCGCGGAAACGGTCGCGCTTGGCCTGGTAGAACGCGCCCAGTTGCTCGTCGTGCTCGGGCTCGTCGCGGATCATCGCAGCGAAGGCGTGCTGGGCCGGACCGAAGCTGGTGAAGGTGTTGTACTGGTGCACCTTGCGGAATTCGGCGGTGAGCGCCAGCGGCGCGATGGCGTAGCCGATCTTCCAGCCGGTGCAGTGGTAGGTCTTGCCGAAACTGGAGATCACGAAGGCGCGTTCGCGCAGTTCCGGCCAGCGCAGTACCGACTCGTGACGGCGGCCGTCGAACACGATGTGCTCGTAGACCTCGTCGGACAGCAGGAAGATGTCGGTGCCGCGCAGCAGGTCGGTCAGCGCCTGCAGGTCGTCGGCCGAAAGCATCGCGCCGGAGGGATTGTGCGGCGAGTTGATCATCAGCAGGCGCGTCTTCGGCGTGATCGCCGCGCGCAAGGCCTGCCAATCCACCGCGAACGTCTGCGGATCCAGCGCCACGTGCACCGCGCGCGCGCCGGCCAGGTCGATCGCCGGCTCGTAGCAGTCGTAGGCCGGGTCCAGCACGATGACCTCTTCGCCCGCGCGCACCACGGCGTGGATGGCGTTGAAGATCGCCTCGGTGGCGCCGCTGGTGACGGTGATCTCGCTGTCGGCATCGACCTGGGCGCCATAGCAACGCTGCGCCTTGCCGGCGATGGCCTGGCGCAGTGCCGCCACGCCAGTCATGGGCGGATACTGGTTGTGGCCGGCCGCCATGGCCTTGGTCAATTCGTCGACCAGCCGCTGCGGCACCGCGAAATCGGGAAAGCCCTGGCCCAGGTTGACCGCGCCGTGCTCGGCCGCCAGCTGCGACATGACGGTGAAGATGGTGGTGCCCACCTTGGGCAGCTTGGTCGTGAGGGGCATCGCGCCGGTCCGGTCAGCAATCGGGGGACCGCGAGTGTACGCAAAGCGGCCCGGCCGGTGCGCCAGGCGCCGTGCAAAACAGCGTTCCCGGACACATCACGCCGCGCGCATGCGCCCCCGGCGGCGGCCATCGTCGCTACAATGCGCGCCCTGCCCTTCGCGTGGCATGTCGGTCGCGCGCGCGAGGGCATGCCCCCGCTCGCCCACCCCATGCCGTCCTGCGACGGGAGTCCGCTGCGCCGATGATCGAACCGCTGCACACTGCGCCCCCGCTGCTGGCGGCGCACGCGCTGGCCTTCAGCCGCAACGAGGAGCCGGTGTTCGGCCCGCTGGATTTCCACGTGGATGCCGGCGAAGCCCTGCTGGTGCAAGGCGACAACGGCGCCGGCAAGACCACGCTGCTGCGGGTACTGGCCGGGCTGTTGCAGGTGGAGCGTGGGCAGATCCAGATCGACGGCAAGACCGCGCGGCGCAGCGACCGCAGCCGCTTCATGGCCTACCTGGGCCACCTGCCCGGCCTGAAGGCCGACCTCAGCACGCTGGAAAACCTGCACTTCCTGTGCGGGCTGCATGGCCGCCGCGCCAAGCAGATGCCCGGCAATGCGCTGGCGATCGTGGGCCTGGCCGGTTATGAGGATGCCCTGGTGCGGCAGCTATCGGCCGGGCAGCGCAAGCGGCTGGGCCTGGCGCGGCTGTGGCTCTCGCCGGCGCCGCTATGGCTGCTGGACGAGCCCTACGCGAACCTGGACCTGGACGGCATCACCCTGGTCAACCGGATGATCTCCGCACACCTGCGCGGCGGCGGCGCGGCGCTGGTCACCACCCACGGCGCCTACGCCGCGCCACCGGTGCGCACCCGCATGCTCACCCTGGAGGCCGCGGCATGAGCACGCCGTCGTCACAGCCGTCCCTGTTGCAGGCCGCCCGCGCACTGCTGCGACGCGATCTGCAATTGCTGTGGCGCCGCCGCAGCGACGCGCTGCAGCCGGCACTGTTCGCGCTGCTGATCGTGGTGCTGTTCGCGCTTGGACTGGGCGGGCGCCCCGATCTGCTGGCCCAGGCCGCGCCGGCGGTGCTGTGGCTGTCGGTGCTGCTGGCCGGCCTGTTGTCGCTGGATGCCCTGTTCCGCAGCGACGTGGAAGACGGTTCGATGGAGCAATGGCTGCTGGCGTCGGTGCCGCTGGCCTGGTTGATCGCCGTACGCGTGCTGCTGCACTGGGCCACCAGCGCGCTGCCGTTGATCGCGGTGACACCGTTGCTGGGCGAATTGCTGCACCTGCCGCATGACCAATTGCCGGTGCTGCTGGCATCGTTGGCGCTGGGTACACCGCTTCTGAGCCTGCTCGGTGCCGTGGTCGCAGCGCTGACCGTCACCATGAAACGCTCTGGTATTCTCGTGGCGTTGCTGGCGTTGCCGTTGTACGTGCCGGTGCTGGTGTTCGGCGCCGGCAGCGTGGCGGCCAGCGGGCAAGGACAGGATGCGGTGGGCGCGTTGTTGCTGTTGGGCGCAGGCTTGGTGATCGGCATCGTGCTGGCACCGCTGGCGGCGGCGGCGGCGATCCGGATCTCGCTCAGCTGAGCGAGGTTGCAGATGCCCCATTGATGGGACACCGTAAGTCGCAAAGCGGTGTCGTACCGAAAGCTGTCTCCATGCAAAGAGCCATTGCCATGCCAAGAGCCATCGCCATCGCATGAACTTCGCCGTCCGCTGGTTCCACCAGCTCGCCTCGCCCCCGATCTTCGACCGTTTTACCGCGCGCTGGGCGCCGTGGTGCTACGCGCTGGCCGCACTGCTGCTGGGCGCGGGGATCTGGCAGGCCTTGTTCGCGGTGCCGGCCGATTATCAGCAAGGCGACAGCTTCCGCATCTTGTATATCCACGTGCCCAGCGCGTGGATGAGCCTGTTCGTCTTCGGCCTGATGGCGGTTTACGCAGCCATCGCGCTGATCTGGCGCATCAAGGTCTGCGAGATCCTGGCCATGGCCTGCGCGCCGATCGGCGCGGCGTTCACCGTGATCACCCTGCTCACCGGCAGCATCTGGGGCAAGCCGATGTGGGGCGCCTGGTGGGACTGGGACCCGCGCCTGACCACCGAATTGATCCTGCTGTTCCTGTATCTGGGCGTGATCGGCCTGTACCATGCCATCGACGACCGTCGCCAGGCGGCGCGCGCGGCTGGCTTGCTGGCGATCGTGGGCGTGGTGCTGTTGCCGGTGATCCGTTATTCGGTGGTGTGGTGGAATTCGCTGCACCAGGGCCAGAGCATCCGCCTGTTCGGCCCCTCCACCATCGATGCCAGCATGCTGCTGCCGCTGTGGCTGATGGTGATCGGCACCAAGTTCTGGTTCGCCGGGTCCTTGCTTACCCGTGCGCGTGCGGACAACCTGCGCCGCGAAGCCGGCAAGGCCTGGATCGTACGCGAGCCGCAGGACACTGCCGCATGAGCTATCTGCCGTATGTCATCGCCGCCTACGCCGTATTCGTGCTGGTGTTGCTGTGGGACCTGATCGCCGGCCGTTGGCAGGTGCGTCGCGCATTGAAGACCGCCCAGGCGCGCCGCCTGCGCGAGCGCAAGCGCACCCTGCCCAGCGATGCGGAGCTGAGCCGATGAATCCGCAACGGCGCCGCCGCCTGTGGCTGGTGATTGCATTGGTGCTGGCCGGCGGGCTGGCGACCACGCTGGTGGCGATGGCCCTGCAGCGCAACGTGGCCTACCTGTACACGCCGTCGGAAGTGCTGCGCGGCGATGCCGGCGAGCATGCGCGCTTCCGGCTTGGTGGCATGGTGGAGAAGGGTTCGTTCCAGCGCGCCTCGGGCTCGCTGGAAGCGCGGTTCCGCGTCACCGACGGCGACGCGCAGTTGCCGGTGCGCTACGACCGCATCCTGCCCGACCTGTTCCGCGAGGGCCAGGCGGTGGTGGCCACCGGCCGCATGCAGCAAGGCGTGTTCGTGGCCGAAGACGTGCTGGCCAAGCACGACGAGACCTATATGCCCAAGGAAGTGGCCGACAAGATGGGCAGCGCGCATCGCAAGCATCGGGTGGAGGGGATGCAGTGAGGGGGAGAGATGTCGGGACCCGGGACCCGGGACCCGGGACCCGGGAAAAGCCAAAGGCCGTCGGCGGAGGCTCGATCGCATCCGTCGGCTGTATGGGCAATATTCCGGGCACCGCTGTTGCGGGTCCCGGGTCCCGGGTGCCGGGTCCCGAGACTCACCCAAAGCTCCACGACGCCTTCAGCCGACGCTCGATCGTATGCACCCTCTACACCCGCCGCACCCCGGGTACCGCTGTTGCGGGCCCCGGGTCCCGGGTCCCGGGTCCCGGCTCCACCCGCGCCCCCCATGCTTCCTGAGCTCGGCACCTTCCTGCTGGTGCTGGCCCTGCTGGTCGCGCTGGTGCAGGCCGCCTTGCCGCTGGCCGGTGCGCAGCGCGGGCATGCCAGCTGGATGGCGGTGGCGCGGCCGGCGGCGTTGGTGCAATTGGGTCTGATCGCCGCAGCTTTCGCGTTGCTGACGCATGCGTTCCTGGTGCAGGACTTTTCGGTGCGCTATGTGGCCGAGAACTCCAACAGCCTGTTGCCGGTGATCTACCGCTACTCGGCGGTATGGGGGGCGCACGAGGGCTCGCTGCTGCTGTGGACGCTGGTGCTGGCGCTGTGGACCGGCGCGGTGGCGCTGTGGTCGCGGCAGTTGCCGGCGCAGGTGGTGGCGCGCGTGCTCGGGGTGATGGCCTTGATCAGCGTGGGCTTTCTGGCCTTCCTGCTGTTCACCTCCAATCCCTTCGCGCGCCTGCTGCCGGTACCGCCGGAAGGCGCCGACCTCAATCCCCTGCTGCAGGACCCGGGCCTGATCATCCACCCGCCGATGCTGTATTGCGGTTATGTCGGCTTCGCGGTGCCGTTCGCCTTCGCCATCGCCGCGCTGCTGGAAGGGCGGATGGACGCGCGCTGGCTGCGCTGGACCCGGCCCTGGACCAATGTGGCCTGGGCGATGCTCACCGTGGGCATCGCGCTGGGCAGTTGGTGGGCGTATTACGAACTCGGCTGGGGCGGCTGGTGGTTCTGGGACCCGGTGGAAAACGCCAGCTTCATGCCATGGCTGGTCGGCACCGCCCTGCTGCATTCGCAGGCGGTGACCGAAAAGCGCGGCAGCTTCGCCAGTTGGACGCTGCTGCTGGCGATCGCCGCCTTCGCGTTGTCGCTGCTGGGCACCTTCCTGGTCCGCTCGGGCGTGCTGACCAGCGTGCATTCGTTCGCCGCCGACCCGTCGCGCGGCCTCTTCATCCTGGTGTTCCTGCTGGCGGTGGTGGGCGGCTCGCTGCTGCTGTACGCGCTCCGCGCGCCGCGCCTGGCGCCCGGCGACGACCCGCGCCGCGCGTTCGCCGGCAGCTCGCGCGAAACGCTGCTGCTGCTCAACAACCTCCTGCTGACCTGCGCCTGCGCGATGGTATTGCTGGGCACGCTGTACCCGCTGCTGGCCGACGCGTTGGGCTTGGGCAAGCTGTCGGTGGGCCCGCCGTACTTCGGCACCTTGTTCGTGGTGTTGATGGCGCCGCTGGTGGCATTGCTGCCGTTCGGTCCGCTCACCCGCTGGCAGCGCGAACAGGCCTCGCGGCCGCTGGCGCTGCTGGCGCCGTGGGCCGGCCTGGCGCTGGCTGCAGGCGTGCTGGCCTGGTGCATGGCGCCGCAGGGGCAATGGAAGGCGGCCATCGGCGTGGCCGGTGCAGCCTGGGTGCTGCTTGGCACGCTGCGCTTTTTGTGGACGCGCCGCGCGGCCAAGGGCCGGCGATTCACCGCCGAGATGCTGGGCATGGCGCTGGCGCATCTGGGGGTGGCGGTATTTCTGGCCGGCGCGCTGCTGGTCGAGTCGCTGAGCCTGCAACGCGAAGTCGCCCTGGCCCCTGGCCAGCAGGTGCAGATCGGGCGCTATGCCCTGCACTTCGACAACCTGGAAGCACTGCGCGGGCCGAACTACCTGTCTGACCGCGCCAACCTGCAGGTGTTCAAGGACGATCTGCCGGTTGGCATGCTGCATGCCGAAAAACGCCGCTACGCCAGCGGCGGGCAGACCCTGACCGAGGCGGCGATCCGTCCCGGTCCGTTCGGCGACCTGTACGTCGCCCTTGGCGAACCGCTGGGCAACCAGGCCTGGGCGGTGCGCGTCCACCTCAAACCGTTCGTGCGCTGGATCTGGCTGGGGGCGCTGCTGATGGCGCTGGGCGGCCTGGTCACCGCGGCCGACCGGCGTTTTCGTCGTTCTGCGGAGATCCAAGATGGTTGAGTCACGTTCGCCCCGCCTGCCCACCGCGGTCCTCGTGGGTGCCATCGTGCTGCTGCTCGCGCTGGCGGCACTGCTGGTCTATGCGGTGGTGCGCTCCGGACAGGGCGATCGCGATGCCCTGCCCTCGGCGCTGATCGGCAAGCCGGCGCCGGAATTTGCGCTGTCCTTGCTGCACGACCCCAGCATCGTGGTGCATGCCCGCGAGCTGCGTGGTGCGCCGTACATCATCAATGTCTGGGGCAGCTGGTGCCCGGCCTGCCGCGAGGAACATCCGGTGCTGAGCAAGTTTGCGCTGACCAAGCGGGTGCGGGTGATCGGCTACAACTGGAAGGACGAGCGCAGCGATGCCTTGCGCTGGCTGGAACAACTGGGCAACCCGTATCTGCTGGTGGTGGCCGACACCGACGGCCGCACCGCCATCGACTTCGGCATTGCGGCGGCGCCGGAAACCTTCCTGGTCGACGGGCGCGGCGTGGTGCGCTGGAAGTACAGCGGCATGCTCACCCAGGCCATCATCGATACCCAGCTGATTCCGGCGCTGAGCGCGATCGAACGTTCGCCCGCTGCCGCACCGGACCTGCACGCCAAACCATGAGCCGCGCCTGGCTGCTGACGTTGCTGCTGTTGCCCTGGCTGGCGCTGTCCCAGCCGGTCGGCGACCATGCGCCATTGCAGTACCGCTCCGCCGCCGAAGAAGCCCGCTTCCACGCCCTGACCGCCGAGCTACGCTGCGTGCAATGCCAGAACCAGTCGCTGGCCGATTCCAATGCGCAGATCGCGCAGGATCTGCGCCGCGAGGTGCTGGCCCTGATGCAGCAGGGGCGCAGCGATGCGCAGATCCGCCAGTTCCTGGTCGCGCGCTATGGGCAATTCGTGCTGTACCGGCCGCAGGTGGAATCGCGGACCTGGTTGCTGTGGTTTGGCCCGTTGCTGGTCCTGCTGCTGGGCGGCACGGCGGTCGTGATGCTGGTACGCCGCCGCAGCGCCGCCGCACCCACGCTGCCGCCCGACGAGCAGGAGTGGTGATGGTCGGTTTCGTGATTGCGGTGGTGGTCGTTGCACTGCTGGCCTTTGGCGTGGCGTTGTGGCCGCTGTGGCGGCAGACGCGCGGGCTGGCGGCCAGCATGGCGGCGCTGTTGCTGGCAGCCAGTGTAGCGCTGTACTGGTTGGTGGGCACACCGGGCGCGATCGAGCTGGCCGCCAACCGCCCGGACACGCCACGCACGCTGGACGAGGCCATCGTGCAGCTGCGTGCCGCCCTGGCGCGCAATCCCGACCAGGCCGAAGGCTGGGTGCTGCTGGGGCGCTCGTTGTCCAGCCAGCAGAAGTTTGCCGAGGCACGCGATGCCTTTGCGCGTGCGGTGGCGCTGCGGCCGGACGAACCCGACGTGCTGGTGGCTGCTGCGCAGGCGCGCATGCTCGCCGACGATAGCGGGCGCCCGGATCCGCAGGCGATGCGCCTGCTCGAACATGCGCTCACCGTACAGCCGGACCACCAGCGCGCACGCTGGTTCCTGGGCGTGGTGCAGCGTCAGGCAGGTGAGCCGGCCAAGGCCAGCCAGACCTGGGAACCGCTGCTGCGCGTGGTCGATGCCGACACCCGCCCCGGCCTGCTCGAACAGATCAACGCTGCGCGAAAGGAGGTCGGATTGGCGCCTATCCAGACGCCGGCTGCGCCTGCCGCCGATGCAGCCAACAGCAAACGTATCCAGGTGCGCGTGACGCTGGATGCCGAATTCGCCAAACGCGCCGCACTGCCCGGCGACACCAGCGTGTTCGTGATCGCCCGCGCCGCCGACACGCCGATGCCGGTGGCGGTGGAAAAACACGCCCTCAGCGAACTGCCGCTGACCATCACCCTGGACGACGGCGACAGCCCGATGCCCACGCGCACGCTGTCGTCGCTGGACAAGGTGCAGGTGGTAGCGCGGCTGTCGCGCAGCGGCAATGCGATGCGCCAGACCGATGATGTCGAGAGCGTGCCGGTGATGGTGGAACTGCCAGGCAAGAACGAGTTGGAATTGATCATCGGCCGCCAACTGCCGGACTGTACTGATAAAGCGTTATGTAAGCATAGTTGACCAAGCTTGCTTGGGTCCGCGCTGATTCTTGGAGCCGCAACTAGGCTCATCTCGCACAGCCCGAATCCCCCGCGATCGGATGCTAACGCGACGAGATCGCTTAAGACGTACATTGCTTACCCCTTGGCAATTTATGAGGCGACTCACATGTCATTGAGATGTCTAGGAAACCCTACGTTATCAGGATGACCAGCGATCGGAGACAGCAGGCGGCATGATGCCCTGAGTTCCGAAATGAGACCGTTACGCAAATGAACACCGCGGTGTGCAGAACGGTGGAGCTGTCCTTGTATAGTTCAATCTCAATACCGGTGTTGGCTTTTTCCGGCAGCAAAGCTACTTCATCAGCGGCCTGGGACACTTGGATGTCCAATGAGATCAGCGTCGCTGCGGACTTTTCTCTCGAGTCAGGCAATAAGCGTACCTCAAGATTTGGATTCTCAATGAGCCGAGAACTGTAACCATTTAAACCTATGATTTTTCCGATCTCCATCCTACTTCAGATGAGGCTCTCCTTTAAGCAGGAGGAGCCGCCCTTCTCATTGCGATCAAATAGTTGACAAGGTCCGCTGAACTCCATCGAGTCATGCTCAAAAAACCTATAAATCTATTAGCGCCGACAAGGAATTTAAAATGCGTTATTCCGTTGATAAAATTCCTCACGAATTGAAGGTTCCATTCAATATGAGGAAATGCCCTTCAGCAAAAATAATATTATCTCACCCATCACCAGATGGCGTGAGTGATGATGAACTCCTGAAAAACTACGCTTACGCCATAAACGGCCAAGGGAAAGAAAAAAAATTCTACGCTGAAAGATATGGGGGCCATGGAATATTCAACAATGGCGGCGGTGCACGATGCGCCCTGACAGACAGTTTTCAAATAAAAGGAATTGGTGTAAACCCACTTGGAGGACGTAGTACACCTTCGTCGTATTCCACAGGCTCAATGGGCCTCATCGAAGCGGTTCGCGAATTCATATGGTCTAAAGTTTTGCAACTTGCGCTGCCCCACGGTTCGCCGGATGTTGTTGCAGTCATGAGTCTTGATAAGACAAATCAGAAGTCTAGTCATACTGATCAGCGTTACGCAACAATAAGGGAATCGACAACTAGAATTGCATATCTAGAAAGAGCGTTCCATTTCAAGCCTCGTGACGGGTACGTTATAGACCACGACTCGTTACGTGTTAAAGCAGCTATTGAGACGTTTGCGTCTGGCCACCTAGACATACGAATTGATACGAAATCTAATATTTTTCCTAAGAACTTCTTAGATTCACTTATCAATCTCGCCGTGAAACAGGCAGAACAGTATGCCGCCGCCAAAGTAAGACGCATCATGCACGGAGCTTTAACCGGTTCTAATTCTTGTATCGATGGGGGCTGGATGGACTTTGGATCTATTGATCACCTCCCGAGCTTTGCTACAACGTCGAACTTTGTATTTGGTTTCTGGGGGGAGAATCGTTATCTTTTTGAATCCATAAAAAATATCTGCCACAGCGCCGAGTTGCATAGTTCAGGAAAATTCAATGCCAATGGAGGTTATAACTATTTCACAAGCTATTTTGATAAGACCTACGAAGAAAACTTGATGAAGAATTTCTGCTACCTACTAGGATTCGACGAAGCATTTGTCACAAGCTCCTCTGGGGCGATAATTCACCATCTTGTAAATATTTCGCGCCACATTGCAAAAGCAGTTTTTAACCAAACAAACCCCAACGCCGACTGTTTTTTTGAGCATCCCAGCAAATCCGTTCTAGACCTTGCAATTCTTTGTTCAGAAGCTATCGGCTGTGACAACGCCAACTTCTCTGTTACAAAATTCAAGACACTAAACAACTCTCTAATTTCTGATCTACGCGCCCTTTCCAATGCATATGTAGCTCATGCCATAGATTCTGGCATACCAAAGAACAACGCATTTCGTGCACTGGTCACGACCAGCGTCAGACGTACAGCCTTTTTTAAGAAGCTCAATTCTACTGAGATGAACAAATGCATCAAAAGCCATTCACTAAGCAACGATGACTTGAATAGATATTCTCAAATGATGCTTTCTGAGGCTGCAGTAGCGTTCAGCCCTAGAGCTGCTTGGCCAACACAAGTTGGCAGTATCGATGGCATCACTCATCACTACTGCCCATCCACCGGAATAGTGGTGTCAGATGCTAATGAGCACATTTCAATCGACGAATGGTGTTTCTTAGTCAAAAAAGCCCCAGAGATGACTAAATCCATTACAGAGATTACGGAGAAAGCCTTGGGACGCGAAGATGTCTAGTAAATTTCGAATTAAATATCCTATCGCAAGATCAACTCATGCAAGGAGCTTAGGATGGGCTACAGCCATCCTGGCATCGAGCAATTCATGTGACCGGCCATTCAAATATGCGAGAGAAGTTTTAGCGCCAGCTATTCGGCACGAGCAGATTGGATTTGTATCTGATGAATACAATCAGGACATCGCCTTTTTTATCTGGGCGACGCTGCACAGTTATACAATTCAGGAAATTGAGAAAAAAAAATCGTATCCATTGTACGAGAGTGATTGGAGTGAACTGGGGCCAGTATCGCTTATTGATCTTGTTTCTACAAAGAAGCTGAGCCGCACTCAAATTGAGCTTATATACTCAGAGACCATAAAGAAAAGTAAAACAATTACAGAACACCTCCTCAGACTTAAAAATAATTTTAGTTTTAAAAAAGTTAAAGTGGGAGTTCTACAGTAATTTCGAGTCACCAATCCCTCTCATCAATGGTGACACAAAAAGCGCAACCATTTGAATGCTGCTAGATTGCCAAAACTCAAAAACGAATCTTCTCCGTTACGATACGCAACATCGAGTGAAATAGATTTCAGCATGCAACTCGGCCTAGTTAGGCGAAAATGGACTTAAAATGCAAGTATATAGTTTAAAAATTGACTTAAAAGAAACCACCGCCCTCTACAGTGAGGCACTACAGAAAATCACCGAGAATCCTGATCATCGCTACTCGACTGAAATCTTGGGTGGTGCTCACATTGTTCGCACGCGAATTTCATCGCTCGAAGATCATGTAAGAAGCAGCAAGCCTGCTTTGCTTAGTAAATCGATAAGTCCCCGGTTCTCTTCACGAACTCATGAATTCGTCAATGAATTTGTTTCCGACATAATTGACAGCAAAGAATTTCTATCGCGACTTATTGAAGCCTTGAGGGAACAAAGCAATGTAGGACTCATGACCACGAACGACCTATGGGCCGTTCCGAACTTCCTTAGTATTTTATTGATTCGTAAAATTTCACTAGTGGTCCTAGAAGAAAAATACGATTGCGGGGAAACAAACGCATCCATAAGCGCTAGCCATTCTATTTTGGCAGAAATCCAAAACGTTTTGTGGCTTGAAATAATGCCAAAGATATCGTGCTTGGACCTCATCCTAAAAGATGATCCAAGCGGCATTTTTATCAGCATGGATTCTGAAACTAAGGACTACTATCGGCAATCAATTGCAAGAATCGCCAAGTTAGGATTGCTCTCTGAAAAAGAAGTCGCTTCTCAAGCATTAGCCCTTGCACTAAAGAACGCTACTGATCCACAGCATGAATTATCCCACGTGGGCTATTACTTGGTGGGCCGCGGAGCAAAGCTGATATGCAGCCCACGGGGAGGCATTAACTTGCTCCTATCAACTCACAGATATAGCATTGGCATTAGGACCGCCTTCATCGTTTTAGTCGTCCTCCTCTTTGGCACTACAGTCTTCACCACACAATTTATCACTAAAATTTTTGATGCAGATACTTCTATTTTCATCGGGATAGCACTGTGGCCAGCAGTGGGCCTACTAAAATTTACAGCCTTAATTGCATCCTTAAAGTATGTTCTAAATATAACGTTTAACACCAAAAGAATACCTCGCCTTGACTATCGGCAAGCAATTCCTGTTGAGGCAAAGACGTTAGTTGTTATCCCTTGTCTCTTGACCAATAGAGAAACTATTTTAAGATTGAAGGAAAGACTGCTTATGCAGTTTCTTCGAAACCGCGCGGAGAACATCGGCTTTGCACTCTTAACCGATTGGTCAGACAGCGGCTCAAAACACCGGCGTGAAGATTTAGAACTACTTGCGTTCGCGATCGACTCGGTTCAAGACTTAAATAGGCACCATGCTTCAGGCAACTCCAGTTTCTTTCTTTTCCACAGGCCGAGACAATGGTGCGCGAGGGAGAAAGTCTGGATGGGGCGTTCCAGAAAGCATGGCAAATTGATTGATTTGAATAAATACCTAGCAGCCAAAGATAGTTCACCATTTCAAGAAATTGTAGGCGACTTAGAATTTATAAGAAATGTATCTTATGTAATAACAATAGATGACGACACCGATCTTTCGTATGGTGCCGCCGTACGCTTGATTTCCGCACTCAATCATCCGCTTAATAAACCTCGCCTATCGAGCGACAGAAAAAAAATATCTCATGGATACGGATTATTACAACCATCGGTCAGCGCCCTTGGGTTCCATGGGAATGAATCGCGTTACCAAGAAATAATTACACATGGCATAGGAATCAAGGTTTACCAATCATCATCATCCGACTTCTACACAGATGTCCTAGACACAGGCAGCTTTATTGGAAAAGGAATCTATGATATTAAGTGTGCACATGCTCTGTTAGAGCTTAATATTGATTCAGACATCGTACTTAGCCATGATATAATCGAGGGAGGGCTACTGAACTCAGCCAACATATCTGATACAGAGCTATTTGAACCAGCGCCTCGTAGTTATGGCTCTGAAATGAAACGTCAAGATCGATGGATAAGAGGGGATGTACAAAATTTTTTCTGGCTCATAACCAATCCCCGCAAAATTTTTCAAATAGGATTTATCACAAGCTGGCGAGTCTTTGAATCACTATTGAACCACTTGATTGAGCCGGCCCTGCTATCAGTTGCGCTAGCTTCATGTGGGATTGAAGGCCTTTCCTGGCTAGCCTTAGGCGTCATAGGCTATACATTTCTGCCTCCAATTTTACGCTCCCTACGAAAAATACAAAGTCAAAGAGCAAGCTTATTTAATAATTCCTTTAGAATTACTCTTGATTCGGTCAAGAAAGATTTCCAAATGGCATTTTTGAAGTTTTCAACCCTTCCACATCGAGCACTCGTTACCTTAATTGCACTAACAAGATCATTCTATCGCTACTTCATTAGCGGCAACTACCTCCTAGAATGGACAACCTTTGAACAATCTGAAAATTTAGACTTATCCAACAAAATCAACGAAGTTTTTCTATCAGGAATTGTGTTTTCTTCTTTTTGCATCTTAACTAGCTTTAAATTGGCAGATTCTAATGTTCTTGCCGCCGCTTTGTTTTCAACAGCATGGCTAGCTTCCGCTTATTATGTGCATTTTCTAAACTCGTGCCCTGCGCCGGAACCAGATAGATGCAAAGATGATTTTCTTCATCTTGCTTGGCGAACATGGAATTACTTTGATCAAGCTTTCAAAGTGGCTACATCGAAGATCGTTCCCGATAACCTGGATTATCTACAGATCGACAGACGCTCTTCACCGACAAACATCGGCATGTCGCTTGTCGCTATAGTCTCTGCTAATAAGCTAAGCTTAATCAGCAGGTCCACCAGCCTAACACTGTTGGGCGAAATTTTGGAATCAATCACAGCGCTCCCGAAGTATCAGGGCCACCTGTACAATTGGTATGACATTGATACTCTTTCAGTCATAGGGCACGGATCGATATCTAGTGCTGATAGCGCCAACTTCATAGCGTCAGTCACCGTGATAAAGGAATGGCTTAAAGATTCGAGGGATGAAAATGAATTAAAAGCCATTGCTGAAACATATCTCAAGCTATCCTATCTGCTGCAACCATCTGACATTGACCATATAATGTCAAATGCCGCAAATTCTTTGCGTCTGCTTTTTGAGAAAATTGTTATGTCGGGGATAGCTGATGTATCAGGGATACAAGACCTGATTGACTCAAGTTCTACATTAAGCAATAAGTCAGAGATAATTTCGGCAATGCTTCATGGTGTTAAAGAGTGCTTAAAAACGGAAATATTTTCTCAAAATAAATTTAACATTGATCGATTGTTGCAAATCTGTCGGCAATTAACATCACCATCCTTCTCCTTTTTTCTAAACACTCAAGCTGGACTATTGCACATAGAGCGCTATGCTAGCGGTCACAACGAAAGCCCAGCTCTTTATGACATGCTAGCTTCGGAAGCACGACTATCGACGTTCATTGGGATAGCAAAGTCAGATCTCTATCTTGACAGTTGGACTCGTCTATCACGATCTAAGATGTCAACAACTCAAGGCCCCTGCTTAATTTCTTGGAACGGCTCACTTTTTGAGCATTTGTTCGCTGAACTTTTTGCGATGTCACCTCGCGGAACCTTACTCGACCTCTCAAATCGTAATGTAGTCAAAAAAAGCATAGAAGCTGCGAATGGTCTTCCATGGGGAAAATCTGAGTGTGCATGTTTTGACGCTTTATATGGTGGAATATACGGGCCAGTAGGCGAACCAGAGTTGTCTATCAGCCGTGAAAAGCGAAGTAAAAAAATCATTGCCCCCTATGCATCGATGCTTGCAATAAACCTAGAAACGCCAAGTGTCATAATGAACTTCCATCATCTATGCCAGCTTGGTGCGCTTGGAAATAACGGACTATTTGAATCAATCTCGCTCGACAATGGCATTGATTTAAATTGCGACATTATGCGCCGACATTACTCTCATCACCAGGGAATGATCTTGGCAAGCATTGCGAACAGCAGCTCGGGAGCCATTACAAATTTATTTTTTAAAGATCATGAAATGCGGGCTGCAAGCTTTCTTCTTCGCGAGCCTTGGCCCGATAATTTCATCTTGATTAATAGATGAGGCCTCTACGCTAATGTTTTTCAAGATCTTTCCACCAGTGCCTTCGAATGAAGATACTTCCTCCCAGCTTCACGGACAATAGTACCAGGCCGTATATGTGGTTTCGTCGCCACCTGAATTAACCAATACGTCTGACCGAATCGGCAAGTCATCGCACAGTCTTTTCGCATCGTCATCGCATTTGGATCGCCCCAATACATCCTTTGAGGAGCAAGTCACAAAGAAGCGAGAGCCGGACAGATATTTCGTAGGCGGAGTGAAAATGCATGATGACAACAATATAACTACAAGGAAGACCGCAAAAAATCTAATGATTACGCTCATAATATTTTGACCACTGATTTCAAAGCAATGAATCTAGTTAATTGATATTCAAAATATATCAGAACATGCCGAATCATTGCAGACACTAACCAGCCATGTGAAATGAGAGGGTTTATTAAGAACTATCAGCAACGAATCATACATCACTGCCTGTGTCACCGTCGCATCCTATAATTACCATCTCGCACTCTATTCAGTTTTGTGTAGATGTCGCGACAAATACGCTAAGTGTGATGAATGTCGCAAAAAGTATGGAGCGCATCAGATAGCCTCTGTCTCGCTGTTCGCGACGCGAGTGATACTTAGCAGTATAAAATCAAGTGGGCTATTAGTGTAAAGTTTCGAAGCTGAAGTTCAACGCCAAGAAGTCAATCAAACGCTAGCACGCTAATCAAAGGAGTTAGATTGCAATGGATATGAATAAAACTCATTCACGTAGAAAAATACTTGCTTTAGGCGCCGCATCGTTAACAGGTATAGTTCTGGCAACTTTGCCGTCCGTCTCTTTAGCACTATCCAGTTCTGAAAGGCCGCAAAAACAACTGTTCCCTCGCGTAGCCAAGCCTAGGGGTCTACTGATGAAAGTTGAGTCAATTGACCCTCATGCATCTCCTAGAATTGGCTCCCAGCTTCTGAGGGTTGACTTGAACGATATCGTTAATATCAGTGAGAAGACAAACATTCCTGGCAATTACTTTTTTGATATCTCCACAGAGCAAGTGTCGCCTATAAGCTACTGGAATTTTACCTTAACAATTTACAACGTTTTAGGCGAACCTCTCGCGAGTTCTACCACTGACGAACATGGAATCGTGACATTTCAAGACCAAAATTTGAGATTTTACTTTTCAGGGGCCTACGGCTGATTTTTATATAGCTTTAATTTAGTCTAACTTAGCACATCCGAACACCGACGCGACAAGGAGAGTTCTCGTGGCAGAAATAACTAGTAGAATTTTAAGAGACGAATACGGCAACCCCATTGGCGGTGAAGTCGATATAAGGAACGATGTATGGACCTGGGGTGGAGCGGCTAAGACGAGTGAGGGGATGATCTATGTCGAAAACAACTCGTATTTCAAAACTCGGGTTCAGTATGACACTTCTACTGGAATCCTAGGGAGCGTTAGTAAGTCAACGAAGGTTGGACCTTTCACGTTCACGGGTGTTGTAAACAGCAACGGAATAATGACAGGAAGCGCTGAGGCCACCTTCGGCAACAGTTCGGTGATTGTTACGCCAAGCATGGCCACGTATGGATATAAGGCTCCTTTGGGTCCGGGTACTATCTCAGCCAAACTAAGTACGGACAATTCGTGGCGTTTGGAATTTGGCGCTACTGGAAGTGGCTGGTCGCGCTACAATTTCAGCGGCGGGTATGCCTCTTCCTCAGGTTACTTCTTCAATGCGAGTATTTTTTCTATTGGCGCATAGTTAATATATTCCATGGTGAAATTTTTCATTGCGTTGTTCGCCCTCCTTGCCTGGTCTGATGGCTGGGCACAGGAGAGCTCTCTGGTTCTCAATCCCACGTTGGATTCCGCCGACCTAGCTATGAGGTCAGGCGATCTCTCAGCATTAGATTTCATGCTAGTCAAAGAAACAAGCAGTCTGTCTAGAATGGAGATGCTGAAGGCTTACGTTGCAAGAGTTCGCGGCGACATCAGCAATTCTGACATACATGCCGCTCGTTGCGCTGATATCGCCAGGCGGTCTTTGCAGAATGATTACAACATCAACTTCAAGTGCAAAAGCTTACTTGCCGGCAATGCGGTGATTAGAGGGGATTACCCTAAATGGTCGACCCTGATTCATTCTGCAACCAGCGATGTCGAGGAGTTTGTGCGGAAAACCGTGCTTTATGAGGCACCTGGTCAATACACCAAAGATGTCGAAATTCTTGCGCCAGCCGCTGTTTCTGTTCCGCGAATCGAAAGTAAAAGCCCAAGATTTTCCATCGATAAATCCGAAGCTCGTATAGAGAGAATATTTCGCAGCGAGAATCCGTTAGAAGAAAGCGAACCGTTTAGGGTAAAGGCGGAGATAAACGATATCACTGCTGATTTTGCTTTCGATACCGGCGGATCGGCAACCGTCATCGGAGGCAAAACTGCGCACGCGCTAAAGCTTTCCCCCAAAAAAAATAGCGGACATATCCTTTATGATCTGGTTTTCGAAGATCGCCAAATTGATGTTTTTTTTGCGCATATCAAAAGCTTTAAACTTGGCGCCTTTACAGCCACGGACATAACTGTTCTTGTAAGCAATGACCCTTCGGTGGAAAATGTGATTGGGCTCGATCTCATACAAGGCATGGGTCAATTTAAAATTTCATACTCACAAATTAATCTTCGTTCCAGCGACGCATGCAGTAATGACTTACGCATAGCGTCAGACTTGTTCGGCGGAACGAAATTTATCATGGGCCCAGTTGAAATTAATGGCAAAGAAGTGCTGGCGGACATTGACACAGGAAACGGCGAACAGCTTGTCGTGTACGAATCCGATCAGCTGCACAGCCCAGTTGAAGCGAGTGTCCAAGGATTGCCTTTTAAAAAACATCCAAAACTAAAAAAAAATAATGGCATTGGCTCCACCTACAACCTTGGCAACGACATATTAAAATATTATGACATGACCATTGACGTAAAGAATGCGCGTTTCTGCCTAGACAGGGCATTGCAAAGCATTGAACCGTTCCGGAATTCCGGGAGATTCCAATTTTTGAAAAGATAGGGGCATGAGTAAGACGAAGTATTCACTACAAGTGAGTAAGCTGGAAATTTCGCGGGTGCGGGAGCATCAGCGCGCAGTGCCGGATAGAATTGCGGCATGACCGAATTCATCCCCCCTGGCACGCTGTTCCACGCCCTGCCCTCGCCGTTTCCGATGAAGCGCGGTGGCGCCCTGTATCAGGCGCGTATCGCCTATGAGACCTGGGGCACGCTGGCGGCCGATCGCAGCAATGCGCTGCTGATCGTCACCGGGCTGTCGCCCAATGCGCATGCGGCCGCCACCCAGGCCAACCCGGAACCGGGCTGGTGGGAAGCGATGCTGGGGCCGGGCAAGCCGATCGATACCACGCGCTGGTTCGTGATCTGCGTCAATTCGTTGGGCAGCTGCAAGGGCTCGACCGGTCCGGCCTCGATCGACCCGGCCACCGGCGAGCGCTATCGACTGCGCTTTCCGGACCTGTCGATCGAAGACGTGGCCGACGCTGCGGCCGACGTGGTGCGCGCGCTGGGCATCGAGCAACTGGCCTGCCTGATCGGCAATTCGATGGGCGGCATGACCGCGCTGGCGCTGCTGCTGCGCCATCCCGGCATCGCGCGCAGCCACATCAACATCTCCGGCAGCGCACAGGCCCTGCCATTTTCCATCGCCATCCGCTCGTTGCAGCGCGAAGCCATCCGGCTGGATCCCAACTGGAACGGCGGCCACTACGACGATGCCAGCTACCCTGAATCGGGCATGCGCATGGCGCGCAAGCTTGGCGTGATCACCTATCGCTCGGCGCTGGAATGGGATGGCCGCTTCGGCCGCGTGCGGCTGGATTCCGAACAGGCCGACGACGACCCGTTCGGTCTGGAATTCCAGGTGGAAAGCTATCTGGAGGGCCACGCGCGTCGCTTCGTGCGCTTCTTCGATCCCAACTGCTATCTGTATCTGAGCCGTTCGATGGACTGGTTCGATCTGGCCGACTACGCCGAGCCGGCTCCGAGCGCACAGACGCCGTTGGCTGCGGCCCGCAACGCCAGCGCGCCTGTTGGCAACGCATCGGCAAGCCAGGGCGCCAGCGATGGCCAGGTACTGGCCGGCCTGTCGCGCATCCGCATCGCGCGCGCGCTGTCGATCGGCGCCAATACCGACATCCTGTTCCCGGTGCAGCAACAGGAACAGATCGCCGACGGCCTGCGCGCCGGTGGCGCGGACGCCCGCTTCATCGGCCTGGATTCGCCACAGGGCCACGACGCCTTCCTGGTGGACTTCGCGCGGTTCGGCCCGGCGGTGCGCGACTTCCTGGACGCCTGCTGATTGCCAGATCCGCATCCCGATCGAGATCGCGTTCCTCGCAGTCCGCAAGCGGCAAGCCGACTGGACCGGGATCCCGATCGAGGCCGACCACCAACCGCCTGCTGCCGCGCCGGCTGCTGGCTGGTCTGTTTGCCATCGGGGTGATGGCCTTACTGCTGACAGGTCGCCTGCCGATGGCGATTGCGCTCTGGTACGCGGCCACCAGCATCGCGGCACTGATCGCCTATCGGCTGGACAAGACCGCCGCCACGCATGGCCGCCGCCGCACGCCGGAAGCGACCCTGCACGCCATCGCCCTGCTCGGCGGCTGGCCCGGCGCCTTGCTGGCGCAATCGCTGTTCCGGCACAAGACCGTCAAGACCTCGTTCCAGATCGCGTTCTGGATCAGCGCGATCGCCAACGCCGCGGCACTGGCCTGCGCGGTCTCCCTGGCGCCATGATCGGCATCCACGGCGGCGTGCTCGCGCAACCCGCACCGGAAAGCCGCCATCAGCCCATCGGCTCCAGCACTCCACCCTGCATGCGGTAATGCCGGTGCACCACACCGGCAGGCACGCTGTCGTGGGTGATCATCACCAGGCTGCGCTCGCCGAGCGCTGCGGCCAGATCGAGTAACAGCGCGTGGGCGGTATCCACATCCAGCCCGTCGGTGGGTTCGTCCAATAGCAGGATGGGGGCATCGCGCAGCAGTGCGCGCGCCAGCGCCAGCCGGCGTGCCTGCCCGGCGGATAGCGTGGCGCCGTTCTCGCCCACCCAGGTGTCCAGCCCGTTCTGCGCGCCCGCCCAGTCGCGCAGACGCACCTGGGCGAGCACAGCCCATAGCGCGGCGTCGCTGGCGGTGGCGTCGCCGATCAGCAGGTTCTCGCGCACGCTGCCGGCAAACACCGGGGCATGCTGCGGCAGCCAGGCGATGCGCCGATGCCATTGCGCCTGCGTGCACTGTCGCAGATCGATGCCGGCATAGCTGACCTGCCCCGCCTGCGGGTCCCACAAGCGCAGCAGCAGCGCCGACAAGGTGCTCTTGCCGCTGCCGCTGTCGCCGCTGATGGCGATGCGCTCGCCGGGTGCCAGGGTCAGGTCGAGCCCATGCAGCACCGGGCGCACGCCACCAGGCCAGCTGAAGCACACCTGCTGCAACTTCAGCGTGCCCGTGCGCGGCACTTCGACGGGCTGCAGCGGATCGCTGACCGACGGCGCCTGATCGACGATGGCCTGCAGCCGCCCGGCGGCCACACGCGCGCTCTGCAACGCCTGCAGCGCAAGCCCCGCGCCAGCCCATACTTCCAGCAAGGCTATGGTCAGAAACACCAGCGCGGCGGCCAGTTCGGCGCTGATCGCCCCCTGCTCGGCGGCGCGCAATGCCAGCCACAGCATGCCGGCCAGACCGATTCCGCCGCAGACCGCATGCAACAGGTTGCCGGCGATCAAGCGCCGACGCTGCATGCGGTCGCCGTCCACCAGCGCCGCAGCGGCCGCATCGACCTGTTGCAGCCATGCTGCCTGGGCCTCGACCGCGGCCAGATCCGCCGCGCCTTCCAGGCCTTCGAACGCCTGCGTACGCAACTGCATGCGCTGCTGCGCGCGCAGCCGCTCGCGCTGCGCACCGCCACGCGCCACCTGCCACGGCACCAGCCCGCCGATCGTCGCACCCAACGCCAGCAGCAACAGCGCCGCAGGAGGATGGATCAGGGCAGCGGCCACCACGCCGGCCACCCAGATGCCCAGCAGTGCCGCCAGCGGCGCCAGCGCACGCACGCTCACGCCATCGACCTCGCCGATGTCGGACATCAACCGCGCCAGCAGATCGCCGGTCCGCGTGGCCGACAGGCGCCCCGGTGCCAGCGGCAAGGCGCGGCGGAAGAACCACACGCGCAGATCGCGGGCGATGCGCAAGGTGGCATCGTGGCCGATCAGTTTCTCGCCGTAGCGCGACGCGATGCGCGCGAACGTCAGCGCGCGGATACCGGCCGAGGGTGAAAAGAAATTGAAGCCGGCGCCCATGCCGACCACGCCGGCCAGGGCCGCGGCGGTCAGGAATCCACCGGACAGCGCGAGCAGACCGACGCCGGCCAGCAGGGTGACCAGCACCAGCAGCGCCGACAACGACAGGCGCCAGGCGTGCCGGGCGAACACATCGCGCAGCCGATCGTGGCGTGCATCGTTCATGGCAGCTCCGCTCGCACCGTCGCACCCTGCAGATCGATCACGGTGTCGGCCCACGCCATCACCGCGGTGCTATGCGTGGCCAGCACCAGCGCGCGCCCGCGCGCGAACGCGCCCAGCGTGCGCAGCAGTTCCGCTTCGGTAGCGGGATCGAGAAAGGCGGTGGGTTCGTCCAGCAGCAAGACCTCCGGTTCGCGCAACAGCAGCCGCGCCAGCGCGACGCGACGCGCTTCGCCACCGGAGAGTCCGAATCCACGTTCGCCGATCAGCGTGTCCAGTCCGTCCGGCAACTGCGCGGCGAAGCGCATCACCTGCGCGGCCTCGGCCACGGCATGCAGCCGCGCATCGCTGGCCTGAGGATCGGCCAGGCGCAGGTTGTCGGCGATGCTGCCGTGGAACAGGTACGGCCGTTGCGTGGCATAGCCCACGCGCGTGCCGGGGCGCAGGATGACGCTGCCCGCCTCCGGACTCAGCCAGCCGGCCAGGCCTTCCAGCAGTGTGCTCTTGCCGCTGCCGCTGGCGCCGATCAGCGCCACCCGTTGCCCGGGTTCCAGCACCAGGGAAAACCGCTCGACCACCAGCTGCGGCGCGCCGGGAGGACGCAACGCCAGTTCGCGCGCCTGCAGCAAGGGCATCTGCGCCTGCGCCGCCTCGGCCGCAGCAGGCAGCGGCAGTGCGACGGCGATGGCGGCGTTGTCCGCAAACCCTTCCAGCAAGCGCTCGGACTCGGCCACCGCGGCCAGCGCATTGGCACGGTCGTGGTAATGCGCTGCCAGCCGCCGCAAGGGCGCGAAGAACTCCGGCGCCAGCAGCAGGCAGAACATGCCGGCGCCCAGCGTGGGGAGCCCGTGCAGATCGAGCATGCCCAGATAGCTCAGGCCGAAGTACAAGGCCACGATCGCCACGCTCACCGAGGCGAAGAACTCCAGCACCGTGGACGACAGGAACGCGATACGCAGCACCTTCAGCGAGCGCTCGCGCACGCCCTCGGCCGCGGCGGCAATACCGCTCAATTCGTCCTGGCCACGGCCATACACGCGCAGCAGGCCCAGGCCCTTGAGCCGGTCGGCGAAATGCCCGCCCATGCGTGCCAGCGCGCGCAGCTGCTCGCGCCCGGCCGCCTCGGCGCCCCAACCCACCAGCATCATGAAGAACGGAATCAGCGGCGCGGTCAGCAGCAAGACCAGGCCCACCACCCAATCGACCGAGAACACCGCGATCAGGATCAGCGGCGGCACCAGCAGCAGTTCGGTCCGTGCCAGCTGGTAGCCGACGAAGTAGCCCTCCAGCGCATCGGTATGCGCCAGGCTCAGTTCGCCCAACTCGCCACTGCGTTGCCGGCGCAGCCACACCGGCCCGTGCTGCACCAGGCGCCGGGCGATGCGCGCGCGTAGTGCGCGCTTGGCTACATCGGCCACCTCGCCGGTCAGCGACTGCGCCCAGGCCGTGAGCAGCGCACGGCCGAGCAAGGCCAGCAGCAGGCCGGCGCCCACCTCGCGCAGTTGCACCAGCGGCAGGCGCTGTACCAACACCGCCTGCAGCAACCAGGCGATGGCCGCTGCCTGCGCCAGCAGCAGTAAGCCCGACACTGCCACCGCCACGCCGGCCAGCAGGCGTGCACGCCTGGCCGGTGCGGCGAGCGCGTCCAGCCATTGGCCGCGCTGGCGACGTTGGGCGGGCGTTTCGCTGGCTGCTGCGCTGGGCTGACTCACATCGCGTTCCGAAGACTGCTCGTTGGCGGCGATTGTAGGCCGCCTGCTTCCCTTACCGGGACGGACAGTGTGCCGCAGGGTTTGCGGGCCGCATTGATCTGGATCAACGCGCATGGCGCGGCAAGCGCAGATGATGCGCCCACTTCATTGATCGCCAACCAACCAGGCCATCCCGCCATGATCGACTCGACAGTTGTCGAACTGTCGCGGCTGCAGTTCGCAGTCACCGCGATGTACCACTTCATCTTCCCACCGCTGACCATGGGGCTGTCGTTCCTGCTCGGCATCATGGAGAGCGTCTATGTCATGACCGGCAAGCCGATCTGGCGGCGCATGACCATGTTCTGGGGCGTGCTGTTCGGCATCAACTTCGCCATGGGTGTGGGCACCGGCATCGTGATGGAGTTCGAGTTCGGCATGAACTGGTCGTACTACAGCCACTACGTGGGCGACATCTTCGGTGCGCCGCTGGCGATCGAAGGGCTGATGGCGTTCTTCCTGGAAGCGACCTTCCTGGGCCTGTTCTTTCTCGGCTGGAACCGGCTGGGCAAGGTGCAGCACCTGATCGTCACCTGGCTGGTGGCGCTGGGCAGCAATTTCTCGGCACTGTGGATCCTGATCGCCAACGGCTGGATGCAGCACCCCACCGGCGCGGTGTTCAACCCGGACACCATGCGCATGGAGGTGGTGGATTTTGTCGCGGTACTGTTCAACCCGGTGGCGCAGGCTAAGTTCGTGCACACCGTCAGCGCCGGCTATGTGCTGGGCGCGGTGTTCGTGATGTCGATCAGCGCGTTCTACCTGCTGCGCGGCAGACACCTGGACATGGCGCGCCGTTCCTTCGCGGTGGCGGCAGCGTTCGGCCTGCTGTCGTCATTGTCGGTGGTGGTGCTGGGCGACGAAAGCGGCTATGCGGCCAACGAGCACCAGAAGATGAAGCTGGCGGCGATCGAGGCGATGTGGGAGACCGAAGCCGCACCGGCCGACTTCACCGCCTTCGGCATTCCCAACCAGCAGACCCATCGCAACGATTATGCGCTCAAGATTCCGTACCTGATGGGGTTGATCGCCACCCGTTCGCTGGATACGCCGATCCCCGGCATCATGGAACTGGTGGAGCGTGCCGAGCATCGTATCCGCGGCGGGCAGATCGCCTACGGCGCATTGCAGCGCATCCGCGCCGACAGCAACGATGCCGAGGCGCGCAAGGTCTTCGACGCACATTGGCAGGACCTGGGCCACGGCCTGCTGCTCAAGCGCTATCGCGACGACATCGGCAACGCCACGCCCGAGCAGATCGCGCAGGCGGCGATGGACACCGTACCGCGCGTGCTGCCGCTGTTCTGGACCTTCCGCATCATGGCCGCCATCGGGATCTACCTGATCGTCTTCTTCGTCGTCGCATTCTGGTTTGCGTGCAAGCACAGCTTCCAGGAAAAACGCTGGTTCCTGACGCTGGCGGTATGGACCTTGCCGCTGCCCTGGATCGCGATCGAATGCGGCTGGTTCGTGGCCGAGTACGGCCGCCAGCCATGGGCGGTGGAAGGCGTGCTGCCCACTTTCTACGCGGCCTCGGGGCTGGATCTGTACGAGATCGTGCTGACCCTGGTGGGCTTCACCGCGCTGTACACGACGCTGTTGGTGATCGCGATCAAGTTGTCGTTGAAGACCATCCGCAAGGGTCCGGATGCATTGTTCCCAGCTGGCCCAACACACAACGCACCCGTACGCAACGCAACCCTCGGCACCGGTGCCGTCGCCGGCAGCGCGCCGTAACCGAAGGAGAGACCTCATGGATTTCGTTTTGCTCGACTACGCCAGCTTGCGCGTGATCTGGTGGCTGCTGCTGGGCGTGCTGTTGTCCGGCTACGCGGTGATGGGCGGCTTCGATCTGGGCGTCAGTACCCTGCTGCCGCTGGTCGCCCGCAACGATGCCGAACGCCGGCTGGTCATCAACACCATCGGCCCGGTCTGGGAAGGCAACCAGGTGTGGCTGATCCTGGGCGGCGGCGCGATCTTCGCCGCATTCCCGCCCTTGTATGCGGTGAGTTTTTCCGGGTTCTACCTGGCGATGTTCGTGATCCTGTTCGCGTTGATCCTGCGCCCGGTAGGCTTCAAGTTCCGCGGCAAGCTGGCCGATCGACGGTGGCGCGACACCTGGGACCGGGCCTTGTTCGCTGGCGGCTTGGTGCCGGCATTGATCATGGGCGTGGCAGTGGGCAACGTGCTGCTCGGAGTGCCGTTTCATTTCGACGACAGCATGCGCACGCATTACACCGGCAATCTGCTCGGCCTGCTGACACCTTTCGCGCTGCTGGCCGGTCTGCTCAGCGTGACGATGCTGCTCGCACACGGCGCAGCGATGCTGGTGCTCAAGACCGACGGCCCGGTGGCCGAGCGTGCTGCGCGTGTTGGCAGCATCGCGGCGCTGTGTGCAGTGGCGCTGTTCGCATCTGCAGGTGCGTGGGTGGCGCTCGGCCTGCCCGGTTATGCAGTGACATCGGTGCTGGCAACCGATGCGCAGACCAATCCGCTGGCCAAGACTGCCGCGCTCACCGCCGCCGGTGGCTGGCTGCACAACTACAGCAGCATGCCGGCCACGCTGCTGGCACCGACGGTCGGCCTGCTCGGCCTGGCAATGAGCGCGTTGCTGTTGCGTGCGCGACGCGGCGGACTTGCCTTCATCGCCTCCGGCAGCGCCATCGTCGGCATCGTCTTCACCGTGGGCTTTGCGCTGTTCCCGTTCCTGCTGCCCTCCTCCACCGTGCCCAGCGCAAGCCTGACCTTGTGGGATGCATCCAGCAGTCGTCTTACGTTGTGGATCATGTTGTTGGCTACTGCCGTGTTCATGCCGATCGTGCTGGCGTACACCAGCTGGGTGTATCGCGTGCTCAAGGGCAAGGTCACCGACGATGCGGTCACGGCCAATCCCAACGCGTACTGAGCGTCGCGGCAGCAATCGCAGTGCCTGCGCTGCCGTTGCCGCACCGCGCGCCACCATCATCCTGTTCAACGATTCGAGGAGCACACCAATGTGGTACTTCGCCTGGATTCTCGGCACCGGCCTGGCGGCACTGGCCGCCGTGCTCAACGGCATGTGGTTCGAAGCACGCGAGCCGGAGCGTGGCCGACCGCCGCAGTGAAAAAAGTTGCATCGGATGCTTGCCGATTCCGCATTCCCTATGTAACATACGCGGCTCCTTCGGGGTGTAGCTCAGTCTGGTAGAGCGCTACGTTCGGGACGTAGAGGTCGCAGGTTCGAATCCTGTCTCCCCGACCAGTTTCAAAACACAAACCGGCCTCGTGCCGGTTTTGTGTTTTCAGGCGCCGCTGCACGGATGTGCACGGTGCGGACGGTCTTTGCATGTCTGTTGTCACTGCCACCGCCTCTCCGTCCGCCCAGTTGCGTGGTCGCGGCCTGGTGCTGGCCGCCATCCTGCTTTCGGCGTTCAACCTGCGCACTGCGGTCACCTCGCTGACGCCGCTGCTGGAACGCATCGCCAACGAGTACACCTTCGGTGCGCCGACCATGGGAGCGCTCGGCATGTTGCCCACTGCCGCGTTCGCATTGACAGGCGTCGCGACGCCTGCGGTGCTGCGCCGCGCCGGCCTGCTGCGCACTGCCCTGCTGTCGATGGGGTTGGCCACGCTCGGACTGGTGCTGCGGCCACTGTTGCCAGGCACTGCCGGGCTGCTGGTCGGCTCGCTGGTGGCGCTGGCCGGGATGGGCATGGGTAATGTGGTTCTCCCTCCGCTGGTGAAACGCTATTTCGGCGACCGCGTGGGCCGGGTCAGCACGCTGTACATCACCGTGCTGCAGATCGGCACCCTGCTGCCGGCATTGCTGGCAGTGCCGGTGGCCGATGCGCTGGGCTGGCGCAGCTCCATGGTGGTCTGGGTGTTGCCGGCCTTGTTGGCGTTGGCGGCCTGGGCACTGGTACAGCTGGGACACGGGCGGTTGCGCGCCACCGGGCCGGCGCCCGTCACCCCGACCCCGGAAGCCGAAGGCCGCGTTGCCCGCACTGCCCTGGGCTGGAGCATGGCAGTGACCTTCGGCATGACCTCGCTGGTGACCTATTCGATGTTCACCTGGCTGCCCACGCTGCTGCGCGAAGCCGGCGCTTCGCCCGCATTCGGCGGCACCATGGTGGCGCTGTTCTCCGCACTGGGCATGGTGGGTGCGCTGGTCATGCCGGCGTTGGCGGTGCGCATGCGCAACCCGTTCCCGATCGTGCTCGTCTGCGCCGCCTGCCATCTGCTGGCATTCGGCGGGCTGTGGTGGGCACCGCTGGCAGCACCGGTGCTGTGGGTGACCCTGCTCGGGCTGGGACCGAGTACCTTCCCGCTGGCGCTGGTACTGGTGAACCAGCGCAGCCGTACCGCCGCCGGGTCGGCCGCGCTGTCCGGGTTCTCGCAGGGCATGGGCTATGCGATGAGCTGCCTGGGCCCGTTCCTGTTCGGTTGGCTGCATGCGCACCGCGGCGGTTGGACCTACCCGTTCGTGTTCCTGGTGATCTGCATCCTGATCCAGTTGGCGGCCGCCTGGGTGGCCTGCCGCCCGCAAGTGCTGGAAGACAGCTGGGCGCCGCCAGCACGCGGCGCCCGCGCGATCAGCGCACCGGTAGAGTGATGTAGCTGGGCTGTTCGGGCGTGACGTAGATGCGTTGGGTGGCCTTTCGATACTCGCCCGGCTTGGCGAAGAAGATGTTCGGCACGTAGGTCTGCGGGTTGCGGTCGTACAGCGGGAACAGGCTGGACTGCACCTGCACCATCACCCGGTGGCCGGGCTGGAAGGTGTGGTTGGCCGTGGGCAGACCGAACTCGAACGCCAGCGGCTGGTTCGGCGCCAGCGGCTTGGGCGTGCTGAAACTTTCGCGGTAGCGTCCGCGAAAGATCGCCAGCGATACCGGCAACTCGTAGCCGCCCATCTTCGGATCGGAGGCCATCTCGTCCGGGTACACGTCGATCAGCTTCACCACCCAATCGCTGTCGCTGCCGCTGGTGGAGGCCTGCAGATGCACCTGCGGCGCACCGGCGATCTGCAGCGGCGCGGTCAGCCGCTCGGTGACGAAGGTCAGTACATCCGGGCGCCCATCCACGAAACGCTGATCGTGCACCAGCCAGGTGGTCCACATGCTGCGGTCGCCGAAATCCACCGGGCGCGGCACGAACGGCACCGGCTTGGCCGGATCCGACACGTATTCTTCGAAACCCGGCTGCCCGGCGACCGGTGCCTGAAACGACAACTTGCCGCCAGCCTGCAGATACAAAGGTTTGCTCGCCGAGGTGCAGCCCTTGTCGCAGCTGCGGGGCCAGGCCTGCAGGCGGTCCCAGCGGTTCGCGCCGGTGTCGTAGATGAACACGGGCGGCGTGGTGGCCTTGGGCGCGCCATCGACCAGGTATTGGTCGAAGAACGGGCGCAGTACATCGTGACGGAATTGCCGCGCGGTGTCGCCATCGAAGTTCAATGCGCCCAGCGAGGTGCCGTCGTAGTTCACCTGGCTATGCCGCCACGGGCCCATCACCAGATAGTTGAGGGTGTTGCTCTTGTCGCGCGGCTCCATCGCCGCATAGCTGTGGATCGCGCCCCACATGTCTTCCTGATCCCACAGCCCCTGCAGCCACATCGTGGGTACCTTGAGCGGCGTGCGCGCCATCACCTTGTCCAGCGCCTGCTCCTGCCAGAACGCATCGTAGGCGGCGTGTTCGGTGAGCTTGTGCCACCACGGCAATTGCTCCAGGCCGGCGGCCTTGGCGAAGTCGCCGGCCGAGCCGGCCTGCAGGAAATTGCTGTAGTCGTCATGCCCCTGGCGCGGGATGCCGGCCCCCTTGCCACGCTTGCTGAGCTGTCCGGTGAAGTAGTCGAAATTGACCTGGCGAAACGCGCCGTAGTTGAACCAGTCGTCGCCCATCCAGCCATCGATCATCGGGCTTTCCGGTGCGGCCACCTTCAACGCCGGATGCGGATCGGTCAGCGCCATCACCACGGTGAATCCTTCGTAGGACGAGCCGATCATGCCGACCTTGCCGTTGGATTCCTTGACGTTCTTCACCAGCCAATCGATGGTGTCCCATGCATCGGTGGCGTGGTCCACGTCGCTGGGGTTGAGCGGGCCGCGCAGCGGCCGGGTCATCACGTAGTCGCCCTCGGAGCCGTACTTGCCGCGCACGTCCTGAAACACGCGGATGTAGCCGCCTTCCACGAAGACGTCGTCGCCGGGCGGCAGCAGATCCTTCATATGCGGCGAGGCCAGGCGCTCGCTACGGCCACTGGCGTCGTAGGGCGTACGCGTCAGCACCATCGGTGCGTTGCGCGCACCCTTGGGCAGCACGATCACCGTGTGCAGCTTGACCCCATCGCGCATCGGGATCATCACCTCGCGCTTGATGTAGTCGTTGGCGGCGTCGCTTGCCACGAACGGTTTGCCGGTGATGTCCGGCGTCATCGGCGAGGTCTGGGCGAAGGCGCTGCCGCTAGCGATGGCTGCGACAGCGGTGGCGAGCAGGCAGGTGGCAAGGCGGCGCATGGAATCTCCGGCAGCAACAGTGGGCGGGATGGTCAACCGTGGCAGCGTAGGCACAGACAACCTGCGTGCGGGAGTGTCGAAGGTACCGGGTAGGCCACGCGCGGCGAGCATGCGATGCGGATTGACTGCCCCCCGACGCTCGAGCTGTCCTGAAAAGACCGCGCCGTGCTTTGCGTAGCTTGCCTGCAAGTCTTCGATCGACGCGCACACGCCAGCCGCAAGCCAGGCAAACGTCAATTCGTGGGGCCGACAATCGCGTGCTTCCGCGGGGGCGGCAGATGCTTTACAAGGTTCGTTCCCGATTGCAGCGACTGTTCGTATGCGCGACACCTCACACGGCTGCGCCAACCTGCACCGCCGACGCCTGCTCGCCCACGTCGGCGCGGCCGCACTGTTGCCCTTGCTCGGCCGTGCCGGTGGCGTGTACGCCACCACGCCACCGTTGCGCCCTAGCCGTTCGCCGCTGCTGCCCCCTGAGCATGCACTGCGCCTGCCCTATGCCGCGCCTGCCGCCGATGCCCAACTGTTGCGCGATGGACTGCCGATCGGCAATGGCCAGCTCGGTGCGCTCTGCGGCGGAATGCCGGCCTGCGAGACGCTGTTCGTTTCCGAAGGCAGCCTCTGGTCGGGCGGCAGCAACGCAGTGCTGCAGGACGATGGCCAGTTTGCGTACACCAAAGAAGAGTTCGGCAGCTTCACGCTGCTGGCCAAACTCTTCGTGGAACTTGAAGGGCATGCGCAGGCGCAGGTCTCCGATTACCAGCGCGAACTGGACATGAGCAACGGCTGCGTGCGGGTGCGCTATCGCATCGGCGACACCCGTTATACCCGGACGCTGTTCGCAAGCCACCCGGACGCGGCCATCGTGTTGCGCCTGGACTGCGAAGGCACCGGAAGACACCGTGGCCGCATCCGCCTGGTCGATACGCATGCCGGCGCCGTTTGTGCCGATGGCCACGCCGGGTTGCGCTTGGACGGCAAGCTCGATAACGGCCTGCGCTATGCCGCAGCGCTACGCTTGCACGGCGACGATGGCAGGCTCGATACAGGCGACGGCAGCCTGCAGTTTCAGGACTGCAGTGGCCTGACCATCGTCGTGTGCGGCGCCACCGACTACGCCGCCGACGGCGCATGCGGTTGGCGCGATGCCACGCGCGACCCGCTCACGCTGGCGCGCCACCGCGCACAGGCCGCCGCATCAGTGCCCGCCGCGCTGTTGCTGGACACCCATGTCGCCGATCACCGTGCGCTGTTCGACACATTGCAGGTGGAGCTTGGCCATTCCAGCGATGCGCAACGTGGTCTTGATACCTGGCAGCGGATCCAGGCACGCGCCGCCGCGCCTACGCTCCCAGATCCGGAACTGGAGGTGGCCTATCTGCAGTTCGGCCGCTATCTGACCATCGCGGCCTCGCGTGATGGATTGCCGACCAACCTGCAGGGCTTGTGGCTGGAAAACAACGACCCGCCATGGATGAGCGATTACCACAGCGACGTCAATCTGCAGATGAACTACTGGCTGGCAGATCCTGCCGGGCTGGGCCCCTGTGTCGATGCACTGACACGCTATTGCCTGGCGCAACTGCCATCCTGGACACGCATCACCCAGACCCACTTCAACGACCTGCGCAATCGTTTCCGCAATACCTCCGGCAAGATCGCCGGCTGGACCGTGGCCATTTCCACCAATCCGTTCGGCGGCAACGGCTGGTACTGGCACCCGGCCGGCAACGCGTGGTTATGCGACAGCCTGTGGCAGCACTACGAATTCACCCAGGACCGGAACGACCTCACGCGCATCTATCCGCTGCTCAAGGGCGCCTGCGAATTCTGGCAGGCGCGCTTGATCGCAATGGAAGTCACCGATGCCGACGGCCGCACCCGCCAGTGCCTGGTCGACGACCATGACTGGTCGCCCGAGCATGGCCCGGAAAATGCGCGTGGCATCACCTATGCGCAGGAACTGGTGTGGACCCTGTTCGGGCAATACCGCCAGGCCAGCGCCCTGCTCGGCCGCGACGCCGAGTACGCCGCCACCATCGCCACCCTGCAGCAGCGTCTGTACCGGCCGGAAATCAGCCCGCTCAGCGGCCAGTTGCAGGAATGGATGTCACCCACCGATTTGGGTGAAGCGCAGCACCGGCACCTGTCGCCACTGATGGGCTTGTTCCCCGGCCATCGCCTGCATCCGGATCTGGCGCCGCCCGCGCAGGTGGAGGCGGCGCGCAAACTGTTGGAAGCGCGTGGCATGCACAGCTTCGGCTGGGCCTGCGCATGGCGGGCGCTGTGCTGGGCAAGACTCGGCGATGCAGAGCGCGCTTATGCGCTGGTGCTCACCAATCTGAAGCCCTCGATCGGTCACAGCAACGGCACCGCACCCAATCTGTTCGATATCTACGATCTCAGCCAACACGGCGACCCCACCCTGGGCGGGGTGTTCCAGATCGATGCCAACTTCGGCACCCCGGCGGCAATGCTGGAGATGCTGCTGTACTCGCGCCCTGGCCAGATCACGCTGCTGCCCGCCCTGCCCAAGGCCTGGGCCGCACAAGGCCGCGTCGCAGGCCTGCGCGCACGCGGCGGCTTCGTGGTGGACATGGCATGGCGCGACGGCGTGCCGACGCAGATCAGCGTGCGCAGCGTTGGTGGCACCCGCACCCGCATTGCCTGGAGCGGGCAAGCCCACGACATCACGCTAGCGCGGGGAGAAGTGCGGCGCGTGTTGTGAGCCCCGATGCGGTGTGACGGCAGCGCCTGGGGCGTGGCGCGGCCCCAGTGCGGTATGGCGTCGCACGCAAAACGCGCTGCAGGGCGATAAGGCGCGCCTTGCAAGATTTCCGCACTGCGGCAGTACCGGTATCGGCATGCATTACCTGCTCACGCCGATCCTTCACGATGCAGGCAGACACCGCCGCTGGCTGCTCGCTGGGGTGTTCCAGCCTTGCTAATGCCGCACCTGACCTTCGCCGCGCACCACGAAGCGCTCCACGGTCAGCGCCTCCAGGCCCATCGGCCCGTAGGAATGCAGACGCGTGGTGGAGATGCCGATTTCGGCACCCAGGCCGAGTTCGCCACCGTCGGAGAACCGCGATGAGGCGTTGACCATCACCACCGCTGCGCGTAGCGCCTGCACGAAGCGCTCGGCATTGGCGGCGTCCTGCGTCGCGATCACTTCGGTGTGGTCCGAGCCGTGCACCCGGATATGCGCGATCGCGGCCTCCAGATCCGGCACCACCCGAATGGCCAGGATCAGGTCGAGAAATTCCGCGGCGTAGTCGTCGGCACTGGCAGGCGCGGCCTCCGGCACCAGTGCGCAGGTAGCCGCATCGCCGCGCAGCTCCACCTTGCGTTCGCGCAAGGCCTGCGCGGCCAGTGGCAGAAAGCGCCCGGCGATGTCTGCATGTACCAGCAGGGTCTCCAGCGCATTGCAGGCCGATGGGCGGCTCGCCTTGCCGTCGACCAGCAGGCGCACTGCCAGCTCCAGATCCGCCGACGCATCCACAAACAGATGGCACACGCCCTTGTAGTGCTTGATCACCGGCACGCGCGCATGCTCGGCCACGAAGCGGATCAGGCCTTCGCCACCACGCGGGATCGCCAGGTCGACGATGTCGGTCAGCTGCAGCAGCTCCAGCATGGTTTCGCGGCGCAGGTCCTGCACCAGCGTCAATGCCGCTTCAGGCACATCGGCCGCGCGCAAGGCACGCTGCAAAGCCTGCGCGATCGCGGTGTTGGAATGGATCGCTTCCGAACCGCCCCGCAGGATCACGCCATTACCGGCCTTGATGCACAGCGCCGCCGCATCGGCGGTCACGTTGGGGCGCGCCTCGTAGATCATCGCGATCACGCCCAGCGGCACGCGCACCTTCTGCACGCGGATACCGTTGGGGCGGATGTCGTCGCGGGTGACCTGGCCGACCGGATCGGGCAGCTGCGCCACCTCGCGCAGCGCGGCGGCGATGCCGGCCAGGCGCCGGTCGTCCAGTGCCAGCCGATCCAGCATGGCCGTGCCGGTGCCCTTCGCGCGCGCAGCGTCGAGATCGCGCACGTTGGCAGCCAGGATCAGCGCGGCATCGGCTTCCAGCGCGGCCGCCATCGCCTCGAGCAGATCCTGCTTGGCCTGCGCGGACAGTTGCGAAAGCACCTGCGCGGCATCGCGGCACTGCAGGGCTAGGGATTTGATGGTCATTGGGGGGCCGGGATTGGGAAGTCGGGATTGGGAATTGGCAAAAGCGGAAGACACCGCTCTATCACCATAACGGAATCATTGGCGGGGACACGGAGGCAATGCTCGAAAAACGCGGCGCGCATGCGTTTGCGAATCCCAAATTCCGACTCCCCAATCCACGCTACAAAAGCACCAAATCATCGCGATGCACCACGTTCTCGCCGTAGCTGTATCCCAACACGCCGTCGATCTCGCGCGAGTGGCGGCCTGCGATGCGGCGGATATCCAGGGCCGAGTACTGGCTGACCCCGCGCGCCAGACAGCGTGCTCCGCCGGCATCGCGCAGGTGGATCTCCACCATGTCGCCACGGCGGAAATCGCCCTCGGCACCGGCGACGCCACCCGGCAGCAGCGAGGCGCCCTTGTCGCTGAGCGCGGTGGCCGCTCCGGCGTCGATCAGGATCGCGCCCGGCTCCACCGGGGCGTGACGCAGCCAGTACTTGCGTGCGGCGATACGCGTACGCGCGGCGTGGATGCGGGTGCCGCGCAACCGGCCCTGTGCCAGGCCACGCACCACCTCGCCGCTGCGGCCGTTGAACAGATAGGTTTCGATACCGGCCGCACCGGCCTTGGCGGCGGCTTCCAGCTTGGTGCGCATGCCGCCGGTGCCCACGCTGCTGCCGCTGCCGCCGGCCATCGCCATGACCTCGGGAGTGAGCTCGGTCACCTCGTCGAGCGGACGGGCCAATGGATTGCTGCGCGGATCTGCGCTGTACAGCCCGTCGATGTCGGTGGCGATGAACAAGGCATCGGCATCCACCAACGCCGCCACGATCGCGGCCAGGTTGTCGTTGTCGCCCAGCTTGAGCTCGTCCACCGACACGGTGTCGTTCTCGTTGATCACCGGCAACGCGCCCAGCCGCAGCAGCTCGCCCAGGGTGGCGCGCGCATTGAGATAGCGGCGGCGGTTGCGCAGGTCGTCATGAGTGAGCAACACCTGCGCCACCGGCCGTTCGAAGAATCGCTGCCACAGCGCGATCAACTGCGCCTGGCCCAGCGCCGCCAGTGCCTGCCGCGCCGCGATCGGTGCGCCGACATCGGGTGCTTTCGGCAAGATGGCACGGCCAGCAGCCACAGCGCCCGACGACACGATCACCAACTCGCGCCCGGCCGCCAGATTGGCCGAGACGAACTGCGCCAGCCCCAGCGCAAAGCGCGGCGACAGGCCCCCGCCATCGGCGGCGAGCAGGCTGCTGCCCACCTTGAGTACAGCGCGTCGCCACGGCGGCAGCGCCTGTTCGACGAACGGGGAGACGGCATCGGCAGCCGGCAGGGTCATGGTCGCGGCCTTTAGCGGATGATCCATTCGTGCACGGTGAGCTCGGAGGCTTGCAGGGTCGCCAGCGGATCGGTGGCAGCGATGGCCTGCGCCTGCGCCAGGTTGTCCACATTGCACAGCACATAGGCACCGCCGCTGCCGTCGGTGAACCCGCCGGTCAAATGCAGCCTGCCCTGTGCGCGCAGTGCATCGAGGAAGTCGCGATGCGGTTGGATGGCGGCATCGTCGAAGCTGGGCAGGCGCATGGCCAGGACCAGATAGAGCGTGGTCATTGCCCGGCGTCCTCAGCGTCAGCAGCGATCCACGCGCTCATCGGAGCGCCTGCCAGCGGGCACGCAATGCATCCAGCTGCAGGTCCGCCGCCGCACCGGGCGACACGCGCGCTGCCAGGCTGCCTTCCGGCGTGCGCCCCTGCCCTGCCGTATCGGAGGCTTCCGCCGCGGCCTTGTAGGCCTCGCGAAACGGCACGCCGGCCACCGCCGCTTCCACCGCCACATCGGTGGCATACATGCCCGAATCGATCGCTGCGCGCAGCTTGTCCGGGCGCCATTCCAGATTCGCCAACAAGGCGGGCAGCAGTTCCAGCGCTGCCAGGCCGCGGCCGAAGCCGTGCACGATGGCGCCCTTGCTGCTCTGCAGATCGCGGTGGTAGCCGGACGGCAGCGACAGCAATTGTTCGATCTCCGTGCGCGCTGCCGCCACGCTGGCATGGGTGGCGCGCATCAATTCGATGACATCGGGGTTGCGCTTGTTCGGCATGATCGAACTGCCGGTGGTGTATTGCGCCGGCAACGCCACGAAGGCGAATTCGCCGCTGGTGAACAGCGACAGGTCCCAGGCGATGCGGCGCAGATCCAATGTGGCGCTGCCCAGCGCTTCGAGCGCGGCCAGTTCGTACTTGCCGCGCGAAAGCTGCGCATAGATCGGAGAGACCTGCAGGCGTGCAAAGCCCAGTTCGGCGGTGGTATGCGCGCGGTCCAGCGGCAGATTCACGCCATAGCCGGCGGCGGTACCGAGCGGATTGCTGTCCACCAGTGCCAGGGTGGCGGTCGCACGCACGGCGTTGTCGATGAAGGCTTCCGCCCAGCCGGCCCACCACATGCCCGCCGAGGACACCACCGCCCGTTGGATATGCGTGTAGCCGGGCACCGGCAATGCGGCCTCGGCCTGGGCGCGGTCCAGCGCCACCTTGGCGATCTCGCCGCTCAGCTCGGCCACGCGCTGCAACTTGTCCTTCAACCACAACCGCGTGGCCACCAGGATCTGGTCGTTGCGGCTGCGACCGGTATGGATCTTGCGGCCGGCATCGCCCAGCCGCTCGGTCAGGCGCGCCTCGATGGCCGAATGGCAATCCTCGTACTGCTCGTCCAGCACGAATGCACCGCTGCGGAAGTCGTCGGCCAACAGCGCCAGCTCGCGCTCCAGGCCGGCCAGCTCCTCGGCATCGAGGATGCCGATGTGTTGCAGCCCCTGTGCATGCGCCGTGCTGGCGGCAATGTCATGCAGGAAGAATTCGCGGTCCAGGATCACGTCGTCGCCAGCCAGGAAGGCCTGGATCTTGGCGTCCACCGCCACACCGGTTTTTTGCCACAACAGATTGGTCATTGGGGGTCCTTTTTGCGGGACCCGGGACCCGGGACCGGGAACCCGGAAAGGCAGGAGCATTCGCCCTTGCTTCTCCGGGTCCCGGGTCCCGGGTCCCGGGTCCCGGGTATCACAACGGAATTGCCATCAATTCGTCCCAGCCAAACGCCAGGTTGAGGTTCTGCATCGCCTGCGTCGCCGCGCCCTTGAGCAGGTTGTCCAGCGTCGCCACCACCACCACCCGCTTGTTGCCGGGCGCCAGGGTGATGCCGCCGATCTGCACGCCGTGCCGGCCGGCGATGCGGCTGACCCACGGCGCTTCGTCCACCAGCTCGATCAGCGGCTCATCGGCATAGCGCTGCGCATAGCGTGTCTGCAGCTGCTCGCGCGTCAGCGGCTGCTGCAGCCAGGCATTGACGGTCATGGTGATGCCACGAAAATGCGGCGCCACGTGCGGCATGAATTCGACCGGTACGCCGAGCTGCGTGGACACCTCGCGCTCGTGCATATGGTCGGTCAATGCGTAGGGCATCAGGTTGTCGGCGAGCAGCGCGGGATTGTTCTTGTCCGACGGCGTGGTGCCGGCGCCGGAGTAGCCCGACACACCAAAGCACTGCGGCGGGCCGGCCAACTGATCCAGCAGCGGCGCAATCACCAGTTGCATCGCGGTGGCGTAGCAGCCAGGGTTGCTGATGCGCTTGTGTCCCGCGTAACGGCCGCGGGTGAGCTCGGGCAAGCCGTAATACCAGGCAGGATCGAAGCGGTAGTCGGCGGACAGGTCGATCACCAGTGTCTGCGGCCTGGCGGCATCGATCGCGGTCACGAACGGCGCGGCCTTGCCATTGGGTAACGCCAGAACCACGACATCGGCGGCCTTGGCCGCCACCGCCTCGGCATCCAGGTTCTCGTAGCGCAGTTCGCCGCGATAGGCATCGTTGTGATCGGCCACCGCCTGCCCGGCCAGTTCGCGCGAGGACACGAAGATCAATTGCAGATGCGGGTGCGCCGCTACCAGCTTGATCAGTTCCGAACCGGTATGCCCGCGGGCACCGACAATGCCGATGGTCGTTGTTTGAGCAGTCATGCGTTTGCTTCCAGGCGGAACTGCAGGTGGCGTTTGACCCCGGCCCATTCCGTATCGATGATGGAGAACACCACGGTGTCGCGCGGCGTGCCGTCGGCGTGGCGGGTGTGATTGCGCAGCACGCCGTCCTGCTTGGCACCGAGCCGCGCGATTGCCGCGCGCGAGGTGTGATTGAACCAACTGGTCTCGAATACCACGCTCAAACACGCCAGTGTGTCGAAGGCGTGTTGCAGCAGCATCAGCTTGGTCTCGGTGTTGACGCCGCTGCGCTGCACGCGCGGTGCGTACCAGGTGTAGCCGATCGACAACCGCGGTACCGCCGCATCCAGTGCGTAATAGCGCGTGCAGCCGACGATGTCGCCGGCCACATCGCGCACCACCAGCGGCAATGCCGTGCCTTCGGCGTGCGCTTCCAACGCGGCGGCGATATAGGTATCCACCTGCGCCGGGGTCGGCACGCCGGTGTACCACAACCGCGAGAGCGCGCCATCGCCCAGCGCAGCGCGTATGCCATCGGCATGTGCAGCCTGCAGAGGCTCCAGCGTCGCATGCCTGCCGCGCAGGGTCGGCAGTTGACTCCAGGACGGTGGCAGCGCGGCCTGTGTCACCGGCTCAGCCCAGCAAGGTCGGCTGGCGCGTCGCGCAATGCGCCACGCAGTGCTGGATCTGCGCGAAACTCTCCAGCCCGTACCAGAACACCTTCCACTTCTCCTGCTTGATGCAGCCGTCGGATTCGGCGTAGTAGAAGATGTTGACCTGATTGTTGTGCCGCGAGCGCCAGAACAACTGCGGGGTCTCTTCGCGCATCACGTTCCACACTGCCCGCCCGAGGCCTTCGCCCTGCGCATCGTCGAGCACGGCGAACTTGTCCAGATAGGTCAGGCGGCCTTCGCCGAGCTGGCCTTCGTCGGTGAGGATGACCGCGGCGCGATAGTTTTCGCTGACATAGGCGCGCAACAGCGTGGTGTTGGAAAAATAGTCGGGCACCAGGGTACGGCCGAAGCTGGATTCGATCAGCGATCTGAGCCGCGGCAGATCCAGTTCGTCCCAGGACGTGGCGCGCAGCACGCGCTCGCCACGCCGTACCAGGGTGCCGGAACCCTTGTGGGTGAACAGTTCCTTGGCCAGATCCGCCGGCCGGGTGATCGACACCGACGATTCCAGCGGCAGCCGGTCGAGCAAGTCCTTGATCTGCTCGATCTTCACCCGCATGCCGCCATTGATCCACGGCTGCTGCATCAAATGGTCGTACTCGGTGGACAGGTTGATCGAATCGATCAGCTTGCCATCGGCATCCAGCAGGCCGCCGGTGCCGGTGAGGAAGATGATCTTGTACGGCTGCAGCTCCTGCACCAGCTCGTTGGCGGCAAAGTCCGCGTTGACGTTGAGGATCTGCCCGCTGGGCGTTTCGCCCAGGCTGGTGATCACCGGGATCGAGCCTGCCTGCAGGCTGGCTTCGATCGGCGCCAGGTTGACCGCCTTGACCTCACCGACCAGGCCGTAGGTCTCGCGGTCCAGATACTGCGCCTCGAACACGCCGCCGGTGATCGAGGTGGCGCGCGCGCCGTTCTGCTGCAACGCTTCGACCAGCTTGAGGTTGGAGGCCTGGAACACCTTGCGTACGATCGCCAGCGCTTCCGGCGAAGTCACCCGCAAGCCGTTGACGGTGTGCTTCTCGATGCCGGCCGCCGATAACTCGGCGTCCAGCTGCGGGCCGGCACCGTGCAGCACGATCGGGGTCAGCCCTACTTCCTGCAGAAACGACAGCGACGAGGTCAGCGCCTCCAGATCGTCGCGCAACACCGCGCCGCCCACCTTGACCACCGCAAAGCGTTTGGCGTCGAGTTGCGAAAACCGCTTGAGGTACTGGCTGATTTCCTTCGCGCTGGCCATGCTCGAAAGCAGGCGCACGATGGTCTGGCGGGTCTGTTTGTGGGGCTGTGCTGGGAGGGACATTGCGGTGATCGTGGGGAGGAATGGCCGCGCCTGGACGCGGGAGACAGGCTCAGTGCGAGCCGTTGATGATGCGACGCACCGATTCGGCGTAACGCTGCAACTGCTCCAGCGTCACGAATTCGTCGGCGGTATGCGCCTGGGCGATATCGCCCGGCCCATAGACCAGCGCGGTGTAGCCGCCGGCCGAAAACAGCGAGGCCTCGGTCCAGAAATCCACGGCATTGCCGATCGGCAGGTTCAGCGCGTCGGCCACATCGCGTGCAGCCAGGCGGCGCTCTTCGGCACGCGCAATGTCGCCCGACGGCAGGCTCGGCCCACGAAAGGTTTCCTCGAAATGCGCTGCGGCAGGATCGGCGAAGCCGGCGAAGCTCGCCAGCAGGCCATCCACATCCATCGACGGCAGCGGCCGGAAACCGAAGCGCAGCTCGGCCTCCGGCGCGATCATGTTGGCCTTGATGCCGCCATCGACACGCCCGATGTTGAAGCGCAGCCCGGTCAGCCCGCCGAAGCGTGCATGTGCCAGCGCCTCGACATGGTCCAGCGCCTTGCCGCCCCAGCGCATCGCCTGATGCAGCGCGCTTGCTGAAGGGTCCTGCTTGCCCGACGCATGCCCGGCGCGACCGGCAAAGCGCATCAGCACCGAACTGATGCCACGATGGGCGAGCACCGCTTCGCTCATGGTCGGCTCGGCGACCAGCACCGCTTCGAATACCGGGACCCGGGACCCGGGACCCGGGACCACAGGGTGGGCGGCCAGAAACGCCGCGATACAGCGCGGATCGTTGGCTTCTTCGTCGGAGGAAAACAGGAACGCCGCGTCGCCGTCGCCGGCATTGGCCGCCGCCACCAGCGCCGCCGCTGCGCCCTTGATGTCGCAGACACCCAGACCGATCACGCGGTCTTCGGTACGCCGCATCACGTGTGGGTCGGCGCTCCAGTGCGGCGAATCCGGCACGGTGTCCAGATGCACGTTGAACAGGTAGCTGGGCTTCCCGCGTACCGCGTAGAGGCTCACCGCCCCGGCACCGTGGTCGATCACCTCGACCTGGAATCCCGGCAGCTGCGCACGCAGATAATCGAAGATGCCACCTTCGGCAGCGATCGCACGCGGCGGATTGCGGGTGTCGAAGGACACTAGCGCCTGTAGATGCGTCAGTGTGTTGTCGAGCAGTGTGGTCATTGATCGCGTCTTATTGCGTCGGCAGCGTGTGGGTGGACTTCTTGATTGCGTCAGACAGCGTGTGGTCTGTCGTTCCAACGCGGATCTAGCCCTTCCCCTGCCTGCGGGGGAAGGTGCCCGACAGGGCGGATGGGGGCATGCGGCAGGTCGCCCTCATCCGGCGCTATGCGCCACCTTCTCCCGCGTGCGGGAGAAGGAAGATGCGGGCTGCCTGCGCAGGTCACCTCAGCGATTCACCTGCGCGTACAGCGTGGAGCTCATGCCGAACAGCTTGATGAAGCCTTCGGCCTCTTCCACGCCCCAGTCGGCCGACTGCGCATAGGTCGCACCCTTGGTATTGAGCAGGTGCGGCGAACGCACGGCCACCGCGTCGACGCGGCCGCCCCGGGTTTCCAGCACCACTTCGCCATTGACCTTGGACTGCGAGGACTTCAGGAACGCCTCGATGTCGGTCTTGAGCGGGTCGTGATAGAAGCCCTCGTACACCAGCTCCACCCACTTGCGCGCCACGTCCGGCTTGAAGCGGTTCTGCTGTTTGGTCAGCACGGCATCTTCCAGTGCGCGGTGCGCGGTGAGCAGCGAGATCAGGCCCGGCGCTTCGAACACGATGCGCCCCTTTAGGCCGATCACCGTGTCGCCGGTGTAAACGCCGCGGCCCACGCCATACTGCGCGAACAAGCCGTTGAGCTTGGCCAGGATCTTAGCGCCCGGCAGCGGCTCGCCGTCCAGCGCCACCGCCTCGCCTTCGACGAATTTCAACGTCACCGTCAGCGCCTCGGTCGGCCATGCGTCGCGCGGCGCGCACCAGCCACGCGCACCTTCGCCTGGCGCTTCCCAACGGTCGATCTCGCCGCCAGACATGGTCAGACCCAGCAGGTTCTCGTTGATGGTGTAGGCCTGCTGCTTGGCGCGCACGCCGAAGCCACGCTCTTCCAGATACTTCTGCTCGTAGGCGCGGGTCTGGGTGTGTTCCTTCTGGATTTCGCGGATCGGCGCGACGATCTGGTAGTCGCCCAGCGCCTTCACTGCCAGATCGAACCGCACCTGGTCGTTACCCATGCCGGTGCACCCGTGCGCGATGCTGCGGGTGCCCAGTTCCTCGGCGCGCTTGAGCGCGGCATCGACGATCAGGTAACGGTCCGACACCAGCAGCGGATACTGGCCCTGGTAACCCTCGCCCGCCCACACGAACGGCTTGACGAAGCCTTCCCAGATCGCCGGGCCACCGTCCACGGTGACGTGGCTGGCCGCGCCCAGCTCGGCGGCCCGCTTCTCGATGAAGTCACGCTCTTCGGCATCCACACCGCCGGTGTCGGCGAACACCGTGTGCACCGCATAGCCACGCTCCTGCAGATACGGAATGCAGAAGCTGGTGTCCAGACCACCGGAGAACGCCAGCACGATGTCGGTGGAGCCGGGACCGGGGACCGGGGACCCGGGACCCGGGGAAGCATTGGATTGCGACATTAGAAAAACTCCTGTGTAAATTGATTGGAATAGAAAACTAGAGCGCGAACGCAGCAGCAGTGCTGTTACGGGTCCCCGGTCCCGGGTCCCGCCCCTACCCTTGCCCCACCAGCGCCGCCATGATCGCCTTCTGCACATGCAGGCGATTCTCGGCCTCGTCGATGGCGATGCAGTTGGGCGAATCCATCACCGCGTCGGTGGCCTTGACGTTGCGGCGTAACGGCAGGCAGTGCGAGAACACACCGTTGTTGGTCAGCGCCATCTTGGCCTCGTCGACGATGAAGTGCTTGTACTGGTCGCGGATCGGCTTTTCCGGCTCCCAGTTGCCGAAGAACGGCAGCGCCCCCCAACTCTTGGCGTAGACCACGTCGGCGCCGGCGTAGGCGCTGTCGATGTCGTGGCTGACCTGCAGCGAACCGCCGCTCTCGGCCACGTTCTGCGCAGCCCAGTCCATATAGCGTTGATCCAGGATGTAGTCCGGCGTCGGGCACAGCAGGGTCACGTCCATGCCCATGCGGGTGGCGATGGTCAGCGCCGAGTTGGCCACCGCGGTGTTCAGCGGCTTGGGGTGATAGGTCCAGGTCAGCACGTACTTCTTGCCACGCAGATCCTGGGTACCGAAGTGTTCCTGCAGCGCCAGCGCATGCGCCAGCTCCTGGCATGGGTGGGTGATCGTTTCCATGTTGATCACCGGCACCGGCGAATACTTGGCGAAGCTCTTGAGCACCTGGTCTTCGCGGTCCTTGGACCAGTCCACGAACTTCGGGAACGCGCGCACGCCGATCAGGTCGACGTACCGCCCGAGCACGCGCGCCACTTCGGCGATGTGTTCTTCGGTGTCGCCGTCCATCACCGTGCCCAGATTGAACTCGATCGGCCATGCATCCTTGCCCGGCTGCAGCACCACCGCATGCCCGCCCAACTGGAAAGCGCCCAGCTCGAAGCTGGTGCGCGTGCGCATGGACGGGTTGAAGAACACCAACGCGATCGACTTGCCCTTCAGCTCGCTTCCCAGCTTGTTGCGTTTGAACAGCGCGGCCTGGGTCAACAGCGCGTCCAGCTCGGCGCGGCTCCAGTCCTGGGTGTTCAAGAAGTGCTTCAGTGACATCGATCGATCCTTTGCTGCGTGCTTCTGCTGGGTGGTCCGCCAGGGAGCGGCGGGTGCGCGACATGCGCGTTTCTTGCGGTTGAAACTTTTGTGACGCCAAAACGAAAAAACCCAGCCTGGAGGCTGGGTTTTCGAAAACAGGCAGCAAAACGCCCCGGTTACCCAGCGAAAATGTGGGATTCCGGTCGGCGGGCACGCGACGTCATGCCGGAGGCCATCCGGGCGGCGCTGGTGTCGTGCTGAAAGGCGTTCGCTTGCATAGGGCGCGAATCCTCGCACGCATGCGGGCACGGCGCAACTGCCGCGCACCTAGCGCGGCGGGGCGACGATGGCGTCTGGGATGTACGGCGTCACCGAGACCCGGATCCGCAGCCGGTTACCCGGGTCTTCCGGCAGTCGCGAGCGGTACTTGGTGCCCTTGTAGACATAATCCACGTCGAAGGCGATCGGCCGGCGGAATTCGCGCGGCACCTCCACCACCTTGCAATTGCGACGGGTACTGGTCGGCGGCACTGCGGCCGGCGCGGCCAGCTCCGGGCGACGCGAGAACATCTCCTTGACCGAATCCACCATGCGGTTGATACGGCCTTCGGCCTCGGTCGGAGCGGCGACGACCGGTGCGGCTTGCTCGGCCTCGCACTGTTCTTCGATGCGGGTGGCGCGCAAGGTCTGGTAGACCGGCTCCACATTCAACACCTGGGCGTAATCCAGCTTGACGTTTTCGATCACGACGACCCGATTCTTGACCTCGGGATCTGCCGCATGCGCCGGCATCAGCTGCCAGGCCACTACGCACAGCATGGAGAACGGGGAAAATCGCATTCAGTACCAAGAGGGCGAAGCCAGGCAATACGTTAGTGTATGGACCTTGCCGGTCCCCGGGCTGAACGCAACCCATCCGGTGACCGCGCGCAGCGCGCGGTTCGCCGATCGCCGCGACCGGCTAGAATCACGGGGTTACCCATTCCAAGATGCCGATGAGCCTGCGCCTGCACAACAACCTGACGCGGCGGATCGAGCCGTTCGCACCGCTCGACCCCGCCAGCCCCACCCTGTACGTGTGCGGCCCCACCGTCTACAACTACGCGCATATCGGCAACGCCCGCGGCCCGGTAGTGTTCGACGTGCTGGCCGCACTGCTGCGGCGCCGCTATGGCGCACTGCGCTACGCACGCAACATCACCGACGTCGACGACAAGATCAACGCTGCCGCCCAGGCGCAGGGCGTGCCGATCTCGACCATCACCGACCGTTTCGCCGCGATCTATCGCCAGGACATGGCCGCGCTGGGCGTGCTGCCGCCGGACATCGAACCGGAAGCCACTGCGCACATCCCGCAGATCGTGGCGATGATCGAGCAGCTGATCGCGGGCGGCCATGCCTATGCCGCCGAAGGCCACGTGCTGTTCGCAGTCGCCAGCTTCCAGGACTACGGCAAGCTGTCGCGGCGGGATCCGGACGAGATGCTGGCCGGCGCCCGGGTGGACGTGGCCCCCTACAAGCGCGACCCCGGCGACTTCGTGCTGTGGAAACCGTCCAGCGACGACTTGCCCGGCTGGGACTCGCCCTGGGGCCGTGGCCGCCCGGGCTGGCACATCGAATGCTCGGCGATGGCCGCCGCGCACCTGGGACCGACCATCGACATCCACGCCGGCGGCGTGGACCTGCAGTTCCCGCATCACGAGAACGAGATCGCGCAGAGCGAATGCGCGCATGGCGGCGCCACCTTCGCCCGCTTCTGGCTGCACAACGGCATGCTCAATTTCAGCGGCGCGAAGATGAGCAAGTCGCTGGGCAACATCGAAACCGTGCACGAGCTGATCGCCAGGCATCCGCCCGAAGCGCTGCGCTGCGCGCTGTTGAGCGCGCATTATCGGCAACCGCTGGATTGGTCGGATGCACTGATCGAGACCGAAACGAACAGGCTCAACGGCTTATACAAACTTCTGAATCGTTTGAAAGCCGTTGGCGGCCCGGACGCGGAGGAGTTGATTCCGACGATCCCTGCCGAGATCGAAGAGGCGTTGAACGAAGACCTCAACACGCCATTGGCTCTCAGGGTTTTGGCCAAACTCGCTGACCAGGCGCGAAAAGCACTCAATGCTGTCGCACCGCCAGGCAACCCCGATGGCGAGCAGAGCGCTACGCGTGATCTGGCAGTGAGGAAGGCCAAAGCCGAACTCCTCGGCGCTGGTCTGGCCTTGGGACTGCTGCAACAAGATCCGGCCGCCTGGTTATCGCGGGGCAACAAGGCCGGCACCAGCACCGACGCCGGCGACGATGCCCGCATCACCGCGCTGGTGGAAGAGCGCAGCGCTGCGAAGAAGGCCAAGGATTTCGCCCGCGCCGATGCCATCCGCACGCAGCTGGCCGACGAAGGCATCGTGCTGGAAGACACCCCGCAAGGCGTGCGCTGGAAGCGCGCTTGACCGATCCTTCTCCCCCCGGGAGAAGGTGGCGCGCAGCGCCGGATGAGGGTACGGGCGAAGCCACGTGCACCATCGACGAGGCTTCGCCCGCACCCTCACCCCAACCTCTCTCCCGGAGGGAGAGGGGCAATGCCCGAGTTCAACACTCTACTCATCCCCTGAAACCGCACTTGCACACCTCCACGTCAAATGCGCATGACCTACCCTTCTCCCACCGGGAGAAGGTGGCGCGTAGCGCCGGATGAGGGTGCGAGCGAAGCCGTGTGCACCTTTGCTTTTGAGAGATGGACGAAGCCATTCGCATCGCATTCCTGCGAGGCTTCGCTAGTACCCTCCCCCCAACCCCCGCTCCGCGCCCCGGCCCGCGCTGGCGGCGCGGGCGCTCCAAGGCACGCGCGCCAATGGCGCGCAAACCGCGCCTTCTCGCCCCGGAGGGAGAGGGCTTTGACCGAACGCCCCTGGATTTTTGCGAACGATTCTGGAGTTTTGATGACCACCTCTCCCTTCCCGCTCGAACCCACCGCCACCGAGGCGCAGGCCGCCATTGCCGAGGAATTTTCCTTCTTTGGCGACTGGTCCGAGCGCTACCAGTACCTGATCGACCTGGGCCGCAAGCTGCCCGCCTTCCCGGAGCAGTGGAAAACCGAAGAACACCGACTGCATGGCTGCCAGTCGATGGTATGGATCGTGCCCGAGGGCAACGCCGAACGGCTGGACTTCCACGCGGTCAGCGATTCGGCAATCGTTTCCGGGCTGATCTATCTCGCGTTGCGGGTGTATTCCGGGCGTAACGCGCAGGAAATCCTGGCGACCGAGCCGGACTACATCGCCGGCATCGGCCTGGCCAAGCACCTGTCGCCAACCCGCAGCAACGGCGTGGCTGCGATGCTGGCCTTCATCCGCGACACCGCGCGCGCGCAGCAGTGAGCGCGCCGACGCCGTCCCCGGCCGATTCGCTGCGCACCCTGTTCGCTCACCCTGGCTTCGGCCTGGTCCTGCTGTACCGCGTCTCGGCCATGCTGTCCTACCAGATCGTGGCGGTCACGGTCGGCTGGCACATCTACGAGATCACCCGCAATCCGCTCTCGCTGGGGCTGATCGGCCTGGCGGAAATCCTGCCCTTCTTCTGCATCGCGCCGTTTGCCGGCTATCTGGTCGACCACCTGCCACGGCGACGGCTCGGCATGCTTGCGGTCCTGGGGTTGGTCGCCACCGCGTTGCTGTTGCTGGCGATCGCCCAGGCATGGCTGCCGGTACGGGACGTCTGGCCGATCTACGCGGCCATTGCGTTGACCGGGGCGGCGCGCGCGTTCCTGTCGCCGGTCTACAACGCGCTGTTTGCGCGGGCGCTGCCGCGCGAGGCCTTTGCGCGCGGCGCCAGTATCGGCAGCGTCACCTTGCAGGCCGGCATGGTGATCGGCCCGGCGCTGGGCGGGCTGCTGGTCGGCTGGGGCGGCAAGGGTCTGGCCTACGGCGTCGCCGCGGGCGTGGCGATGCTCGCGATCCTGGCGCTGGCGCTGCTGCGCGTGGACGAGCCGGTCAGCGATGGCGCGCGTGCGCCGATCCTGCGCAGCATCGCCGAAGGCGCGCAGTTCGTGTTGTCCAACCAGATCATGCTGGGTGCGATGGCGCTGGACATGTTCTCGGTGTTGCTGGGTGGCGCGGTCTCCATGCTGCCGGCCTTCATCCACGAGATCCTGCACTATGGGCCGGAGGGCCTGGGCATCCTGCGCGGCGCGCCGGCACTGGGGTCGATCGTGGTCGGGGTGTGGTTGGCGCGGCATCCCTTGCAGCGCAATGCCGGGCGGGTGCTGTTGCTGTCGGTCGCCGGCTTCGGGTTGTGCACCATCGCCTTCGGACTATCGCGCCATTTCTGGCTGTCGGCGGCGATCCTGCTGGCGTACGGCATGTGCGACGGCGTGTCGGTCGTGGTGCGGCAGACCATCCTGCAGCTGGCAACCCCGGACGCGATGCGTGGGCGGGTGTCCTCGATCAACGGCATCTTCATCGGCTCGTCGAACGAGTTGGGAGCGTTCTACGATGGCGTGATGGCACGCCTGGTGGGCCTGGTGCCGGCCGTGGTGATCGGCGGTTGCGTCACCCTGGGCGTGGTGGCCACCACCGCCTGGAAGGCGCCGCGCCTACGCAACCTGGATCTGCGCGAACTGCAGTGATCCGCCCAGCGGTAGACCGGCATGCGCGACCTCGGCAGTAACCACGGCCGATCGCCGCATCCCGCCCGCCCTCCAACCCTGGCCCGATTGCGGCGGCCGACTCAGCCGCGCCACGCCTGGCCGCGACACGCGCGGCGATTGCCGGCCGGACACCCCATATGAAAAACCCCGCAGACTGGACGGGCGTCCAATCTCCGGGGTTCGGTTCGCTTCGCCGGCTGCGGCCGGCGCGCGCGTGGATCAGTCGCCCTGCTGCTTCTGCAGGTGCTCCCAACGCTCCTGAGCGTCGATGGTGCGCTCGGCGGTCAGACGCGCTTCCAGGCGGTCCAGGCCGATTTCTTCGCCGGTGTCGACACAGTACCCGTAATCGCCGTCTTCCAGGCGCTTGAGGGTGCTGTCGATCTTGGAGATCAGCTTGCGGGCGCGGTCGCGGGCACGCAACTCGAGCGAGTTCTCGGTTTCGCGCGTGGCTCGTTCGGCCTCATCGCCGATATCGCGCACTTCTTCGCGCAGGTTCTCGATGGTTTGCTTGGATTCCTCCACCATCTCGTTACGCCAATGCTGCAGGCGCTGACGGAAGTACTCCTGCTGCAACTTGCTCATGTACTCCTCGTCCGCGGACGGCTTGTAGCCCTGCGGGAGGATCGGGCGACCGGTCGCGTCGTCGGTCTTGTAGTCGACCACCTTGTACTTGGTCTTGGGCGCCGGGCTGGACGGCTTGGAGGTCACGGCCACGGCGACCTTGCCGACCGGACGGGTCGCAGCGGGCTTGGCGGGGGCTTCGGTCTTGCTCGGAGTTTTTGCGGAGGATTTCGAAACGGGCACGGGATTCTTGGCTGACGGGGTCGCGGGCTTGACCGGCTTCGCAGTGGCGGCCTTGGGGGCCGGTGCGGGCGCGGGCTGTTCAGCCTTGACCGGGACTGACTTGGCCGGAGCCGGCTTGGAGGCCGGCTTCGGTACGGGCTTGGAGGCCACCGGCTTGGCGGCCGGTTTGGCGGCAGCCGGAGCTGCCTTGTTCGCCGCCGGCTTGGCAGCGATCTTCTTGGCGGCCGGACTCACCGGCTTGGCCGCTACGGGTTTGGCCGCTGCGGGCTTGGCAGATGGCACCGGTTTGGCGGCGACCTTCTTCGCCGGTGCCTTTGCAGGCGCCTTCTTGGCAGGAACCTTCTTGGCAACCGGCTGCTTGCTGACCGCGGCCACCTTCTTGGCGGCCGGCTTCGCAGCGGCGGGTGCCGCTGCCTTTTTCGCAACGGGTTTGGCGGACTTCTTGGCGGCCTGGACGGCCTTTTTTGCAGGTTTTTTAGCAGCCACGAAACGCTCTTCCTTGGTTCCCCCGGGGCCCGGGAAAGCGGACCTTTATAACGTACGCTGCGGACCCCCGGCAACCACCTATTAATGCAACTGGCATATGATTGGCAAGTGATCTCCCGCCTGCTCATTGCGCTGTTGCGCTGCTACAAGCTGTTCATCAGCCCCCTGCTCGGACCGCGCTGCCGCTTTGCGCCCAGCTGCTCGGAGTACGCAATGATTGCCATCGGTCGCTTCGGCCCGCTACGCGGTTGCTGGCTGGCCGCACGCAGGCTGGGCCGCTGCCACCCGTTCCACCCGGGCGGCTTCGACCCGGTGCCCGATGCGCCTTGCACTGCCGCCCCGCCTCCCTCTTCTTCCTGCCGCTGCAAAGGACCCCATCCATGAGCCGAACCGTCATCGTCAATGCCCGCCTGGTCAACGAGGGCAAGGAGTTCGACGCCGACCTGCTGATCGAGGCCGGACGCATCGCCAAGATCGACAGCAAGGTCGTCCCTGCCCCTGGCGATACCGTTGTGGATGCCGCCGGACGCTGGGTGCTGCCAGGCATGATCGACGACCAGGTGCATTTCCGCGAACCAGGCCTGACCCACAAGGGCGACATCGCCACCGAATCCGGTGCAGCGGTGGCCGGCGGCCTGACCAGCTTCATGGACATGCCCAACACCAATCCACCGACGCTGGACGCCGCCGCGCTGCAGGCCAAGTACGACGCCGCTGCCGGGCGCGCCTGGGCCAACTACGGCTTCTACATGGGCGCCAGCAACGACAACCTGGCCCACATCCAGGCGCTGGACCCCAAGACTGCCCCAGGCATCAAGGTATTCATGGGCGCCTCCACCGGCAACATGCTGGTCGACAACCCCGAGACGCTGGACGCGATCTTCCGCGACGCGCCCACTCCGATCATCACCCATTGCGAAGACACCCCGACCATCGACGCGACGATGGAGCGGTACCGGCAACAATATGGCGAGGCGCTGAGCGCGGAGATGCACCCGGACATCCGTTCGCGCGAAGCCTGCCTGAAATCCTCGCAGCTGGCGGTGTCGCTGGCACGCAGGCACAACACCCGCCTGCACGTGCTGCACATCTCCACCGCCGACGAGTTGTCGCTGTTCGAAGCCGGCCCGCTGGTCGATGCGGACGGCAAGCTCCGCAAGCGCATCACCGCCGAAACCTGCATCCACTTCCTGCGTTTCGATCGCAGCGATTACGCGCGCCTGGGCAACCTGATCAAGTGCAACCCGGCGATCAAGGATGCCGAGGACCGCCTGGCCCTGATCGAGGCGCTGGCCGAAGACGTCATCGATGTCCTGGCCACCGACCACGCCCCGCACACCTGGGAAGAAAAGCAGAAGCCCTACGCCCAGGCGCCTTCGGGCCTGCCGCTGGTGCAGTACGCGCTGGTGGCGGCACTGGAGCTGGTGCACGAAGGCAAGCTGCCGATCACCCGCATCGTGCAGAAGTTCGCGCATGCGCCGGCGCAACTGTTCGATGTGGAACAACGCGGCTTCCTGCGCGAGGGCTACTTCGCCGACCTGGTGATGATCGACAACACCCCGTTCACGGTGAAGCGCGAACAGGTGCTGTCCAAGTGCGGCTGGTCTCCGTTCGAAGGCACCACGTTCCGTTCGCGCATTGCCGCGACCTGGGTCAATGGCCAGCAGGTATGGGATGGCGAGCAGTTGGTGGGCAGCGCTGCCGGCCAGCGCCTGACCTTCGACCGCTGATGCGCGCAGCCCTGATCAGCGCATGGCTGGCGATCGTGCCGGCCATCTTCGGCGCGGCTCCCGCACACACCCAGACTGCCGACACTGCTGGCGTGGTGTTTCCTGCCAGCGCGTCGCAGGGCGCGATGGTGATCGGCAAGGTGCCGGTCGGCAGCAAGGTGCACTATGCCGGCCGCAACCTGCGGGTGAGCGGCTATGGCAGCGTGGTGTTCGGCATTGGCCGCGACGCGACCGGCCCCTTGCAGGTGCAGATCACCCTGCCCGATGGCACGCAACGCACGGCCAGCGTGATGGTAACGCCACGCGACTGGCCCACCGAGCGCATCAACGGCGTGCCGCCCAAGACCGTCAACCCACCGCCGGCCATTGCCGAGCGCATCAAGCGTGAGCAGGCGCAGGTGACCGCTGCGCGCGACCGCGACGATGCGCGCCCGGATTTCGCGCAGCCCTTCATCTGGCCGGTGCAGGGCCGCATCAGCGGCCGCTTCGGCAATGCACGCGTATACAACGGCCAGCCGGGCGCCGGCCATTCCGGCATGGACATCGCCGTGCCCACCGGCACCCCCGTCAAGGCGCCCGCCGCCGGCGTGGTCACCTTCGCAGCGCCGGACCTGTACCTGACCGGTGGCACGCTATTGCTGGACCATGGCTTCGGCATCAGCTCGAACTTCCTGCATCTATCGCGTATCGACGTCAGGGTGGGCGACCGGGTGGAGCAGGGTCAGGTCATCGCTGCGGTAGGTGCGACCGGGCGTGCGACCGGACCGCATCTGCATTGGGGGATGAATTGGTTCGATACACGAATAGACCCGTTGCTGGTACTCGAGCGCGGTAAATAGGTCGCCGGCACCACTCGTGATCTCACCCGTTCCGGCGTGCCGCGGCGCGGTTCGACGTACGTGTCGACCCATTGCTGGTAAACGCACCCCTACCCGTCGCGCCTGTGTTCGCCGCCCGGCTTTGCGGTATAACCGGGGTGCCATCGATCATCGCTGGACAGCAGCGATCGCGCAGCCACGATGACGCGTGCACCGCACAGGTAACGCAACTGCCTGGTCGCCTCCCCCGACCGCTGGAGATGAGCAACATGCACAACGAGCAACTCAAGCCGACGCTCGGCACCTGGCAGTTGTGGGGAATCGCGGTCGGCCTGGTGATCTCCGGCGAATACTTCGGCTGGAGCTATGGCTGGGGCACCGCCGGAACGCTGGGCTTTCTGGTCACCACCTTGCTGGTGGCGGTGATGTACACCTGCTTCATCTTCAGTTTTACCGAACTGACCACCGCCATCCCAAATGCGGGCGGGCCGTTCGCCTACAGCCTGCGCGCCTTCGGCACCTATGGCGGCATGCTGGCCGGCCTGGCCACGCTGATCGAATTCGTGTTCGCGCCACCGGCGATCGCGATGGCGATCGGCGCTTATTTGAACGTGCAATATCCCTCGCTGGACCCGCGGTTGGCCGCGATTGGCGCGTATCTGCTGTTCATGAGCTTGAACATCGTCGGCGTGGCGATTGCCGCCACCTTCGAGCTGATCGTGACCCTGCTGGCGGTGATCGAACTGCTGGTGTTCATGGGCGTGGTGGCGCCGGGTTTCAGCGTGGCACGCTTCGCCGCCAATGGCTGGGCCGGCAGCGACGTGTTCGGCCCGGCGGCGATTTCCGGCATCTTTGCGGCGATCCCGTTCGCGATCTGGTTCTTCCTGGCGATCGAAGGCGCGGCAATGGCCGCAGAGGAAGCCAAGGACCCCAGGCGCACGATTCCGCGTGCCTACATCGCCGGCATTCTCACCCTGGTGGTGCTGGCGCTGGGGGTGATGGTGTTCGCCGGCGGCGTGGGCGACTGGCGCCAGCTTGCCAACATCAACGATCCGCTGCCGCAGGCGATGAAGGCCGTGGTCGGCACCAGTTCCACCTGGCTGCACATGCTGGTGTGGATCGGCCTGTTCGGGCTGGTGGCCAGTTTCCACGGCATCATCCTGGGCTACTCGCGGCAATTCTTCGCACTGGCCCGCGCCGGCTTCCTGCCGCACGGGTTGGCGACGCTGTCGCGCTTCCGCACCCCGCACCGGGCGATTCTGGCCGGTGGCGTCATCGGCATTGCGGCGATCTGCAGCGACAGCGTGGTCAAGATCCAGGGCATGTCGTTGACGGCGGCCATGATCACCATGTCGGTGTTCGGCGCCATCGTGATGTATGGGATGAGCATGCTCAGCCTGTTCAAACTGCGCCGCAGCGAACCAGGGCTGGAGCGCAGCTTTCGCGCGCCCGGCTATCCGGTGGTGCCGGCGATCGCCTTGTCGCTGGCGCTGGTGTGTCTGATCGCCATGGTGTGGTTCAACCCGGTCGTGGCGCTGATCTTCGTCGGCCTGCTGCTGCTCGGTGCGGCGTGTTGCATGCTCAGTCTGCGCAGCCAGATCAACACTGCGGTCGCGGGCCAATGAGCGGTTTCGCGTTCACCGCGGGCGGCGAGCAGTTCCGGTTTGCCGACATCAAGACCTTGCTGGCCAAGGCCACGCCGGCGCGTTCGGGCGACCAGCTGGCCGTGCTGGCAGCCGAGTCCGGGCTGCAGCGCGTCGCCGCGCAGATGGCGCTGGCCGATCTGCCGCTACGGCATTTCCTCGACGAAGCGGTGGTGCCTTACGAGTCGGACGAAGTCACCCGGCTGATCATCGACCAGCACGATACGGCGGCGTTCGCTGCTGTCGCGCACCTCACCGTGGGCGGCTTCCGCGACTGGTTGTTGAGCGCGCAGGCCGATGAAGCCGCACTCACGGCGCTGGCGCCCGGACTGACGCCGGAGATGGTCGCCGCGGTGTCGAAACTGATGCGGGTGCAGGACCTGATCCTGGTGGCGCAGAAGACCCGCGTGGTCACCCGCTTCCGCAATACGCTGGGCCTGCGCGGGCGGCTGTCCACCCGCCTGCAACCCAACCACCCGACCGACGACGCCACTGGCATCGCCGCCAGCGTGCTCGATGGCCTGTTGTATGGCAATGGCGATGCGGTGATCGGCATCAATCCGGCCAGCGACAGTCTGGCCGCCACCAGCGCCTTGCTGCGCATGCTCGATGCGGTGATTACCGGCTACCGGATTCCCACCCAGTCCTGCGTGCTGGCGCATATCACCACCACCATCGAGGCGATCGGCCGCGGCGTGCCGGTGGACCTGGTGTTCCAGTCCATCGCCGGCACCGAAGCGGCCAATGCCAGTTTCGGCGTCAATCTGGCGCTGCTGCGCGAGGGGCACGAGGCAGGCCTGTCGCTGCGCCGCGGCAGCGTGGGCGACAACGTGATGTATTTCGAAACCGGCCAGGGCAGCGCGCTATCGGCCAACGCGCACCATGGCGTGGATCAACAGACCTGCGAGGCGCGCGCGTATGCGGTGGCACGCCAGTTCAAGCCGCTGCTGGTCAACACCGTGGTCGGCTTCATCGGCCCGGAGTATCTCTACGACGGCAAGCAGATCATCCGCGCCGGACTGGAAGACCACTTCTGCGGCAAGCTGCTTGGCGTGCCGATGGGCTGCGACATCTGCTACACCAACCATGCCGAAGCCGACCAGGACGACATGGACACCTTGCTCACCCTGCTGGGCACTGCGGGCATCAATTTCATCATGGGCATCCCGGGCTCGGACGATGTGATGCTCAATTACCAGACCACCTCGTTCCACGACGCGCTCTATGCACGCCAGGCACTCGGGCTGCGTGCCGCGCCCGAGTTCGAGCAGTGGCTGGAGCAACAAGGCATCCTGCGTCTGCGGGATGATGGCCGTTTCGTCCTGGGCAACGAGGTACCTCCGGCGTTTCGCCGCGCGTTGTCGCAATTGCCTGCTGGAAAGATGCAGTGAGCACTCCAGTGGCACCGCCACGCGATGCCTGGTCGCAGTTGCGGCCGCTGACACCGGCACGTATCGCTCTCGGCCGCGTGGGCACCAGCCTGCCGACCGTAGCGCATCTCGATTTCCAACTGGCACATGCCCAAGCGCGCGACGCAGTACATCTGGCGTTCGATCCGGCACCGTTGCAGGCCGCGTTGAAACGGCGCGGGCGCAACAGCCTGCTGTTGCGCAGCGCAGCGCCAGATCGGCACACCTACCTGCGACGGCCAGACCTGGGTCGTCGCCTGTCCGATGAGGCTGCCACCCAATTGCGCGGCGCGGCCGCCGTGCAAGGCAGCGGATACGACGTGGCAGTGGTGGTGGCCGATGGGCTGTCTGCCCTGGCGGTGCATCGGCATGCAGCGCCGATGCTGGAACAGATCGAGGCCCTGAGCGCGCACCAGAACCGGTCGCTGGCGCCGGTCGTGCTGATCGAACAGGGGCGCGTGGCGATCGGCGACGAAGTCGGCGAACTACTCGATGCGCGCATGGTGATCGTTCTGATCGGAGAGCGCCCGGGCTTGAGTTCGCCCGATAGCCTCGGGCTGTATCTGACGTATGCACCGCGCGTCGGTCTCACAGATGCTGCGCGCAACTGCATTTCCAACATCCGCAGCGAAGGGCTCGGTTACGCGCAAGCCGCCCGCACGCTGGGCTATCTCCTGCGCGAAGCGTTCGCTCGCCGGTTGTCCGGAGTACAGCTCAAGGATCAGGCCGACCAGGCGTTGCTGGCATCGGACGAGGCAACCGGTGCTACACCGCGCAATTTTTTGCTGCCTGACGCCTGAGCTGATTCAGCAGCGCTCGCTTGCCAGAGCCCGGCATGGTCGGTTCCCCGACCAGCGATGCAGTACACCATGAGGGACGTCCTGGCCGGCTCGTGCTGCGCTGCCAGGCCGCGCTACCGTCACACCAAGCGGATGCGTCACTGCGGGTCGCTGGCTGCATCCGGGTCGGTCGGGAACACATTGTCGTGGCGGTGGCGCAAGGCCGCGCAGACGTCCTCCGGCAGTGTGTCGACATCCAGCATTACCTTGCCCGAATGCACATCGCGCACCACCGATGCAGGCAGTACGAAATCGCCGCCATTCTCGATGTAGACGATGAGTTCGGCGCCATCGTTGCGAATGTCGCGCACCGCGCCCACCCCCACCTCGCCGTCGCGCAGGAACACCATCTGACCGATCTCGATCCGTTGCATGTCGCTACTCCCGAATGCTCTATCGATACCCACAACCGCGCCGATGCCGTAATGATGACGGTGGTGCAGTTGCCTGACGGAGAATGCAGCGCGCCGCTGCGCACGCGCCACCGACCACGCAGGCACGCTCCCGCGCCTGCGTGGTGCGCCTCAACGCAGTGGTACGTCAGCCACCTTGTCCTGGTAGTCCTTTTTCGGGTCGATGCCGAGCAGCACCTTGATGCCGGCCAGCAGGCTGGACCCGTTGAGCCAGATTTGCGCGTGGTCCGCATCCAGCCGCAGCAGCGCCAGTTTCGGATCGTCCTTGCCACCCTCGTACCATGCAGCCACATGGGGGTTCCACAGGCGATCGACCACCGCGCGATCGGTGTCTTCGCGCAGGGAGCCACTGATGCTGGCAAACAGGTCATGACCCTTGCTGCTGAAAGCGCCGATCACCCGCCGCCCCTGCCCCAGCATTGCGATCAATGCATTGTCCTTGGAAGTGAAAAACCAGATCGGCCCACCGCTGTCGCCTTCGATCTGCGCGGTCATCGGACGCGCGTGACCATCTTCCACTCCGTCCAGGCCCAGCATCACCGTGCGATCGGATTTCAGGGCTTTCCAGAATTTGTCCTGCAGCTCTTTGGGATCGGTCATTTGCATTCCTGACATGCGCGTCTTACGCGGGCAATGAGTGTGGAAGGCCCAGTGCCCACGGCATGTGATGAAACGCGTGCGGCGCTGCAGACCGGGACGCGTGCACATCGCCCTGTTCGGCCTGGGTGCCAGTGCAACGATGCGTTCATTGCCTACCACACGGTGCTGCCGGATTCGCCGATCTGAGCGACGGCGTCCGACCATGCGAGCGATGCGCTTGCCGCGGCCGATCGGTGGCAGCAAGCGCATCCGCATGTACGCGACCGAGGTGTCGCCGACCCGCTCTCGCTCAGTCAGCGCCGCTTGCCGCACGCCAGCTATGCCACAACTGCTGGACCGGTGGCGCATAGGCCGGCTTGCCGGCGAGCTCGCGCTGCAGGCGCACGCGTGCCAGCCGCGACCACACCCGATGCGGGCGAGCCAACGCCGGCTTGCGTGGCCAGGCCCGCAACAGCTGGGTACGCCAGGCGAGCGTGGTCACGCCTCCAGGTGCGGCACCATCGCCACCGGCACGCTGGCGTGCATCCAGCCACTGTACCGCCACGGCGGTGGCATCACCGGCTTGCGCACGCGCGAACAGCACCGCCTCGGCACCGATCACCGCATCGGCAAAGCCTCGCAGCTGTTCCAGCGCCTGTTGCAACGATGCAGGCTGCACGCGTGCGGCCTGCATCGCCGGCAAGCTATCGGCCAACACTGCCCATGGCGCGCGCACCGGCTCCAGCACGCGTCCCAACGGATGCCGCGAACGCTGCCCGGACCAGTCGCGCAGCTCCTGCTGCCACCACGCCAGCTTGGCATCGGCCGGCAACGGATCGCCGGCGATGTTCATGATGTCTTCCCATTCCTGCAACAAGGCGAACCAGGCTGCCGCCAGGCGACGCTGCGGTTCGGGAATGAAGGGTTCGGCAACCGACCATTCCGGCCAGCGGGTTCGCCACTTGTCGAGAAAACTGTCGAGGGCGCTGGATTGGCTCATGGCGGATCCGGACAAAAACGAAGAAGTATCAGGTCTGCGGCCACGTTGCCGCATCCCACAGCTGCTGCGGCGTTTCCACCAGCACGTCGGCCTGCCAGCGCGCCGGCACATCGTCGTGCAGGCGGTAGCCCCACAACACCGCAACCGCGGGCATGGCGGCCGCACGTGCGGCAACGATGTCGCGCTCGTCGTCGCCGACGTAGACGCAGTGCGCCGGCGCAACGCCGAGTTGCTGCGCCGCGGTCAGTAGCGGCAGCGGATGCGGCTTGCGCTCGGCAAGCGTATCGCCGCCGATCAGCACCGCGCAGCGCTGCGTCCAGCCAAGCTGCGGCAGGATCAGCCGCGCCAGGTATTCGGGCTTGTTGGTGACGATGCCCCAGACGCAACCGGCATTCTCCAGCCGCGCGAGCAACTGCTCGACACCATCGAACAGCTGCGACTGCGTGCCGATCAGGGCTTCGTAACGATGCAGGAATTCCGGCACCAGTGCACCGCGTGCATCGACATCAAGGTCGGCAAATGCGACGCCGAGCATTGCGCGCGCACCTTTCGAAACCACCGGTCGCAGCGAAGCCAACGCAATCGGCGCACGCCCACGCGCGTCCAGCATCGCGTTGACCGTCGCCAGCATATCCGGCGCGCTGTCCAGCAAGGTGCCATCCAGATCGAACAATACCGCCCGCGGAAACCTCACAGCACCACCGCCACCGCTCGGTGACCCACAACCGGGCCGGCATCGGGATCCATCAAAACCCCGGAAGACCGCCGTTGCGATTCCCGATTTCCGATTTCCCACTCCCCGCCCGTCACGGCCTCACCGCGTACGCCAGATAATTGACCTCGGTACGCGAGGACAGGCGCGCGCGATTACGCCACGGTTCGTACAGCATGCCGCTGACATCTTCCAGCTGCAGCTCGGCCGCGCGCAACCACGCCGCCAGCTCGGAGGGCTTGATGAAGTCCTTGTAGTGATGCGTGCCCTTGGGCAATAAGCGCGCGATGTATTCGGCGCCCACCACCGCCAGCGCGAACGCGGCCGGAGTGCGATTGAGGGTGGACAGGAACAGCTTGCCGCCCGGCTTGAGCAGGCGGGCACAGGCGCCGATGATCGCGGTCGGATCCGGTACGTGCTCCAGCATCTCCATGCAGGTCACCGCATCGAAACTGCCGGGCTGTTCGGCCGCCAGGTCTTCGACCGACTGCACGCGGTAATCCACCTGCACGCCCGATTCCAGGCTGTGCAGGCGTGCCACCTTGACCAGCTCCGGGGCCAGATCGATCGCGGTCACCTGCGCGCCCAGGCGCGCCATCGACTCGCTGAGCAGACCGCCGCCACAACCGACATCCAGCACGCGCGCGCCGGCTAGCTCCTGGCGGGCGGACACATAGTCCAGGCGCACCGGATTGAGCGCATGCAGCGGCTTCTGCGGACCGTCGGCGTCCCACCAGCGGTTGGCCAGCGCGGCGAACTTGTCCAGTTCGGTCTGACGGAAGTTGCCGGCGGTGGTGGAAGTATCGGGATTCATGTGGAACTCCGTGAGTCGATGACGCGCGCTCAGGCGCGGACGGTGCGGATGCGGTCGCGCCATTGGCGCGCGTTGGCGACCAGGGCTGCGGTGTCCATGTCGACGAGCTCGCGCTGCACCAGCTTGGGCTTGCCGGCGATCCACACATCGGTGACCTGATGGCGACCGGCGGCGTAGATCAGCTGCGACAGCACGTGGTGCAACGGCTGGGTTTCCAGCGCCGACAGATCCACGCAGACCAGATCGGCCTGCTTGCCGACCTCGATCGAACCGATGCGGTCGCCGAAGCCCAGGGCACGCGCCCCGCCGAGGGTGGCCGCACGCAAGGTGGTGGCCGCGTCCAGTGCGGTCGCATCGTTGGCCACCGCCTTGGCCAGGATGGCGGCGGTGCGGTTCTCGCTGAACATGTCCAGGTCGTTGTTGCTGGCGCAGCCATCGGTGCCGATCGCCAGGTTCACGCCTGCACGCTGCAAGGCACAGGCCGGACAGAACCCGGAGGCCAGCTTGAGATTGGATTCGGGGCAGTGCACCACGCTCACGCCGCGCTCGGCGCACAGATGGATCTCCGCGTCGGTGAGCTGGGTCATGTGCACGGCGATCAGGCGATCGTTGACCAGGCTCAGACGATCCAGCCGCGCCAGCGGGCGCTGCCCATACTGTTTGATCGAATCGGCCACTTCCTGTGCGGTTTCGTGCGTATGCAGGTGCACCGGCAGGTCCAACTGGTCGGCCAGCATCCGCACACGTTCGAAGTTGGCATCGTTGACCGTATAGGGTGCATGCGGAGCGAATGCAGTGCCGATCAGGGGGTCGTCGCGCCACTGGTCGTGCAGCTCGCCGGCACGGGCGAAGTATTCGTCGTCCGACGACGCCCAGGCGGTGGGGAAGTCGATGATCACCGCGCCCACCAGTGCCCGGAAGCCGTGCTGCTTGTACACGGCGGCCTGCACGTCGGCGAAGAAGTAGTTCTCGTTGACGCAGGTGGTGCCGCCGCGCAGCATCTCGGCGATGGCCAGAGCGGTGCCGTCGGCCACGAATTCCGGCCCGATCACCGCCGCTTCCACCGGCCAGATGTGCTGCTGCAGCCACACCATCAAGGGCAGGTCGTCGGCCACACCGCGCAGCAGCGTCATCGGGTTATGCGTATGCGCATTGACGAGGCCCGGCATCAATGCCGCGTCCGGACGCGAGACGGTCTGCGTCGGCGCGAAGCGCGCGCGCGCTTGCGCGATCGGCAGCACCGCCACGATGGCGCCGTTGTGCACCGCCACCGCATGGTCCTCGAGGACCACCGCGTGCGGTTCGATCGGCACCACGTAACCGGCTTCGATCAACAGGTCGCAGGTTTCTGCAGGAGCATTGGTCATGAGCGAATCCATAGAAGGTTAGTTGCCGAACGGCCAGCCGTTGGCGGCGTCGGTCGCGGCGACATAGCGCTTGCCGTCATAGCGCAGCAGCTGGCGCGCGCGCCGGGCGCGTTCGGTGACAGTGTCGCCACCTGGCGCCACGTCGGACGTGACGATAGTGGCGGTCAACACGATGTCCGCATAGCCGGCATGCACCTGCCCGGCCATGGCCAGATGCATCGACGCGCGCTCGCTGATCACCCGCCCCCGCCCCCAGCTGCAGGGCTCACCCTGCACGCGCTGCCAGAGCGTGAGATCGCGTTGCAGCACCGGACGCAGCGTGCGGCCCTCGCGCACCAGCAGGGTCAGCGCATCGTTGCTGCGGAAATCCGGGCAGCTGGGTCCTCGTGCGACGCTGCGCACGACCACGCCGATCGCACGTGTGCCCGGCGCCAGATCGTAACGGGCGGTATCCAGGCGCAGGCTGTCGGCGTCCAGCTCGAGCGCGGCGTCCTCGCCCAGCTCCTGCGCGTAACCGGCCAGCACCCTGCCGCTGTCGGCCTCCAGCATGGCCACCCGCAATTGCAGGGAGCGCTCGCCCGGTTCGCCGGCACCGGTGACGAAGGCGATGGCAGCCAGGCGCTTGGTGGTATCGGAGGGCCATGTCTTGCAGGTCTGCGCCGCCACGGTCTGCACGGCGCCCGCGAACACGTCGGCCGCCGCAACCGCTGCGATACTGCCTGCATCGCAGGATGCGCCGGCCGGTCGTGCGGCGGCCGAACCGGCCGGCAGTGCGCCGCCCAGCAGGCCGCCCAGCATCAACGGAACACCGGCACCGCGTCGCGCTCGCTGCAGCCAGTGTCCCGGTCGCATGTCTTACTTGACGCGCGCGGAGTATTCGCCCGAGCGGGTATCGACCTTGATGATTTCGTCCTGGTTGACGAACAACGGCACGCGCACGACCGCACCGGTCTCCAGCGTGGCCGGCTTGCCGCCGCCGCCGGAAGTATCGCCACGCACGCCCGGGTCGGTCTCGGTGATCTTCAGTTCGACGAAGTTCGGCGGCTGCACCCAGATCGGCGCGCCGTTCCACAGCGTCACGATGCAGTCTTCCTCGCCCTTGAGCCACTTGTCCGCGCCGCCCATGCCGGCCTTGTCGGCCTGCACCTGCTCGAAGGATTCCGGATCCATGAAGTGCCAGTACTCGCCATCGCTGTACAGATAACGCATGTCGGTATCGACCACGTCGGCCAGTTCCACGTCGTCGGTGGCCTTCATGGTCATTTCCACCACGCGGCCGGACTTGATGAAGCGGTACTTCATGCGGGTGAAGGCCTGGCCCTTGCCCGGCTTGACGTATTCGGTCTCGGTGATGACCGCCGGCTCGTTGTTGACCAGGATCTTCATGCCGTTCTTGACGTCGTTCATGCCAACAGTGGCCATGGTGCAGCTCCTCGATAAGACCACGATCCGCCACAGGAGGGCGGGTCGGATTAGAATGGGGCGCCCGCCGCAACCGGCGGGCATTGTTTTGTGACCGCATATGATAACCGCAGCCCCCCTCGCCTTACAGCCGTCACCGTCCGCCGCACTGCCGCCGTCGCGCTGGCAGCAGCAGTGGCGCGACGCCGTACGCGATCCGCGTGCCCTGCTCGAGATGCTCGGGCTGGATGCGCAGGCCGCTGGGATCAGCGAGCAGGCCGCAACGCAGTTCCCGCTGCGGGTGCCGCATGCATTTGTGGCGCGGATGCGCCATGGCGAGCTCGACGATCCACTGCTGCGCCAGGTGCTGCCGCTGGATGCCGAAATGCAGCCGGTACCGGGCTATGGCCTGGATGCGGTGGGCGATGCGGCCGCCAGGACCGCCTCCGGCGTGATCCAGAAGTACCGTGGCCGCGCCTTGCTGATCGCCACCGGCAGCTGTGCGGTGCATTGCCGCTATTGCTTCCGCCGCCATTTTCCGTATGCCGAAGAAACCGCCGCCCGCGACGGCTGGCGCCAGGCCGTGGCGGCGATCGCCGCCGATCCGAGCATCGACGAGGTGCTGCTGTCCGGCGGCGACCCGCTGTCGCTGGCCACCCCCAAGCTGGTCGAGCTCACCGATGCCCTGGGCCGCATTCCGCACCTGAAGCGGTTGCGCATCCACACCCGCCTGCCGGTGGTGCTGCCGGCGCGCGTGGACGCGCCGCTGCTGGCCTGGCTGCGCAGCCTGCCATGGCCGGTGGCGTTGGTGATCCACGCCAACCACGCCAACGAATTCGACGCCGACGTGGATGCAGCGCTGCAGGCGCTGCGCGATGCCGGCGCGCAGTTGCTCAACCAGGCCGTGCTGTTGCGCGGCGTCAACGACAGCGTGGACGCACTGGCCGCGCTCAGCGAACGCAGCTTCGCTGCAGGGGTGCTGCCGTATTACCTGCACCAGCTCGATCGCGTGGCCGGGGTGGCGCATTTCGAAGTGGACGATGCCCGCGCCCGTGCGCTGCATGCGGAACTGGCCACGCGCCTGTCCGGCTACCTGGTACCGCGGCTGGTACGCGAGATTCCCGGCGACACCGGCAAGCGTCCGCTGTAACCATCGAACCCGACGCGGCGCGTCTCAGGAGCACAGCCGGGCGCGACAGGCCTCACCGGTAACGCCCCATCGCGCCCCCGGGGCGCTTCTACGGGTACTGCGCGCGGACTCAGCAGCCTGGCAGTCCCGGCGAACGCCCGTTGCGCTCACCCGCCGGCCCGCCAGACCTCCGGGTATGCGCGCGCCCGGGCGCGACGAAGCTTTCCCGGGACGACCCGTCGCGCCCTGGGGCGCTCCTGCGCTGCTTATCCCGCTGCGATCAGCTTGATCAGGTCGGCCGGGGTGAGCGGGCGGCTGAACCAGTAGCCCTGCCCCAGGTCGCAGCCGCGCTCGCGCAACAGGTTGAACTGCGCTTCCTGTTCGATCCCCTCTGCCACCACCGTGATTCCCAGCGAATGGGCCATATTGATGATGGCGGTGGTCAACGCCAGATCGTCGGGATCGCGCTGCAGGTCGGCGACGAAGCTCTTGTCGATCTTGACCCCGTCCACCGGCACCTGGCGCAGGTGGCTCAGGCCGGAGAATCCGGTGCCGAAGTCGTCCAGCCACACCTTCACGCCGGTGCGATGGAGCTGATCGAGCAGGCTGGCGGCCATCATCTCGTCGCCGATCACCGCCGTCTCGGTCAGTTCCAGGTGCAGCCGCGCCGCCGGCAGTCCGGATTCGGCCAGGCACTCGGCCACGCTGTCGATCAATGCCCCGCTGCGCAGCTGGCGCGGCGACACATTGACCGAGATGAACAGCCCCTCGCCCACGCTCGGCCATTGCGCCGCTTCCAGGCAGGCCGCACGCAGCACCTTCGGCCCGATCACTTCGATCAGCCCGCTCTGCTCGGCGATATCGATGAAGGTGGACGGCGCGATGGTCCCCAGCGCCGGATGCTGCCAGCGCAGCAGTACCTCCACGCCCACCAGCACGCGGTCGCTGGTGCGGTAGATCGGCTGATACACCAGCCGCAGCTCGTCGCGCTCCCAGGCCCCACGCAGTTCGTGCTCCATGTGCACGCGGCGCTCCACTGCGTGATCGGCGGCGCGGCTGTAGAAACGGTGGCAATTCTTGCCGGCGACCTTGGCCTGGTACATGGCGATATCGCCATTTTTCAGCAGTGCGGTGGCATCGTTGGCGTCGTCGGGGAACAGGGTGATGCCGATCGATGTCCCCAGGAACACTTCGCGGCCCTGCACATTCAGCGGACGACTCAGCTCGTGTACCAGCCGGTCGGCCAGCTGCGCAGCCAGCAGGCCGACATCGCCGCTCTGCAGCAGGATCACGAACTCGTCGCCACCGAAGCGCGCCAGGATCGCGTCCTCGCCGCCGAGCGCGGAAACCGCGCGACCGATGCGGCTGGCGAATTGCAGCAAGGCCTCGTCGCCGGCCTCATGGCCGAGGGTGTCGTTGACGCGCTTGAAGTCGTCGATATCGGCGAACAGCAAGGCCAGCTTGCTGCCGGTGCCGCGCGCGGTGTCGAGCCGGTATTCCAGCCCCTCGCGAAATCCCAGCCGGTTGGTCAGCCCGGTCAACGCATCGGTGTACGCCATGTGGCGCACCTCGCGGTCGTGGCGGGCGATGCTCTCGCTCATGCGCCCGAACGCAGAGATCAGCTCGCCGATCTCGTCGTTGCGCGGGTGAGGCGGCAACTGCACGGCATAGTCACCGCGCTCGATCTGCCGCGCAGCAGCGGCCAGCACGCGTATCGGTGCCACCAGCGTGCGCTGCACGTAGATGGCCAACAGCACGCCGAGCGCGATCAGCGCGGCCAGCAGCACCAGCAGCCAGCCCAGATCGCGCTTGCCGATCGCGTTGAGATTCTCGACCAGCGTCAGGTTGGCACTGGACTCGATCTTGCGCACCCGCTCGCGCGACATGCCTACCCGCACGCCGCCGATACGCTGGTCGCCGATCCTGATCGGCACCGTCACATCCAGCACCTCCGGCGAAGACTGCAGCAGCATCGCCCTGGCCGCGATGGCCTTGGCTGCCAGCGGATCGTCCATGCGCTGGCCGTAGCCGTGCAGGTTGGGCGTGCCGTCGTGCACCAGACGGCCACGCCTGTCGAACACCAGCACATAGCTCACCACCTGCTGCCGGGAGGCATTGCGCACCAGCGCCCCCACCGCGGCCAGATCGGAGTAGTACAGCGGATTGGCCAGGCCCGAGGCCAGCTCGGTGGCCAGCGTCTCGCCGCGGGTACGCAGGCTACGATCGAACAGCTCATGCAGGATCTGCGCGCTCAATCCGCGGACCTCGCGTTGCATCGCGCTCTGGCGCTGCAACAGCGAGGCCAGGATCGCAGCGACCAGCAGCAAGGTCAGCGCCATCACCAACAGGAAGCGAGCCTGCAGCCCGAAGCGCACCTGAGTCATTCCACCTGATCCCTCACGCGCCGCACGCCGGCACTCAGTTCGTCCAGACGTTTACGGCTGGCGCCATCCAGCGGATGGAACGCGGTGGTGCCGAAGAAACGCTTCAATGCAGGGCCGGCCTTCGGGTCGGAGGCGGCCTGCAGCAGCACCGCACGCAACCGGCGCTCCACCGCTGGATCCAGCCCGGTCCGCACCATCTCCACCGCGCGCGGTACCGGCGCGGTACGGTGCACGATGCGGAAATCGCGTTTGAACACCGGCGGCAGATGGCGTTCGTCGTTCCAGTCCAGATCGCTGAGGACGCCCATATCGACCAGGCGCTCGTGCACCAGCGCCGCGACGTTCAATTTCGACCCCACCATCAGGTATCCCACCGAACCGGGCGCCTGGGCATCGTCCGGCGAGAGCAGCAGGTCACAGGCCATGCCGTGGTGGATCAGTTCCAGCATCGGCAGCAGGTAACCGCTGGTGGAACTGGCGCTCTGCAACGCCAGGCTATGCCCGCGCAGCTGCGCCAGCGATTGGATCGGGCTGTCGCGGCGCACGAAGAACACCGAATGGAACTCGCGCACACCACCACGCTCGGTCATCAGCAGCGGATGTGCGCTGCCGCGTTGCTCCAGCAGCATCGCCGCGCCGGCGGTCTCGCTGACCCAGTCGACCCGGCCACGGCGCAGATAGCTGGCCATCTGCCGTGCATCGGGCGCCATCAGGATCTCACCACGGCGAACGCCTACTTCACGCATGCGCGGCACCACGTAATCGAGCAGCGGCTTGAGCTGATGGTACTGGGTGGCCGGATCGTCGCTGATCCGCCCCAGCACCAGGACCGAGGACGGCGCTGCCGCAGCCGTCGCGGCCAAGCCCGCCCCGGCGATCAGCCAGCAGGCAATCAGACACCATCGTAGACCGCGCAAAACGGACACTCCCCTAGAGCTGCAGACAGCCTAGCCGAATCTCGCAAGATGTGACAGACGTCAGCTTCCGGCGCGCTTGGCCAGCATCGCCATGCGTTGCGCATCGGACAGGATGCCGCGAATCAAGCGCACTTCCTGCTCGGTCATCTCCGCGCGCAGCAGCAGCCGCCGCAGCTTGCGCATCGCCGAGTCCGGGGCACGTCCCTTGTGGAAATCGATCTCCTCCAGCGTCTCGCCGAGCTGACCGAACATGCCCTCCAGCTGCGCGTGGCTGGCCGGGCCGTCGCGCAAACCGGTGGCCGCTGCCGGAGCTGGTTCGGCGTCCCCTGCCGCCAGCTGCGCCAGCCGCACCTCGTAGGCCAGCACCTGTACCGCCGCGGCCAGATTGAGCGAACTGAACTGCGGGTCGGAGGGGATGTGCACCGCCGCGTGGCAGAGCTGCAACTCGTCGTTGGTCAGGCCTGTACGTTCGCGGCCGAACACGAACGCCACCTCGGCAGGCTCGCCGGCCTTGGCCAGCGCACGCTGCGCACCCTGGTCCGGCAGCAGTTCCTCCAAGGCCACCCGGCGCGCACGCGCCGTGCAGCCGATCACCAGCGTGCAATCGGCGACCGCCTCGGCCAGCGTGTCGAACACTGGCGCATCGCCCAGCACATCCTCGGCGCCAGCCGAGCGCCGGTAGGCGTCGTCGTCGAGTGCGCGCTCCGGGGCCACCAGCACCAGACGCGAGACGCCCATGGTCTTCATCGCACGCGCGGCGGCGCCGATGTTGCCTGGATGCTGGGTGCCGACAAGGACGAAACGGATGCGCTGAGCGACGGACATGAACGGAGATCGGGGAGCGATACGGCCGTAGATGGTAAACTGCGCGGCCGGATTTCGCGCCGGACCGCTCTTTTACCTTCGTCATTGCCCACTTCTGCCTTCACGGGAGCTTTCACCATGCAGAAACCCGCCGTCACCGTCATGGTCAAAGCCGCCCGCCTCGCCGGCAATGTGCTGTTGCGCGGCATCAACAAACTCGATGCACTCAACGTAGTGCAAAAAGGGCGGATGGATTACGCCAGCGAAGTCGATGCCGATGCCGAGAAGGTCATCGTCAAGGAACTCAAGCGCGGCTATCCGGAGTACGCGGTATTCGGCGAAGAAGGCGGCGTGCAGGGTGGCAAGAGCGGCCGTTATACCTGGGTCATCGATCCGCTCGACGGCACCAGCAACTATCTGCGTGGCTTCCCGCACTATTGCGTTTCGATCGCGCTGGTGGAAAACGGCGAGCCCACCGACGCGGTGATCTTCGACCCGCTGCGCAACGAACTGTTCACCGCCAGCCGCGGTGCCGGTGCGGTACTCAACGACCGCCGCATCCGCATCGCCGAACGCAAGGATCTGGAAGGTGCGATGATCCACACCGGCTTCCCGCCGCGCGAACGCGCGCGCGCCAGCGCCCAGCTCAAGTGCGTGGACGCGCTGCTGGTGCAGGCCGAGGACGTGCGCCGCACCGGCTCGGCGGCACTGGACCTGGCCTATGTGGCCTGCGGCCGCGCCGATGCCTACTTCGAAGCAGGCGTCAAAGCCTGGGATATCGCTGCCGGCGTGCTGCTGGTACGCGAAGCCGGCGGCCGGGTGTGTGATTACAAGGGCGCCACCTCGCCGCGCATGGACAACATGGGGCCCGAAACCCAGCAGATCGTGGCCGGCAACATCAAGATCAGCGACGCGTTGCAAAAGGTCATCGTCAACACCGGCTACGCGCGCGAATTCGACGCCAAATTCTGATTCCTACGACCGACGGCAAGGTCCGCGGCGCGTGTCGCTGCGACAGGAACAGGCATACAAAAGGCCGGAATCGCTCCGGCCTTTTGCGTTGGCTAGACCTGCGGCGACGTACCTGCAACAGCATGCTTGCGCGACCAGGCACCATCGGCCAAGCCTCCCGCCTGCAGGTGCGCGACTCCGAATCATGGATATCCATCATGCCAGGACTGGCGCAGCGCCCTGCCCTGGCATCGACTGAGTCTGCGGCAACACTCCACAGTAGCGTGCTGGCCCACGATGGAGTATCACCAGGAATCTGCTGCACAGGGCGCGCCTGGACAGAAACCTGACCACCATCAAGCAGAAGGCCGGGATCTCTCCCGGCCTTCCGGCATCACCGCGTCACCGCACGATTCACGCGATGGCAGCGTGATAGCGGCGCTCGACTTCGCCCCAGTTGACCGCGTTGTAGAACGCGCCAATGTATTCCGGGCGACGGTTCTGGTACTTCAGGTAATACGCGTGTTCCCACACGTCCAGGCCCAGGATCGGGGTGTTGCCCTCGAACAGCGGGCTGTCCTGGTTGGCGGTGCTTTCCACCACCAGCTTCTTGTCCGGGGTCACGCTCAACCACGCCCAACCCGAGCCAAAGCGGCTGACGGCGGCCTTGGTGAAGGCTTCCTTGAACTTCTCGAAACCGCCGAGATCCTTGTCGATCGCCTTGGCGACCTCGCCCTTGGGTTCGCCACCACCGTTGGGCGACAGCACGGTCCAGAACAGCGAATGGTTGGCGTGGCCGCCACCGTTGTTGCGCACCGGGCCCTGCAGGTTTTCCGGCAGGCTCTTCAGCTTGGACACCAGCTCATCGATCGGCAGATCCGCGTACTCGGTCCCTTCCAGCGCGGCATTGACGTTGTTGATGTAGGTCTGGTGATGCTTGGTGTGATGGATTTCCATCGTCTGCGCATCGATGTTGGGTTCCAGCGCGTCGTAAGCGTAGGGCAGCTGCGGAAGGGTGTAAGCCATGCGTGTCTCCTGGACTTGCCGCCCGGCGAAGACCGGGCGTTGCGGGGTAGATGGTAAGGACGGCAGCAACGCTTACCAAGGGTGTCGGAAGGGAAACTTCGTCCCACCGCATGCAGCCGTCTTCTGCCACGCACCTTGCACCATGCCCCGGTTACCTGCGCGTGAACCACACCGACCTGGCCGAGCATTCAAAAACGACACAGTCGCGCATCGGCATACTCATGCTGCTGCCACCTCTTCGTCCACGGATCGCCTGCATGCGCAAGCCCGCTTTACTGATCGTCGCCATCGCCGTGCTCGTCGCCGGCCTGTGGGGCATGCGTGCGTTGCAGACGCCCAAGCCGCAGTTCGCCCCGCAACTCAGCGCTCCCGCCGCCGTCCCCGTTCCCTCGCGCCAGGTCCCCACGCTGCCCGACTTCCTGCCGATCGAGGCGATGGCCACCATCGTCCTGATCCAGCGCGGCGGGCCGTTCCCTTACCCGCAGGATGGCAGCGTGTTCGGCAATCGCGAACATCGCCTGCCCGAACGCCCGCGCGGCTATTACCGCGAGTACACCGTGGACACGCCCGGCAGCGCCGACCGCGGTGCACGCCGCATCGTCACCGGCGGCGCCCCGCCACAGACGTGGTACTACAGCGACGATCATTACCAGAGCTTCAAGCCCTTCCAGGGCCCGAGACCGGAGCAGGCGCCATGAGCGCGGGCGATTTCGCGCTGGATCTGTCCGACCCGCAGCAATCGGGCGTGTACCAGGCCGAGACCGGCGATCTGGATACCATGGCGGCATTGTCACGCGATGCCGGCCTGCGCATCCTGCGTGTGGATCTGGCCGGTTGCAGCGACAAGCGCATGCTGCTGATGCGCCTGGCCACCCAACTGGACTTTCCTGCGGGATTCGGCCGCAACTGGGACGCGCTCAGCGACGGTCTGCGCGACCTGTCCTGGCTGCCCGCGCCGCGCGGGTATGCGCTGTTGATCGATGGGGCCGATGCGCTGGCACAGTCCGCACCGGGCGACCGCGACAGCTTGCTCGACATCCTGGACGAAGCCGCCACCACCTGGGCGACGCGCGGGCAGACATTTGCGGCCTTCGTGGCGCCAGCCAGCGCCAGCGCCTGCGCGTAAGCGATCCGGCGCGCGCGATGCGCGCCACTCAGGCGTCATTGGCATGCGGGCCGGTGCATCTGCACACCGGCTTGCCAATCAATCCATCAGCTATCCAGCTCGCCCCAGCGCGCGTAGGCCGCATCCAGCTGTGCCTGCGCGTCGCTCAATGCGGCGGTATGTGCGGCCATGGCCCCTGTATCGCGCTGGTAGAAGCCCGGGTCGTTCATCGCCTCGGTCAGCGCCGCCACCTGCTGTTCCAAGCGCTCGATCAACGCCGGCAACTGCTCGAGCTCACGCGCATCCTTGTAACTGAGTTTGCGCTTTGCCGCAGTGTCGACCGGCGCCGCAGCGGCCACGGGCGTGGTGGCCGCGGCAGTGGCCGAAGCCTTGGCCACCGCCATCGCACTGGTCGCCGGACTGCGCCGCTGGCGCAGGGAATCACTGTAGCCACCGACGTAATCGCCAATCAGGCCATCGCCCTCCATCACCAGGGTGGAGGTCACCACGTTGTCGAGGAAGTCGCGGTCGTGGCTGACCAGCAGCAAGGTACCGCTGTATTCGCCCAGCAGTTCTTCCAGCAGCTCCAGCGTTTCCACGTCCAGATCGTTGGTCGGCTCGTCCATCACCAGCAGGTTGGACGGCTGCGCGAACAGGCGCGCCAGCAGCAGGCGATTGCGCTCGCCGCCGGACAGCCGCGTGATCGGCGCGCGTGCGCGCTCGGGCGTGAACAGGAAATCCTGCAGATAGGCATGCACATGCTTGCGCTTGCCGTTGATCTCCAGAAAATCGCGACCTTCGGCCACGTTCTCGATCGCGCTCCAGTCCTCGCGCAGGGTCGAGCGGTACTGATCGAAGTAGGCGATCTGCAGATTGGTGCCGATGCGGATCTCGCCCTGTTGCGGCTGCAGATCGCCCAGCAGCAGCTTGAGCAGGGTGGTCTTGCCACTGCCGTTGGGGCCGATCAGGCCGATGCGGTCGCCGCGCTGGATGATGGTGGAAAAGTCCTTGACCATCGTGCGCGCGCCAAATGCGAAACCAACCGCCTTGGCTTCGATCACCTTCTTGCCGGAGGACTCGCCCTGCGAGACTTCCATGCGCACATTGCCGGTGAGCTCGCGCCGCTGCACGCGCTCGTTGCGCATCGCCTCAAGGCGCCGCACGCGGCCTTCGTCGCGGGTGCGCCGCGCCTTGATGCCCTGCCGGATCCACACCTCTTCCTGTGCCAGCAGCTTGTCGAAGCGCGCATTCTCCTGCGCCTGCGCGTTGAGCCGCTCCTCGCGGCGGCGCTCGTAATTGGCCCAGTCGCCGGGCCAGCTGGTGACCTGACCGCGATCGATCTCGACGATGCGCGTGGCCAGCGCACGCAGAAAGCGGCGGTCGTGGGTGACGAACAGCACGCTGCCGCTCCAACCCTTCAGGAAGGTTTCCAGCCAGTCGATGGCCTCGATGTCCAGATGGTTGGTGGGCTCGTCCAACAGCAACACGTCCGGCGAAGACACCAGCGAACGCGCCAGCAGCACGCGCCGCTTCATGCCCCCGGACAGCCGCGCGAACTCCGCGTCGCCGTCGAGCTCCAGCTTGGTCAGCGTCTCGCTGACACGCTGATCCAGCGCCCAGCCGTCGGCCGCATCGATCTTGGCCTGCACCTTGCCGAACGCCTCGGCGTCGAACACCTCGGCATGGCTGAGCTGATGGAACTCCGCCAGCCAGTGACCGAGCTCGCCCAGGCCATCGGCCACCACATCGAACACGCTGCCGCCGGTGCCCTGCGGCACCTCCTGCTCCAGCCGCGCGATGCGTACACCCTGCTGCACGCGCACCTCGCCGTCGTCGGGCCTGAGCTCGCCGGCGATCAGTTTCATCAAGGTCGATTTGCCGGCGCCGTTACGGCCGATCAGAGCGATACGCTCGCCCGGCTCGATCGTGAGGTCGGTTTTTTCCAGCAACAACGGGCCGCCGACGCTGTAGTCGACGCTTTGCAGTGTGATTAAAGGCATCTGCCGATTGTACGGGATTGGGGATTTGGGATTGGCCAGAGCGAGCGCCGTTGTAGTTGCGAATCCCGAATCCCGAATCCCGGGCTAAAATACGCCATGAACGAATTCTCCGCGCTGCCGCTGTCGCCGGCACTGGCCCCCGGCATCGACGCCCTGGGTTACACCGTCCTCACGCCCATCCAGGCGCAGAGCCTGCCGCCCATCCTGCAGGGGCTGGACGTCATCGCCCAGGCGCCGACCGGCAGCGGCAAGACCGCGGCCTTCGGATTGGGGCTGCTGCAGAAACTGGATCCTGCGCTGACCCGCGCGCAGGCGCTGGTGCTGTGCCCGACGCGCGAACTGGCCGATCAGGTCGGCAAGCAATTGCGCAAGCTCGCGACCGGCATCCCCAACATGAAACTGGTGGTGCTCACCGGCGGCATGCCACTGGGCCCGCAGCTGGCCTCGCTGGAAGCGCATGACCCCCAGGTCGTCGTGGGCACGCCGGGCCGCATCCAGGAGCTGGCCCGCAAGCGCGCCCTGCATCTGGGCGGCGTGCGCACCCTGGTGCTGGACGAGGCCGACCGCATGCTCGACATGGGCTTCGAAGAACCCATCCGCGAGATCGCCAGCCGCTGCGACAAGCACCGTCAGAGCCTGTTGTTCTCGGCCACCTTTCCCGATGCGATTCGCGTATTGGCGCGCGAACTGCTGAAGGAACCGGTGGAGATCACCGTGGAAGGCGCCGACAGCGCACCGGAGATCGACCAGCAGTTCTTCGAGGTGGACCCCGGCTATCGCCAGAAGGCCGTGGCCGGCCTGCTACTGCGCTTCAACCCCGAATCCAGCGTGGTGTTCTGCAATACCCGCAAGGAAGTGGACGAGGTGGCCGGCTCGCTGCAGGAATTCGGCTTTTCCGCGCTGGCCCTGCACGGCGACATGGAGCAGCGCGACCGCGACGAAGTGCTGGTGCGCTTCGTCAACCGCAGCTGCAACGTGCTGGTCGCCAGCGACGTGGCCGCGCGCGGACTGGACGTGGAAGACCTGTCGGCGGTGGTCAATTACGAGCTGCCGACCGATACCGAGACCTACCGCCACCGCATCGGCCGCACCGCGCGCGCCGGCAAGCATGGACTGGCGCTGAGCCTGGTCGCCCCACGCGAAACCGCGCGTGCGCAGGCGCTGGAAGCCGAACAAGGCCAGCCGCTGAAATGGTCGCGCGCCCCTTTGGCCACTGCACGCCCGGCGCAGTTGCCGCAGGCGTCGATGACCACCTTGCGCATCGACGGCGGAAAGACCGACAAACTGCGTGCCGGCGACATCCTGGGCGCGCTCACCGGCGAAGCCGGGCTGTCGGGCGCAGCGATCGGCAAGATCGCCATCTACCCTACCCGCTCCTACGTCGCCATCGCGCGCGCCCAGGTCGCCAAGGCGCTGGCGCACTTGCACGCAGGCAAGATCAAGGGCCGGCGGTTTCGGGTCAGCAAGCTCTGAACGGCGCCGTGGCCGGCAGGCTGCTTGCTCAGTAGCACAACGTCGCCAGCAACGGCACGTCGTTGGCCCACTTCTCGCGGCCTTGCAGCGCCTTCAGTTCCACCAGTACCGCCGCGCCCACGACCTCCAGCTCCAGCTGCGCAGCCAGGCCCAGCGCGGCACGCAGCGTGCCGCCGGTGGCCAGCACGTCGTCGACGATCAACACGCGCGCGCCGCGCGGCAGTGCGTCCTCGTGCATCTCGATGCGGTCGGTGCCGTATTCCAGCGCGTATTCCTGGATCAAGGTCCGTCCGGGCAACTTGCCCGGCTTGCGTACCGGCACGAAGCCGGTGCGCAGTTCGCGCGCCAGGGCCGCGCCCAGAATGAAACCGCGTGCCTCGATGCCCAGTACCCCGTCCAGCGGCGTGGTCCGCCAGGGCTGCGCCATCTCGTCCAGCGCCGAAGCGAAATCCGGCCCGTCCGACAACAGCGGGGTGATGTCCTTGAAGACGATGCCCGGCTTGGGAAAGTCGACGATGTCTCGGATCCGGCCGGCCCAATGGTTGGGTCCGGAGGGCTGGGTGCCGGCGCAGCGGCTGCAGTCGGTCATGGCGGTCGTGGCATCGTGGCCGTGTGGGGGTGGCCTATTCTAGGCTGCGCAAGGCCTCGCCGCCGACTTCGCGGCATCGCGGCATCTGAGCGCGTCAGGAACTGCAGGACAGCATCGAACACCCGGCGCGATCGCGTGCCCAGTCCGGGCGGCGCGCGGCGAACGCCTCACGGCCGGGTTGCGCGTCATAAGGCCGGCGCATGACCTCCAGCAACTCCTGCACGCCGGACGGGTCGCCCTGCTCGGCTCGCTCGATGGCCTGCTGCGCCAGGTAGTTCCGCAGCACATAACGCGGGTTGGCCTGGCGCATGCGCTCCCGGCGTTCCTCCGGCGACAGCGTGTCCTGGCGCAGGCGCGCGGCATAACGCTGCAGCCATTGCTGCAATTGCGGCGCATCGGCCAGGCGCTTGTCTTCGTCGTAGAACGCATCGCGCAGCTGCGCCGGGTCGGGATGCTCGGGCGACAGGTCGATCAAGCCGAGGAAGGTCAACGTCATATCCATCTCGGATTCGCGCATCAGCGCGCGTAGCGCATCGATCAGCGCAAGGTCCTCGTCCCGACATTCGGCCAGCCCCAACTTGGCGGCGGTGTCGCGGCGGTCGCAGGCCAGATAGGTATCGCGAAACCGGTCCAGCCCCTGCTGCAACGGCGTCGCATCGGCGAACAACGGCGCCAGCGCCTGCGCAAGCCGCCCCAGATTCCAGTAAGCCACTTGCGGTTGCGTCCCGAAGCGATAACGGCGCCCCTGCGCATCGGTGGTGTTGGGCGTCCAGTCCGGGTCGTAGTCGTCGACCCAGCCATAAGGGCCGTAGTCGATGGTCAGGCCCAGGATCGACATGTTGTCGGTATTCATCACCCCATGCACGAAGCCGACGCGCATCCAGTGCGCCACCATGACGGCGGTGCGCTCGCACACCTGCGCAAACCACTGCGCGTACAACGGCTCCGCGCTGCCGGACAGCTCCGGATAGTCGCGCGCGATGGTGAATTCCACCCACTGCCGCAGCAAGGCGATATCGCCACGCGCGCTGGGCAGCTCGAAATTGCCGAAACGCACGAACGACGGCGCCACCCGGCAGACCACCGCGCCCGGCTCGTGCTGCGGCCGCCCGTCGTAGAACATGTCGCGCACCACCGTTTCGCCGCTGACCACGAGGCTGAGCGCGCGCGTGGTCGGTACGCCCAGGTGATGCATCGCTTCGCTGCAGAGGAATTCGCGGATCGACGAGCGCAGCACGGCACGACCATCGGCGCCGCGCGAATACGGGGTCGGGCCGGCGCCCTTGAGCTGCAATTCGTAGCGTCCGCCATCCACGCCGATCGCCTCGCCCAGCGAAATCGCCCGGCCATCGCCCAGCTGCCCGGCCCAGTGTCCGAATTGGTGTCCCCCGTAATTGCTCGCCCACGGCTGCATGCCCGGCATCAGCGCATTGCCGCCGAACACCTCGGCAAACTGCGCGCTGCCGATCTGTGCCGCATCCAGCCCGAGGGCCCGGGCCATGTCGGTGGAGTGCGCGATCAGGCGCGGGGCGGCGACCGGCGTCGGCAGCACCGACGACCAGGCAGCGGCCACCTCGCGCCGGCGTGGCCCCTCCTCCGGGTCGCCGGGCAGTTCCCGGCGCAGGCGATTGTCGAAATGCAGTTGCGTCATGTGGACAAGCCTAGGCCACCGCGGGTGAATGCGACATTGGAAAGCGACCGGCACGCGCAGCGCACCATGACGGACTCGTCCTGCACATGCCGGCGACAAGCGATCGCTGCTAATGGACGACCTCGCTCGGTCGCTGCGGACCTGGACATGCCTTGGTCTCCTCACGCCCGCTCCCGCACGATCCGCCGACTGTCGCCAACCGCTCGCCCTCCCGCTTTGCAGACCACATCGCCCATGTCCTCCCGCGCCCTTCGTTGGATCCGTCCCGCCATCGTGCTGCTTGGCTCGCTGAGCCTGACCGCCTGCAGCAGCCTGTTCTTCGGCGGCATCAACGCCGCCTCCAGCCGCGCAGGCATCATCGAACACCCCAACCAGGTCTTCGATGCCGCCCATGGCCTGGCGCTGGATGTCTATCAGCCGCAGGGTGCCGTCGATGCGCCGGTGGTGGTGTTCTTCTACGGCGGCACCTGGAAGCGCGGCTCGCGCGCCAACTATCGGTGGGTGGGACGCGCCCTGGCGCGCCAGGGGGTGGTGACGCTGGTCGCCGACTACCGCAAGTATCCCCAGGTCGACCTGCACGGCTTCATGGCCGATGCCGCCGGCGCGACGGCCTGGGGTTATCGGCATGCTCGGGCCTACGGCGGCGATCCAACGCGGGTGGCGGTGATGGGCCACTCGGCCGGCGCGCACCTGGCCGCCCTGCTGGGGACCGACGCGCGCTGGCTGCATGCCCAGAACCTCGCCCCCCGGCAACTGTGCGGCGTGGTGGGATTGGCCGGACCTTACGACTTCCTGCCGATGACCGATCCCGAGTTGGTCGAGATCTTCGGCGACGCCCCAGCGGCGCAACGGCAATCCCAGCCGGTGGCGCATGTCGGCGGCGACGAACCGCCGATGCTATTGCTGCATGGCGATGCCGACCGCGTGGTGGAGCTGGAAAACAGCAGCTCGCTGCAGAAGACGCTACGGCAGAAAGGCGGCAGCGCCGAGCTGAAGATCTATCCCGGCATGGGCCACATGGGCATCGTGCTGGCGTTGCGCAAGCCGCCGCAGCGCTCCGCGGTGCTGCGCGACACGCTGGACTTCCTGCGCACCTGCAAGGCACCTTGAGCGCCGATACCCGCGACTGCTCTTACGGTGCCGCCTTGTGCACCGTCGCCACCAGCTGCTGCACAGGCCCGCAGCAGCAGCCGGCAGCAGTGCTGGCGCACACGTACGCGGCCCACGACCGGATACCGGCGCTTGCGCTGCCCCGTCACTCGGCGGATTTGCCGCCCATCAGCTCGTAGGGGCCACCTTTCTTCAATGCCGCCTGGTAGGCCGGGCGCGCCTCGATCCGCTGCAGGAAGGCGCGCAGCTTCGGGTAGCGTTCCAGTCCACCACCACGTGCGGCGGCCGCTTGCACCGGGAAGCTCATCTGGATGTCGGCGGCGGTGAAGCGATCGCCGGCGAACCATTGCTGCGCCTGCAACGACTGCTCCATCCAGTCCAGGTGTAGCTTGACCTGCGGTCCGACGAAGCCGGACATCGCCTTGTCCACGATCGCGCGCGCGATCGGCTTGGCGAAGAACGGCATCGGCGCGCTGCGGATGCGGCCGAACACCAGGGTCATCAGCAGCGGCGGCATGGCCGAGCCTTCGGCGTAGTGCATCCAGTAGCGGAACTGCTGGCGCTCGGGCGAGTCGATCGGCCGCGCCGGTGGCGACAGCGCGCATTCGGTGTCGTAGCGCTCGCACAGATAGTCCAGGATCGCTCCCGATTCGGCGATGGTCAGCTCGCCGTCCACGATCACCGGCGACTTGCCCAGCGGGTGGATGGCGCGCAGCGCCGCGGGCGCGAGCATGGTCTTGGGATCGCGCTCATGGCGGACGATCTGGTACGGCAAGGCCAGCTCTTCGAGCAGCCACAGCACGCGCTGCGAACGGGAGTTATTGAGATGGTGGACAGTGATCATCGCTGGGAGCCGTGCGCGGAAAGCGCCATCCTAACCAACACGGCGTCGCCGCCGCGCACACGATGGCGCGTCCAGCGCATTGCCAGGGAAATGCGATGCTCCATGCAGGCCACGAACGCTGCCAGCAGCGGCCGGTATCGGATGCGGGTGGTGCGCAAGCAGCCGAGGCCCACGCCACGATGTCGAGAGGGTGCAACCGCCGGGCAGAACGCGGTGTCCACCGCGATCGAGCCTGGCGATCAGGCATCCGGGCCGCCCGTCGTCGCGGGGAATCGACGGCAGCACCGGCAATAAAAAACGCCGGGCGCTTGCGCGACCGGCGTTCTTGGCAACCTTGCGGTTTCAGACGGATTAGACCGCCTGCACCTGGTCAGCCTGCATGCCCTTCTGGCCCTGCACGGCGACGAAGGTGACCTTCTGGCCTTCCTGCAGCGACTTGAAGCCGGTGCCCTGGATGGCGCGGAAGTGCACGAACAGGTCCGGGCCGCTTTCCGGGGTGATGAAGCCGAAGCCCTTGGCATCGTTGAACCACTTCACGGTACCGCTCTGACGATCTGACATTTACAAACTCCTGAACTATAGATGGATAAATCGCAGCGTCCGAAAAGCCGGAGCTGAGACTGAGTTGCAGGCGTTGGTAAAGCGGAACGATGAAGCGAGATCTGTAACGATCCGGCTGCACCAGGCCACGATTCACGGTGACCCTTGCAAACACAGTGCGTGCACAGTACTCGTGTTTTCGGCAAAAAGCGACACCCCGAAACAATTCTTTTGCAGTCGGGCCGGATCCGACACCGTGTCGGGCGCCTCCCCTCGCCGGGAAGATGACTGAATAGGCATTTACTGCCAACGGGCGCACGGATTCGAGGCGATCGGCGGGTCCATCGCAACGGCGCCTGGACACCGCCCTGCTCCTTCCTGCGGTGGACCTCAGACCAGCCTTCGTCGCACTGCAGCATCGCCGACCCGAGGTGCCGGTGCGGAACCAACACCCTCGCATACGCCCACTGGAACAGGTGCGTATCATGGGCGCCCTTTGTAATCGGCATCCTGATGGCCCTCACCGCCACCGTCCGCAGAGCGGAACTCCAGATCAGCGACATGGACCGTGGCTACTACGCCAACCATTCGTTGACCCTGGCCCAGCACCCTTCCGAGACCGACGAACGCCTGATGGTGCGGCTACTGGCCTTCGCACTGTTCGCCGACGACCGCCTGGAGTTCGGTCGCGGCCTCAGCAACGACGACGAGCCCGATCTGTGGCGACGCGACTACACCGGCGACCCGGACCTGTGGATCGATCTTGGCCAACCGGACGAGAGCCGGGTCCGCAAGGCCTGCAATCGTGCGCGCGAGGTGGTGGTGATCGGCTACGGCGGCCAGGCCACCGAAACCTGGTGGAAGAAGCACGCCAGCGCCATGGGGCGGCACCGCAACCTGCGCGTGATCGAACTGGATCCCCAGGCGACCGAGGCGCTGGGCGCCTTGATCCAGCGCGGCATGCGCTTTGACGCGATCATCCAGGACGGCGAAGTGCAGATGCTGGCCGACCACGGCAGCGTCACCCTGACACCGACGGTGCGGCAAGCACCTGCCGAATGAGCATGCGCTGCGACGTTCTGGTCATCGGTGCCGGTGCTGCCGGCCTGATGGCCGCCTTCACCGCCGGCCGTCGCGGCCGCCAGGTCCTGGTGGTCGACCATGCCAACAAGGTCGGCAAGAAGATCCTGATGTCCGGCGGCGGGCGCTGCAACTTCACCAATACCGGGACTGCGCCAGGCAACTTCGTTTCGGCCAATCCCCACTTCTGCAAGTCGGCCCTGGCGCGCTACAGCCCGGCCGATTTCGTGGATATGGTCGAACGCCATGGCATCGCATATCACGAGAAGGAACTGGGCCAGCTGTTCTGCGACGTCTCTTCCAAGCAGATCGTGCGCCTGCTGCTGGACGAGTGCGAGGCGGCCGGGGTGCAGATCCGCACCCACTGCGAGCTGCAGTCGGTCCAGCGCGACAGCGATGGATTCAGCGTGCAGACCAGCGCCGGGCGTATCCAGACGCAATCGCTGATCGTCGCCACCGGCGGGCTGTCCATTCCCAGCATGGGCGCCAGCGGCTTCGGCTACGCGCTCGCCCAGCAGTTCGGCCACACCGTACTGCCCACGCGGGCCGGGCTGGTACCGCTCACCCTCAGCGGCAAGCACCAGCAACGCCTGCAGGACCTGTCCGGGCTCGCGCTGCCGGTGGAGGCGCGCTGCAACGGGGTCAGCTTCCGCAACTTCATGCTGCTGACCCATCGCGGCGTGAGTGGCCCGGCGATCCTGCAGATTTCCTCGTACTGGCAGCCGGGCGACGATTTGCGCCTGGATCTGTTGCCTGGCCACGATGCGGCGGCCTGGCTGCGCGAGCAGAAGCAACTGCGGGGCGCCACCGAGCTGCGCAACGTGCTCGCCGATGCCCTGCCACGCAGGTTTGCGCAACGCCTGTGCGAGGTGTGGCTGCCGGACAAGCCGGTGCGTCAGCTGGATCCGCCGCAACTGCAGGCCGCCGCCGATCTGCTTGGCGGGTTTGCGCTGGTCGCCAGCGGCACCGAAGGCTACCGGACCGCCGAAGTGACCCTGGGCGGCGTCGATACGCATCAGGTCTCGAGCGCCACGCTGGAATCGCGGCTGGTCGCCGGGCTGTACTTCGTCGGCGAGGTGCTGGATGTCACCGGCTGGTTGGGTGGCTACAACTTTCAATGGGCATGGGCATCCGGCCATGCTGCCGGAAGCGTGGCGTAGCTGCAGCCGGTCACGGCAGGAGCGACGGCCAAGGATGCAAGGCAAGCCGGGGCACCGCTGCAGTTGGGCGCATCGCATGCCCACTGCCGCGCTCGACAGGCGTGTCACGCGGCCTTTCGCGGCGCCTACATGGGGCGCCTTGTTTCGATGTGACACTGAGCCGGTGGCAGGCACTTCGGCCGACGTGACACACGCCAATCCTTGCGCCACGTCTCACACTGCATGCGGCACCATCCACACACATGGACGCACCAGACTCCGTTCGTGTATTAAAGCCGGTCTCCAGGAGCCTCGCATGCAAAAAGGCAAAGATCTCACCCTCCGCCTGATGATCGTCGACGACAGCGTCGAGGGCGCCGAGGCGATCGTGACAGCGCTCCGCAATGGCGGCATCGCGGTGCGGCCTTCGCGTCCGCAGACGCCGGAAGAGCTCGCCAGCATGTTGTCCGGCCAGATCGACCTGGCACTGCACGGCCAGGCGCAGCAGATCCCGATGAGCGCCCTGCATCAGCAGATCGCCGGCAGCGGCAAGGACATCCCGATCATCCTGCTGGCCGAACGGATCGAAGAGAACGTCTTGGTCGAGGCCGCCGCGCACGGCATCCGCGCCATCGTGCTGCGCCACCGCCCCGAGCATCTGCTGGCGCTGGTGCGCTCGGAGTGGGCCGACCTGCAGGCGCGCCGCGGGCTACGCCGCATCGAGGCGCAGATGCGCGAAACCGAGCGCCGCTGCGACGCCTTGATTGCCTCCTCGCGCGACCCGATCGCCTACGTCCACGAAGGCATGCACATCCGCGCCAACGAGGCGTATCTGGAGATGTTCGGCTTCGAATCGTTCGAGGACGTCGAAGGCGTGTCGCTGCTGGACATGATCGCCGCGCAGTACGTGGACGACTTCAAACAATTGCTCAAGGCGATGGCCAAGGGCGAGCCGCCGCCGGCGCAATACAAGGTGGATGCACGCCGGCTGGAAGGCGACACCTTCCCGGCCACGATGGAATTCGCCACCGCCACCTACGAGGGCGAGCCCTGCATCCAGGTGGTCTTCCGGCGTCGCGAGGAATTCGATCCGGAACTGGCGCGCGAGGTGGAAGACCTGCGCCAGCGCGACCAAGTCACCGGCCTGCTCAACCGCCCCACCTTCATGGTGGCGCTGGAACAGGCGGTGGCCCAGGCCGGCCGCAGCGAGGGCCAGTCCGGCTTCCTGCTGATCGAACCGGATCATTACGCGCGCATCCTGCCCGAAATCGGCCTGGACTCGGCCGATGCCCTGATCGCGGCCATGGCCGCGCACGTGGCCGGCGTGGTGGACGAGAGCGTGGTGGCCGCGCGCTTCGGCGAACACAGCTTCGCGCTGTTGCTGAGCGGCAACTACGCGCGCACCCATGCCCTGGCCGAAACCGTGCGCAACGCGTTCGCGCAGCACGTCTTCAGCATCGGCGCACGTTCGGCCACGGTCACGGTGAGCATCGGCGGGGTACAGATCGGCGAGAAGATCGCCAGCATCGGCCAGGTGCTCAATCGGGGCACCGAAGCGGTGCGTACCACTGCCGAACTCGGCGGCAATGCGGCCAGCATCTACGACCCGGCCGCCTCGGACCGGGCCGAGGAGGAGCGTATCGCGCGCTGGGTCGAACAGCTGCGCGAAGCGCTGGTCGGCGATGGCTTCCTGTTGCATTACCAGCCGGTGCTCAACCTGCAGGGCGAACCGCTGGAGCTGTACCAGGCCTTCCTGCGACTGGAACGCAATGGCGAAATGATGTCGCCGAACGCGTTCATGGCGATCGCCGAAGAGCACGACTTGGTCACCGAGATCGACCGCTGGGTCGTGGCGCGGGCGATCCGCCAACTCGGCGAGCGGCAGCGTGCGGGCCACAAGACCCACCTGCTGGTGCGTATCGGGCCGAACTCGTTCTCCGACCCGCAGATGATCGACACCATTCGCGAACAGCTGGCGGTCTACGGCGTTCCGGGCGAACGGCTGTGGCTGCAGACCCCGGAGTCGAAAGTCTTCACCCACCTGCGCAACGCCCAGCAGTTCCTCGCGGCGGTCTCGGCGATGGGCTGCAAGGTCGGGCTGGAGCAGTTCGGTTCGGGACTGGACTCGTTCCAGCTGCTGGCGCATTTCCAGCCGGCCTTCCTGAAACTGGACCGCGGCATCACCGGCGAGATCGCCTCCGCCCGCGAAAGCCAGGAGAAGATCCGCGAGATCACCTCGCGCGCGCAGCCGGCCGGCATCCTCACCGTGGCCGAGTTCGTGGCCGATGCGCAATCGATGAGCAGCTTCTTCAGTGCCGGGGTGGACTATGTGCAGGGCGATTTCGTCGCTCCCACCGGCCCGGCGATGAACTACGAGTTCGGCTGAGCGTACCCGACCGGGAAGTGGCGCCACAAAAAAACCCGCCGAGGCGGGTTTCTTGTTCTCGATCTGCCTGCGGCCGGCCCGACGGTTACATCGCGGTGCCGTTTGCCGCACGCAGCGCGGCGATGCGCTCTGTCAACGGCGGATGGCTCAGGAACAGCCGACGCAGCCCATCGCCCACGCCGCCTGAAATGCCGAAGGCCTGCACCTGCGAGGGCAAGGTGCTCTGGCCGTGGTTGAGCGACAGGCGCTCCAGCGCGGCGATCATCTTGCTGCGACCGGCCAGCTGCGCGCCGCCGGCATCGGCACGGAATTCGCGGCGACGCGAAAACCACATCGCGATCATGGTCGCGAACAGCCCGAACACCATCTCCAGCACGAACACGATGGCGTAGTACGCAAAGCCACGCCCGCCCTCGCGATTGCCGGCCAGGGCGCTGTCGATGATGCCGCCCACCACCCGCGCCAGCACGATCACGAAGGTGTTGAGCACGCCCTGCAGCAGCGCCATGGTCACCATGTCGCCATTGGCCACGTGCGCGATCTCGTGCCCCAGCACGGCCTCGGCCTCATCCTGGCTCATGTTCTGCAGCAGGCCGGTAGACACCGCCACCAGCGCGTTGTTGCGGTTGGCGCCGGTGGCGAACGCGTTGATCTCCGGGCCTTCGTAGACCGCCACCTCCGGCATGCCGATACCGGCAGCCTCGGCCTGCCGACGCACGGTCTGCAGCAACCAGCGCTCGGTGGGCGTGCGCGGCTCGGTGATCACCTGCGCGCCGGTGCTGCGCTTGGCCAGGAACTTGGACAGCAGCAACGAAATGAACGAGCCACCGAAGCCGAAGATGGCGGCCATGACCAGCAGCCCGCCCATCTGGGCGGAATTGACGCCCAGTACCGACATGACGATACCGGCGAGTATCAACACCGCCAGGTTGGTCAGCAGGAACAGGAAGATGCGGTTGAACATGGCGCGCGGGCTCCACTGATGCTAAGGATGAACTGCTGGCGATCTGCGGACATCGCGGCTTGAAATCAAGCGCGCACCTGACCGACGATTCAGCTGCCCATGCCCCCGTCCCCCTATCTCGGCCGCTTCGCGCCCTCCCCGACCGGCCCCCTGCACTTCGGCTCCCTCATGGCCGCCTTCGGTAGCTGGCTGCTCGCCCGCCACGCCGGTGGCCGGTGGTGCGTACGTATCGAAGATATCGACCCACCGCGCGCGCAAGCCGGTGCATCCGAGCGCCAGCTGCGCACCCTGGCCGCCTTCGGCCTGATATCGGACCTGCCGGTGATCCGGCAGTCGGAGCGCGACGCGCACTATGCCGCCGCGCTCGCCAGGCTGCTCGATGCCGGATTGGCGTTCGAATGCAGTTGCAGCCGCGCCGATCTGGTCGGCATGGGCGGTATTCACCACGCCTGCGTCGCGGCGCTGGGCGAACGCCGCGCGGTGCGCCTGCGGGTACCGCCGCAGCCGCCGGTCGCCTTCGAGGACGCATTGCAGGGGCGCGTGGTGCAGGATGTCCATGCGGAGGTGGGCGATGTGGTGCTGCGCCGCGCCGATGGCTACTGGGCCTACCAGCTGGCGGTGGTCGTGGACGATGCGGCCCAGGCGATCACCGATGTGGTCCGCGGCGCGGACCTGCTGGACTCCACTCCGCGCCAGGTACTGCTGCAACGCGCACTGGGCCTGCCGCAGCCGCGCTACCTGCACCTGCCGCTGATCCTGGATGGCGACGGCCGCAAGCTGTCCAAGTCGCACGCCGCGCCAGCGCTGGACGATGACGACCCGCTGCCCGCCTTGCGCGCGGCCTGGCAAGCATTGGGTCAGCTGCCCGCCACACTGCCGCGGCATGCGGGCGTGGATGCCCTGCTGCAGCAGGCAGTGCAGCATTTCCTGCCGGAACGGCTGCCTGCAACGCCTACGCTGGACCTGCGCATGCGCACATCGCTGCCGCTGCGTGACTAGAATTGCGCCCCAGCACCGACAGCGGGGCGAGTTGTCTGCGCCCTGCCCTGATCGCCCTCCGTCTCACCCGTTATTGGAGTCGTCATGACATCTCGCGTCGCATTGGTCACCGGCGGCACCGGCGGCATCGGCACCGCCATCTGCAAGCGGCTGGCCGACCAGGGCCATCGGGTCGCCAGCAATTTCCGCGATCAGCACAAGGCGCAGGACTGGCAACAGCGCATGCAGGCGCAGGGCTACGAGGTCGCGTTGTTCCGCGGCGATGTGGCCTCTTCCGAGCATGCGCGCAGCTTGGTCGAGGAGGTCGAAGCCACGCTGGGGCCGATCGAAATCCTGGTCAACAATGCCGGCATCACCCGCGATACCACCTTCCACCGCATGACCGCCGAACAATGGCACGACGTCATCAACACCAATCTCAACTCGGTGTTCAACGTGACCCGCCCGGTGATCGAGGGCATGCGCAAGCGCAGCTGGGGGCGGGTGATCCAGATCAGCTCCATCAACGGGCTCAAGGGCCAGTACGGGCAGGCGAACTACGCTGCGGCCAAGGCGGGCATGCACGGCTTCACCATCTCGCTCGCGCGCGAGAACGCCGCCTTCGGGGTCACCGTCAACACGGTCTCGCCCGGTTATGTAGCCACCGACATGGTCATGGCCGTGCCGGACGAGGTGCGCGCCAAGATCGTGGCCGACATCCCGACCGGCCGCCTGGGGCGTCCGGAAGAGATCGCCTATGCCGTCGCGTTCCTGGTTGCGGACGAGGCCGCCTGGATCACCGGATCGAATCTGGACATCAACGGCGGCCATCACATGGGCTGGTGACTTTGCTGCGACTTTGCGCTGCAGCATGGATTTGCTCAGAAATCCATGCTGCGCAACATTTTTTATGTGTCCGCTTAAGCAAATAAGGCGTTTTGACTGTTGCAACCGCTGCTGCGGTGCGCCATCCTGCGCGCACTATCGTTGTGAGTGAACGTTCCATGGCCGGACTTCGCATCATCAAGAAGTATCCCAATCGCCGTCTCTACGACACCGAGATTTCCAGTTACATCACGATTGAAGACGTACGCCAGCTGATCATCGACGGCGAAGAGTTCGAGGTCCGTGACGCCAAGAGCGGCGAAGACCTCAGCCGCGCCGTTCTGCTGCAGATCATCGCCGACCAGGAGCAGGACGGCGAGCCAATGCTCTCCACCCAGCTGTTGAGCCAGATCATCCGGTTCTACGGCGACTCGCTGCAAGGCTTCATGGGCAACTACCTGGAGCGCAGCATGCAGGTCTTCCTGGACCAGCAGCAGCAATTCCGTCAGCAGATGGGCAACCTGCTCGGGCAGACGCCATGGGCGATGATGAATCAGCTGACCGAGCGCAACCTGGAGCTGTGGCAGGAATTCCAGCGCAATTTCGGCGCCGGCTTCGGCCGTCCGGGCGGTCCCGGCACCCCGCCTTCCTCGCCGGGTTCCGGCAGCATGGGCAGCGGCCCGATGGGCACCGGCACGCACGGGTCCTCCGGCAGCCACGGCGGCACCGTCGGCAAGGCCCGCAACCGCGGCTGAGCGAGCGGTGAGCGTAGCGCCCAGCGGCGCTACGCGCGGACCGTCAATCGTCGGCCTGCGTCGCGCAGGCCGAACAGATCCGCTGCACCTGGTAGCCGCGTGCGCGCAGGCGCTCCACCACGCCGTCGTTGCCCAGCAGATGCAGCGCACCGACCACCACCAGCGTGGTTCCGCTGCCTTTGCCCAGTCGTTTTTCCAGGCGCGGCACCCAGCGCGCATTGCGCTCGACGTTGATGTCCTGATAGAGCGCCGGATACTGCCTGCGCATGTCCTGGGCCATCTGCGTGGTCAGCGTGTGCACGTCGCCGTTGCGCCATGCCGCGTGCAAACGGCGCAGTTGGTCGCTGCTATCGACCTCGTCCAGCGCCTCTTCCAGCAATTGCTGCTGCTCGACGGGCGTCATGCCGTCGAGCAGGCCGAGTTGTTCCTCGGCGCGTTCCAACCCGCCGGCCGGCTTGCCAGCGGATTGCGCCTGTTGCATCAGGTAACGGTCCAGGCCTGCGTCCGCGTTCATGCCTTGACGTGCCATCTCGGCCAGGCTGATCGACAGCGCCACGAACCACGGCTTGAGCGGCTGCAGCGCGTCGATGGACATGCCGTGCCGGCGCGCGTAGCTGCCCAGCGCCTGCCAGGTCGCGGCATCCAGCGCCTGCTGCAGCGTGCGCCCGTCGGTGCGCCGCGCCACCTGCAGCATGCGCGCGGCCAGCTGCGGCGATTGCGCATCCGCAGGCGGCAGCTCGAACAGCAGCCGGTCGGCCTTGGCGAACGCCTGCATCACATCCGGCGACAGCGGATAGTCGCTGGACTTGAGCACATGGAACGAACCCAGCAGGTACACCGTGCCGCCCTTGCCATCGACCTTCCATAGCAGCGGCACCGGCGGGCCGGCAGGCGCATCGGCTGCGGTGCGTGCCCAGCCCGGGGCCACCGCTCCGCTCCACAGCGACAGCACCAGCAGCGCCCGGCCGCACCAACTGGCGAGCCGCGCAGGCACGCGCGCTGTCATCGCAACCGCTGTCATCACGTTCCCCTGGCCACGTCAGTGCGGCACCTTGTAGGCCTTCTCGCCCGCCGACACCGCCAGATCGATGCGATTCTCCGGTGGCGGCAACGGGCAGGTCGCGAACGGGGTGAACGCACACGGCGGGTTGTAGGCACGATTGAAATCGACCACCACATGTCCGGAGGCGTCGGGAACGTCCAGATCCAGGAAGCGCCCTGCAGGATAGCTACCGTGCCCGCTGGTGCGATCGGCAAACACGACGAAGCCGGGGCGGCCAGGCTCGCCGATGGTCTCCAGGCGATAGGTCTTGCCATCGCGCTCGAATTCGATCGCACCGGCATTGGCCTGGGTGCTGGTGATGCCGACGATGTCCACGATCGGGATGGTCTTGCCGACATCGTTGGGCACATAGCGCGCGGTGATGCGCCAGGACGGGTCCAGCGGCCAGTACTCCAGCCCGGCGAAATTCGTGCGCGATGGCGCATCGGCATGCCTGACCCGCAGCGCGTAGCGATCGCCGCGCTGGATCAGGCTGAGCACACCCTTGCCGTCATCGAAACGGATCGTGGTCGGCTGCGGATCGCGATCGGACTGAAAGCGAATCCTGCCGCTCAACGGTTTGCCATCGACGGTGAGTGCGGCGCCGCGCTCGGGCACGAACCACACCGTCCTGCCCTCGGTGGCCACCATGCCCATCTTCGGCGGCCCGACCGCGAGCCTGATGCCGCTGTCGGCACTGCTGCCGATGTAATGCGCCTTCAGCGTCAGCCAGTGCAGGCCGACCAGGCTGGTCCAGCCATCGGGCGCGCGCAGCTCCCGCAGCCGCTCCTCGCGCCATGCAGCGTTGTCGGCCAGGAATGTCTTGTCCAGTTCGGCGGGTGCAGCCGGCGACGGCGTTTCGCGTCCGCAGCCGATCAAGGCGGCTGTCACCAGCAACCCCGGCAGCCACCGCGTTCTCCAGTGCATCCCCATCAGCGCCCCCTGAGAAACCAGCGATCGATGTCGCCCAGCGTAAACCGAGCCCAGGTGGGTCGGCCATGGTTGCACTGGCCCGAGCGTTCGGTGGCTTCCATGTCGCGCAGCAGCGCGTTCATTTCCGGCACGCTCAGACGGCGGTTCGCGCGCACCGCGCCGTGGCAGGCCATGGTCGACAACAGCTCGTCGCGCGCACTGGCGATGCGACGGCTCTGTCCATGCTCGCGCAGGTCGCCCAGCACATCGCGTAGCAAGGCCTCAGGCTCGGCATTGGCCAGCAGGGCAGGAATGCTGCGTACGTGCAGCGACTGCGGGCCGGCACGGGTGACATCGAAGCCCAGGCTGGCCAGGGTGGCCGCTTCGCGCTCGGCGGTATCGGCCTCGCGCTCGCCCACCGCCAGCGTCATCGGCACCAGCAACGGCTGCGCATGCAGACCGATGCTGTCGTGGGCGTTCTTCAGGCGTTCGTAGCCGATGCGTTCGTGCGCGGCGTGCATGTCCACCACGATCAGGCCTTCGGCGTTCTCGGCCAGGATGTAGATGCCATGCAGCTGCGCCACGGCATAGCCCAATGGCGGCACGCCGCTGTCGGCGGCGGTGGGCGGCAGGCCACTGCCGGAGGCCACCGGCACATCGCTGGAGGATTGCGCAGCGCTGCCGGGCGGTGCGTACAGCGCGCTGTAGGCCGCACGCGCCTCGTCCACGCGCAGGCCCAGCGGCGTCTGCGCCGGCCGCCAGCTGGCGTAGCCGGCCGAGCCACCACCACCTGCACCAGCGCCGTAACTGCCGCCACCACTGCCGACACTGCCCAGCGCACCCGGTACAGCCAGCGCTTCCCCCGCCACATCGCTGCCGATGCTGTTGGGCGTGGCACCGGCGCGTGTCTGCGCCAGCGCGTCCTGCAAGGTGCGGTAGACGAAATCGTGGATCAGCCGCGCCTCGCGGAAACGGACTTCATGCTTGGCCGGATGCACGTTGACATCCACTCGCGCCGGATCCAGTTCCAGGAACAGCACATAGGCCGGCTGGCGGCCATGGAACAGCACATCGCCATAGGCCATCTTGACCGCATGTGCCACGCTGCGATCGCGTACCGAGCGGCCGTTGACATAGAGGTATTGCTGGTCGGTGCTGGCGCGCGAGTAATGCGGCTGCGCCACCCAGCCGTGCAGGCGCAGGCCGGCACCGCTGTGGTCGACCCGCAGCGCCTGTCGTGCGAAATCCTCGCCCAGGGTTTCGCCCAGCCGCGCATCCGAGTAAAGATCGCCCGGCTTGTAGCGGCGCGACGGCTTGCCGTTGTGCGAGACGCGCAATTCCACGTCAGGCCGCGCCAGCGCCAACGAGCGCAGCCACTCTTCGATATGCCCAAGCTCAGTGCGTTCGGCGCGCAGGAACTTGCGCCGTGCCGGCACGTTGAAGAACAGCTCGCGCACTTCCACGGTGGTGCCGGGCGCGTGTGCATGGGGTGTCACCTCGCCCAGGCGCCCGCCGTCGATCTGCAGCGCAGATCCATGCTCGGCATCGTGGCGACGCGAGATCAGGCTGAAGCGGCTGACCGAGGCGATCGACGGCAGCGCTTCGCCACGGAATCCGAGCGTGGCGACGGTTTCCAGGTCGTCCAGCGAGGCGATCTTGCTGGTGGCGTGCCGCGATACTGCCAGCGGCAGTTCCTCCGGCGTGATGCCGCCGCCGTTGTCGCGGATGCGGATCAGACGTACGCCGCCCTCTTCCAGATCAATGTCCACGCGGGTGGCACCGGCGTCGAGCGCGTTCTCGACCAGCTCCTTGACCACCGAGGCAGGCCGCTCGACCACTTCGCCGGCGGCAATCTGGTTGATCAGGATCTCGGGCAGCTGACGGATCGCCATCAGCGCACGCCCGGGCGCCAGGGGCGCGGCATGCACAACATCGGGGGTGACACGGACAAGACGGACCTCGGCACGGCGACCGGTCGGCGCACAGGCGCCGATCTCACGGGAATCGGTGTCGAATGATAGCCGAGCGCGTCAGCGGCTGCCGCCGGCCACGGTGCCTGCGGCGGCATCGGCCTCGGCCTGCGCACGCGCGGCGAACAGCGTGCCCGGCGGCGGCTGGCGGGTGAAGAAGGTATCGATGCCATCCAGCACGGCGGAGGCGATCTTGCGCTGGTAGGCCGGGTCGATCAGGCGACGCTCTTCGTCCGGATTGGAGATGAAGGCCGTCTCCACCAGCATGGCCGGCATGTCCGAGGTACGCAGCACCGCGAAATTCGCGCGTTCCAGCTGCGGCTTGTGATTGTTGCCGATGCGCTTGAGCCCCCCAAGCACATGACCGGCGGCATCTTCGGAGGCCTTCATATGGCCGCTCTGGGCAAGGTCCAGCAACACGTTGGCCAGAGTGGATTCGGTCTGCTGCAGGCGCACGCCGCCGACCAGATCGGCGGCGTTTTCCTTGTCGGCCAGCCAGCGCGCGCGTTGCGAGGACGCGCCCTTGGTCGACAGCACATACACCGACGAGCCGGTGGCACTGCGATTTTCGGCAGCGTCTGCGTGTATGGAGATGAAGATGTCGGCCTTGGCGGCACGAGCCTTCTGCGCACGCATCGGCAAGGGAATGAAGACGTCGGTATCGCGGGTGAGGTAGGCCTTCATACCCTGCGTGGCGTTGATCTGCCGGGCCAGCTCGCGCCCGATCGCCAATGTGACGTCCTTCTCGCGCTTGCCGGTCGGGCCCATGGCGCCCGGATCCTGACCGCCATGGCCAGGATCGATGGCCACGATCAGCGGCCGCATGCCCGCTGCCATCTTGACCCGCGCCGCTTCGCTGGGCAGCACCGGGCGCGGCGGTGGTTCGTTATCTGGCGCCGTTGCGGCCACGCCTGGCGCGGCTGCGCCAGCAACGGCAGCGCCCAGCGGTGCGCTGCCGCCGTTGAGAATGGCTGCCGCCGTCGCGCCACCGGCGCCGCTCGCCTGACCAGCCGGACCGACCGCACGCACGACGCCGGATGCGGACGTCGCCGCAGGACTACCGGTGGAGCCCGCCGCAGCCGTGCCCGGACGCGGCGTGGGCACACCGGTGGCCACCGTGGTGGGAACTGCGGCCGGGGTGACGGTGGGCATGGCAGATGCAGGAACCGGCACCGGAGCAGCGGTGGGCGCGGGTGTCGGAGCCGGCGACGGCGCGGACGAGGCACGCTGGGCGGAGGCGGCCAGAGCCGCAGTGGCGCGCGCGGCTTCGGCCTGCGCATTGAGTGGGCGGGGCGGTGGCACGGCGCCGACCGTCGAGGCGGCCCCCGCCACGGCGACCGGCATTGGATCGCCCGGCCATTCGATCACCAGCGTCGAGGCGCTGCCCAGGGTCTGCATCTGCGGCTTCAGCGCGGTGACCGGGCTTGCCAGTTCGAACACCACCCGGAACGTGCCCGGCACCGGCTGCCCGGTGCGGACCGAGGTCACCAGGCCGGCGGCGGCCGGCAGTTTGAGCCCGCGTGCCGCAGCTGAATCGGGAAAGTCCACCACCAGGCGATGGGGATTGGCCAACGACAAGGTCTTGAAACCGCCACTGCCGGCGAGCTGGATTTCGGCGCGCGTGCCCGTGGCACCGGTGGTCACGCCGACGCCCTTGATTTCGCCGGCCCAGGCAGCAAAAACCGCCAGGCTAAGGCTGGCGGTCAGGGCTGCAAGACAGAGTTGGCGGGTCCCCGGTGTCATGGCGCTGGATTCAATCATCCATGCATGTGAATTGCAAGGTGATTTCCCTTAATAATCCGTAACCTGGCGTTCATTCCTCCTGTTCGCCAGCAAAAAGAGGCCGCAACTCGCCCTGCTGGGTCAGTGCCTGCAGCCATGCATGGCCGATCCGGCTGCGGCCGGTCAGGCAGGCACGTCGTCCATCCCCATCGACTGCCAGCTCGACGTCCAGATCCACCGGCGGCAGGGCACCCGCACCCCGCTCGGGCCATTCGATCAGCCACAGGCTGGCGCTGCCCTCGTCCAGGCCGAGGAAATCCAGTTCGCCAGCGTTGCCGATGCGGTACAGATCCAGATGCCAGGCTTCATCGCCGGTAGCGAGTGGATAGCGCTCGATCAGGGTATAGGTCGGGCTACGAATCGGACCGGTGACACCGAGTGCCCGCAACAAGGCGCGCGCCAGGGTGGATTTGCCGGCGCCAAGGTCGCCGTGCAGCTGGACCACCGCGTTGGCTGGCCGCACCGCAGCCAGCGCGCGGCCCAGGGTCTCGGTGGCATCGGCATCCACCAGGTGGGCGTCGAGCTGGGTCATGAAAGGGTTCCGGAGTTGGCAAGGCGGCGCAGGTGCGGCAGCAGGTCGGTTGGCAGCAGCCCGCGCTCGCCATCGCGCGCGGCCGCATCGCCGGCGCAGCCATGCAGCAAGGCGCCCAGGCTGGCGGCATCGAAGGGCGACCAGCCCTGCCCCAGCAGGGCCGCGATCACACCGGTCAGCAGATCGCCCATGCCACCGACCGCCATGCCGGGGTTACCGGCACCGATGATGCGCGGCGTCGCGTGCGGCGCGGCGACCACGCTGCCGGCGCCCTTGAGCACCACCACCGCGTCGTAGCGCTGCGCCAGCGCGGCCGCGGCCGCCTGGCGGTCGTTCTGCACCTGCGCGGTGGACAGGCCGAGCAGGCGCCCGGCCTCGCCTGGATGGGGGGTGAGCACGCGCGGACCGCGCTTGGGCAGCGCATCGCTGGCCAGCAGGTTCAAGGCATCGGCATCGATGACCACCGGCGTCCCGGTCGCCAGGACCGCCTGCCACAACGCCTGCGCCCAGGCGTCCTGGCCCAGCCCCGGCCCGAGCGCGACCACATCGGCGGCATCGGCCAGTGCAGCGATATCCTCGCCGGCCTCCACTGCGCGCACCATCGCTTCGGGGCAGCGTGCCAGCAGCGGCGCGACATGCTCGGCGCGCGTGGCCACCTGCACCAGCCCGGCACCGCTGCGCAGCGCCGCCTCGGCGGTCAGCAGGATGGCGCCGCCGCTGCCGAGATTGCCGCCCACGCACAGCACGCGCCCAGACTCGCCCTTGTGGGTATTGCGCCGTCGCGGGCGCAGCTGCGCCGCCAGGGCCCCGCGTTCCCAGCCATGCGCGACAGCCGCCAGCCCATCGAATGCAGCAGGCGGCACGTCCAGCGCTGCGAGGCCGCACTCGCCGGCATATTCCAGCGCGTCGCCGGTGTGCAGGCCAACGTGTGCCACGATGAATTGCAAGGTCGCATCCGCGCGGACGGCGGCCCCGAACGCCACGCCGCGATCGGCATCGATACCGCTGGGCACATCCAGCGCCAGTACCGGGCTGCCTGCGGCATCGATGGCCTCGATCATCGCGGCGGTCGGCGCATCCGGCGCGCGGTTCAGCCCGATACCGAACAGCGCATCGACGATGACATCGGCCTGCGCCAGCGCACACGGAAACAGGTCGATACTCCCGCCCACCGCCAGATACTCGGTGCAGGCGCGCTGCGCCAGCTCCGATGCCGGGCCCTGCCCGGGCAGATGCACCACCCGCACCTGGCGCCCGGCGCGCTGCGCCAACCGCGCCAGCACATAGCCATCGCCACCATTGTTGCCGGTGCCGCACACCACCACGATGCGGCGCGCCTGCGGCCAGCGTTCCTGCAACCACTGCCAGGCGGCCTGGCCGGCGCGTTGCATCAGCAGGTAGCCATCGCCGCCAAGCAGCGCGGTGGCCTGCGCATCGAGCGTGCGCGCGGCAGCGGTGTCGTACAGGGCGAGCGGTGCGTACATGCCGGGAATTCTATACTTGTCGCCATGTCAGCCGTCCTCGCCCGCCCCGACCCTGCCGATGCCGCCGCGCGCATCCGCGTGCTCGCACGCGAAGCCGGCTTCCAACGCTGCGGCATCGCCGGCATCGAGCTGGGCGAAGACGAGGCGCATCTGCGCAGTTGGCTGGCAGAAGGCCTGTACGGCACCATGCACTGGATGGCCCAGCACGGCGACAAGCGTGCGCGCCCGCAGGAGCTGGTACCGGGCACCTTGCGGGTGCTGTCGGTCGGCATGGACTACGGCCGCAAGGACGACACCGAGGCCTGGAACACCTTGCACGACGGCAAGCGTGCCTATGTGGCGCGTTACGCGCTGGGGCGCGATTATCACAAGCTGATGCGCAACCGGCTGCAGAAGCTGGCCGGGCGCATCCAGGGCGAGATCGGCGCGTTCGGCTATCGCGTCTTCGTCGACTCCGCACCGGTCCTGGAACGTGCGCTGGCGCGCAACGCCGGGCTGGGCTGGATCGGCAAACACACCTGTCTGATCGACCGCAATGGCGGCTCGTGGTTCTTCCTGGGCGAGATCTACCTGGATCTGCCGCTGCCGATCGATACCCCGGCTACCGCGCATTGCGGCAGCTGTACGCGCTGCATCGACATCTGCCCGACCCAGGCCATCATCGCCCCGTACCGGCTGGATGCGCGCCGCTGCATCGCTTACCTCACCATCGAACACGAAGGTGCCATCCCCGAACAGATGCGCAGGCCGATCGGCAACCGCATCTTCGGCTGTGACGACTGCCAGCTGGTCTGCCCCTGGAACAAATTCGCCAAGCGCAGCGACGAGGCCGACTTCCGCGCGCGCAACGACCTGGATGTGGCGACGCTGCCGCAGCTGTTCGCCTGGGACCAGGCCGAATTCCTGCAACGCACCGAAGGCAGCCCGATCCGCCGCAGCGGACACGAACGCTGGCTGCGCAATATCGCCGTCGGCCTGGGCAACGCACCCGGCACGCCGGAGGTGGTGTCTGCATTGGAAGCGCGCCGCCACCACGACTCGGCGCTGGTGCGCGAACACGTGGGCTGGGCGCTGGCGCAGCACGGTCTCTGAACCGGCGGTCGCCGGCCAATCGCAGCGCGCTCCATCGCCGCTTGCGGTCCTGCGTCGCGGCAGCCGATCACCCAGGATCTTCGCCGCTGCAGGATAATGCGGCGATGGCCGAACGCACCCAACAGATCCTCACTCCCAGCCAGCTCAACACGCTGGCGCGCGACCTGCTCGAAGGCAGCTTCCCGTTGGTCTGGGTGGAAGCCGAACTGAGCAGCGTCACCCGTCCGGCGTCGGGGCATCTGTACTTCACGCTCAAGGATGCGCGCGCGCAGATCCGCTGCGCGATGTTCAAGCCCAAGAGCACCTGGCTGAAGTTCCAGCCGCGCGAAGGCCTGCGCGTGCTCGCGCGCGGACGGCTCACCCTGTATGAAGCACGCGGCGACTATCAGCTGGTGCTCGACCACATGGAAGAGGCCGGCGAGGGGGCACTGCGCCGTGCCTTCGACGCGCTGCGTGCGCGCCTGGCCGCCGAAGGCCTGTTCGATGCCGAGCGCAAGCGCGCCCTGCCCGCGCATGTGCGCCGGCTGGCGGTGATCACCTCGCCCAGCGGTGCGGCGGTACGCGATGTCCTCAGCGTGCTGGCACGGCGGTTTCCGTTGCTGGAAGTGGACCTGCTCCCGTCGCTGGTACAGGGCGAGTCCGCTGCGGCGCAGATCACTGCGCTGCTGCAGCGCGCCGACGCGTGCGGGCGCTACGACGTCATCCTGATCACCCGCGGTGGCGGCTCGCTGGAAGATCTCTGGGCCTTCAACGACGAACGCCTGGCGCGCGCGATCGCCGCCGCGCAGACGCCGGTGGTGTCGGCGGTCGGCCATGAGACCGACTTCAGCCTGAGCGATTTCGTCGCCGACGTACGCGCGCCCACCCCGTCGGTGGCGGCCGAGTTGCTGGTGCCCGATCAGCGCGAGCTGGCAGCGCGCGTCCAGCGCGCGCGCGCGCGCCTTGCGCAGCTGCAGCAGCACGCCCTGGGCAACGCGATGCAGCGGGCCGACCGGCTGGCCCTTCGGCTGCGTGCACAGAGCCCGCAGGCGCGACTGCACCTGCTGCAGCGCCGCCAGGAAGAGGCCGCACGTCGGTTGCGCGGGCGCATGACCCATGTGCTGGAACGCCTGCAGGCGCGCCTGCAACGCGGGCAGACGCGCCTGCAGGCACACACGCCACAACGCAACCTGGCCAACCTGCAGCAGCGCCTGCGTGCCCTGCATCCGCAGGCCGCCATGCAACGACGCCTGCAGCACGATCAACTCCGGTTGCGCAGCGTGGCGCGTTCGCTGGAGGCGGTGAGCCCGCTGGCCACCGTGGCACGCGGCTATGCCATCGTCACCCGCCCCGCCGACGGACAGGTGATCCGCAGTGCCACCGACGTAACGCCGGGGGAACGTCTGCGTGCACAGCTGGCCGATGGCAGCATCGAGGTGCGTGTGGAACCCGGCGAGCGCTAGCGGTGTTCACGCGTATCGCCGAGCCCAAGGGCGTCGGGCAGCTGCGTTGCCCGGTTGCCGCTGCTTCCGACCCGCTCTGCGCGGCTTTCGGTTCGCTTCGGGCTCAGCCCCGCGCTGGCAGCTGTGCGGCCCGCTGCCAGCCCTGCATCAGCAGGTGGGTCAGCACCACCGGATCGTGATCGAAGTGGTGCCCGCCCGGCCGTGCCACCACCTCCACACCGCGTGCGCGCAGCTCGGGGCACAAGGTGTCCTTCTCTTCGGTGCCGTAGATGCACTGCACACGCCGCAGGTCCAATGCCTGCAGTGCGGGCGCCACATCGCGCTCGGCGTCGTTGTGCCAGCCCAGCCAGCCACCGACGCGCACCTTGAAATCGGCCTGGTGACCAAGACCGAGCAGGCTGACGAACTGCACCGCGGCGCGTTGCTGCGGCGATAGATCGGGATAGGCGAACGGCAGCACGTCGGCCCCGAACGAATAGCCCACCAGCGCCACATGCCGGATATGCCAGCGCTGCCGGTAGGCGGCGATGACCCGGTCCAGATCCACGCCGATCTGCTGTGGCGTGCGGCTGGCCCAGAAGTAGCGCAGGCTGTTCCAGCCCACCACCGACACGCCCTGCTGCTGCAGCTGCGCGGCAATGCCCTTGTCCAGTTCGCGCCAGCCGCCATCGCCGGACAGCATCACCACCAGGCGATCGCTGCCGGGCGCATGCAGTTCCACCAGCGGCAGATCGCCCAGGCCTTGTGCCTGCGCGGCCTGGAAATGGCCGCGCGTGGCGGCGGCGATCTGCATCGGGCTGGCGTCATCGACCAGATCGTCCAGGAACCCCTGGTTGGCATCGGGCACATCCCGCGCGCAGTTCAGCCCCGGATCCCTGCTGCCGGCATCGGCCACCACTGCGCCGCCGAGCACATCGGGCGCCGCCGATGCCAGCGCCTGCCGCGCCAGCACCGCACCATCGCCCTGCCCCACCAGCACCGGCGGCAGGAAGGCATCCACGTGCTCGGCACGCAGCAGTTTCTTGCCCAGCCGTTCGGCGTCGTCGGCCAATGCGCTGCAGTCCGTCTGGCGCGCGCGCAGCTGTGCGCGATAACGCGCGGTATCCACCACGGCCACCAGTGCGCCGTCGTCGCTCAGCATGTCGGCTAGCCGTTGGCCCTGCTGCGGGTTGGTGCTATCCGGTAGCACCACCACCATCGCCTTGGGTGTGCCCTCGGGCCGGATCACCTCTACCGAACGGTAATGGCCAGCGGTATTGCCGTCCTGCAGGTGCCGCGCCACGGCGTAACCGCTGCCACCGATCAGCAGGATCGCCATGGCCCAACGAAACATCTTGATCCCCGTGCTCATTGCCACAGTCCTTCAGGAGCGCTGCGGCTTGGACCGGCCATATCCCAGCCAGTTCCGCCGCCTGCACGCCGTGTTCACTGCGGTTAAGCCAGAGCCCGGCACTGGTGACCGCCTGGCGATACGCCCACTCCCGCCGCAACCCGCTGCCTACTCCACAGGGGTATTGCGCGCACACCACGCACGGAGCATGCCGCTCACGATGCAAGCCCGAGCCCGCCGATGCCGCTGGCGCAGGCTTGGAGCGGGCGCGCTCAGATCCCGCGCGCGAGCCGGAAACCGATGCGGGCGCTGGTGGTATCGGAGTCCTGCGATTGCCGCCACGCCGCACGTGTCTGCTGCGGCGAGTTGGCCCAACTGCCGCCGCGGATCATGCGCTGCCGGCACCCCGGATTGAACCACGCGGCGCCATCGGCCGGTGCGCGGCGATAGCTGGCATGCCAGCAGTCGGCCACCCACTCGCTCAGGTTGCCGCCCATGTCGTGCAGTCCCCAGGCATTGGCGCGAAAGCTGCCCACCGGTGCCGGCCCCCAGAAGCCGTCGCCATAGCCGACGAAGCCGTTGTTCCAGTGCCGGCCGCTGCGCGAGATGTCGTTGCCGCCAGTGAAGTTTCCCGCATCCGCCGGTGGCGAGCCCGCATTGCCCCAGGGATAGCGCCCGGTGGTACCGGCACGTACCGCGTATTCGAACTCGGCCTCGCTGGGCACGTGATAGTGCCGGCCGGTCTGCTCCGACAGCCAGGCGGCATAGGCTTCGGCGTCGCGAATGCTGACGTGCATCACCGGGCTGTTGGGCGCGGCCCGGGCGCCGTTGTAGTCCGACTGCCAGTCCACGCCGCTGCGGCGGATGAAATTGCCACTGCGCTCGTCGTACACCACCGAATGCCCGCGCCGGGTGGCGCGTGGACGGGCGCCGGTGGCCTCGACGAACTGGCGGAATTCGGCCACCGTCACCTCGGTGATCGATAACGCGAACCCCCGTGCAAAGCGCACGTAGTGAGCAGGACGTTCGTTGTCGGAGGCGCCCGGCTCGGCGTCGCCGGCGCCCATCTGAAAGGCGCCATGCGGTACCACGATCATCTGCGGCCCGCGGCCGCCGAGCTTGAGCCCATCGGTGAACACCTGCCCGGGACGGAAGCTGCCGTAATGGGTGGCCAGCTCCAGCCGGCGGCGCAGATCGCCCGCCATCGGGTCGCCCGGATCGGCGATGCGCAGCACCTCGGCCAGTTTTTCGCCGGCCGCCTTGAGCCCTCGGGGCGAGGTCAGCTCGTGCAGACCGGCATCGTGCAAGCCGGCGATCTGCGCACGCCGCACGCGCTCGATACGCGCACGCGCGTCGGCGACGGCAGGCGCACGGTCGCGGACCTGTGCGGCCATCTGCAGCCAGTAACGCGCGCCGATGAAGTCGCTTGCGTCGGCCGCGCGTTCGGCACGCTCCAGCAAGGCGCTCTCCACCGCCGCCAGACCCTGGCGGGTGCGTGGATCGTCCGGATCCAGGTGTTGGGCATCGCGGAAGTTCGCCAGCGCGCCATTGCCGTCTTCGCCCAGGCGTCCGGCGCGCAGATCGTCTTCGCCGGCGCGGTTGAAACCCAGGACCCGTTCGGCGGTTTCCACTTCGCGCTGCAGACTGCGCACGTTCGGATCCTGCGGCGCCAATGTCATCGCCACCGCGGCCAGTTCGCGCGCCTGCTCCAGCGCGTCGTGCTGGCGATCGCTCTGCGCGAGCAGCGCGTGGCCGCGTTCGAGCAGCCGCGCGCGCGCGCGCGCCAGACCGCGACGGCTCACCGCATCCTCGCCGCCGGCACGCTGCTCGATGGCCAGATACAACGGAATCGCAGCGTCGGCGTCGCGGTACAGGCGATCGTCCTGCAGCGCCTGCGCAGCGCGTTTGCGCGCCTGCGCCAGCGGCTCGTCGCCAAGATCCACCGCCGGTGGCTGCCATTGCGCGATGGTTTCGGCGGATTCTTCGCCGCCAATGGAGACATTGGGTTGGCTCGGCGTCGCGGCGGCAGTCGGTTGCGGTGTCGCGGCCGGCGCCGGTGCGCGCGAACAGCCGCACAGGCCCAGCGCGACCAGTGCCCACACCGCGATCCACTTGCCACACTTGCCCACCACCTGCTCCCTTCCAGTGCTCTGCCGCACGACAGGCGATCGCGACGTTAGGCTATTCTGCGCGTTCTGCGCAAACCCTTGCGGTCGACGGAAATCACGTGCCCCACTGGATCACCCACCCCTCCGAGTTGAGCGAGCGCCTGCAGTCGGCGCGCCCATCGCGTATCGGCCTGGATACCGAGTTCATTCGCGAACGCACCTATTGGCCACAACTGGCGCTGGTGCAGATGGCCATCGGCGAGGAGATCCTGCTGATCGACCCGTTGATTCCAGGCATGACCGCAGCGCTCGCGCCATGGCTGACCGCGCCGGACATCGTCAAGGTCATGCACAGCGCCAGCGAGGATCTGGTCACCTTCAAATGTGCCTGCGGCGCATTGCCGCGTCCGCTGTTCGATACCCAGATCGCCGCAGCGCTGGCCGGTGTGGGCGGCGGCATGGGCTACCAGAAGCTGGTGCAGGAAATCACCGGCACCCTGCTGGCCAAGGGCGAGACGCGCTCGGACTGGATGCGCCGGCCGCTGTCGCCCGCGCAGCTGGAATACGCCGCCGACGATGTACGTTACCTGTTCGCCCTGCACGATGCGCTCAACGATCGCCTGGCGGCACAGGGCCGGCTGGACTGGCTGGCCGAAGACGCCGAGCGCCTGCTCGCCACGGTCGAACACGACGACAGTGAACGCTGGCCGCACGTGAGCCTGCGCACCGCACAGTTTCTGGAGCCGGCCGCGCAGCGGCGCCTGCTGCGCCTGTTGCGGTGGCGCGACCTGCAGGCGCGCCAGAGCGATCGCCCACGCAGCTGGATCCTGGACAACGAGCTGGCCAGCCAGCTGGCACGCTTTCCGCCCGCGGACCTGGACGCGCTGCTGCAGCAGTTCGACAAGTTCCCCAAGGCACCGCGCAAGCTCGCCAACGCGGTGTGGGAAGCGCTGGTGACGCCACTGCCCGACGAGGCGCATGCACCGCTGGCCCAGGCCGCCACCGACGGCAACAAGGCCTTACTCAAGCGGCTGCAGGAAGCGGTGGCCCAGCGCAGCGGCGAACTCGGCGTGCCCGATGGCCTGCTGGCCTCGCGCCGCCATCTGGAAAGCCTGATCGACCAGCGCAGTTGGCCCCCCGCCCTCGGACAGTGGCGCCGCGACCTGCTGGAGGCACAGCTGCTGCCGTTGCTGGACGCCAGCCCGGCGCGCTGATCGGCCCGCACGCCTGCGTGGGGCGGCATGGCGATGACGCAAGTCCGCTGCGGCCGCGCTACTCCCGCACCGCCCAGCGCGCCAGATTCTGCCGGATCCGATCGATCTCGGCCCACGGGTCCTTGCGCCTGCGCCGCAGCCGGTCCGGCACATCGCGCAGGCTGAAGGCATCGGCGCGCTGCAGCCTGGACAGCTCCGACCAGGCCAGCGGCAGGGCGACCGGCGCACCCGGACGGCCGCGCAGCGAATACGACGCCACCGCCGTGGCGCCGCGCCCGTTGCGCAGATAGTCCACGAAGATCCGTTGGTTGCGAAAGCGCTTGGTCGCGGTGGCGATGAAGCGGTGCGGCTCCGACTGCGCCAGGGCGTCGGCAAAGCCCTTGGCGAAGCGCTTGGTCAGCGCCCAGTCGCAACCAGGGTTGAGCGGCACTACCACATGCAGCCCCTTGCCGCCGGACACGCGCAGGAACGAGTCCAGTTCCAGCTGCGCGAGCAGCCGGCGAATGTCGGCGGCCGCGCGCTTGACCTCGGCGAACGCCACGTCCGGCCCCGGGTCCAGGTCGAACACCACCCGGTCGGCGATCCCGGCATGTGCGGCCCGCGCGCCCCAGGGGTGGAACTCCAGCGCATTGAACTGCACCAGCTCCAGCAGACCCGGGGCATCCTCGACCACCAGATAGTCGCCATTGCCGCCGGAATCCTCTTTCAGTCTGACCGCGCTCACCCGCTCCAGCCCTGCAGTGTGGTGTTTCTGGAAGAAGCACGGTTTTTCTGCGCCGTTCGGGCAGCGGATGATCGACAGCGGCCGCCCGGCGATCTGCGGCAGCAGATGCTCCATCACCGCCTGGTAGTAGTCCCAGACATCGCCCTTGGTGGCACGGATGTCCGGGTAGATGAGCTTGGCAGGGCTGGAGAGCGCCGGCGCCGCAGCAGGTGTTGCGCGCGCCGCCGGTGCCCGCGCGCCGTCTCTGGCGGACCTGGCATGCGCCGGCTTGGCCGTGCCCGCACTGGGGTGCCTCGCTGCATCCGGATCGCTCAGGTCCGCGACCCGCTTGTCCGGCCGCAGCGCCTTGAACGACGCCTGGCGCAACAGCTGCTGGCCGCCGGTGCCGCGGTGGAACACTTCCACCACGAAACGCGGCGCGAACCAGGTGGCGCTGCGCAGATCGGTCTCGTGCGTCGGAACATGCGCCGTCGGTGTGCGGCCGCCGCCGTCCAGTTGCCGCATCACCACGCGCATCAGCTCGTCGGAGAAACCAGACCCCACCCGCCCGACGTACAACCAGCCATGCACCGGGTCGGGCGTGGCCAGCAACAGCGCGCCGAAGCCCGCCCGGCTGCCCTTAGGCGCGGTATAGCCCACCACGGCATACTCCTGGCTGGCCAGTTGCTTGGTCTTGCGCCAGTCATCGCTGCGCCCGGCGCGATACGGACGATCCGCGCGCTTGGAGACGATGCCTTCGAACTGCTGTTCGGCCGCGACGCGAAATGCCTGCAGTCCATCGCCTTCCACATGCGAGCTGTAGGCCAGATGCGTATTCGGCACGGCGGCAAGCAGCCGCTGCAGCAACTGTTTGCGCGCGCGCAGTGGCGCCTGGCCGATATCCACGCCATCCAGATGCAGCAGGTCGAACACCGCCAGCGCCAACGGCAATTGCCGTTCGCCGGACAGGGTGGCCTGCAGCAGGTTGAAGTCCTGCCGGGTCCCTCGGCCGGCGATCAACTCGCCATCCAGCTGCGCGCAGCGCACCCCCAGCGCCTGGATCGCAGCGCAGACCTCCGGCGCCCGGTCGGTCCATTCCAGCGCATTGCGCGACCACAACCTGACCTGCCCTTCGGTCACCGTGGCGAGGATGCGGTAGCCGTCCCATTTGATCTCGTGCAGCCATTGCGCACCGCTCGGCGGCGTCTGGCTCAGTTGCGCAAGCTGCGGTGGGTGCGGCGTGTCCGGCACTGCGCCGCGGCGCGCGCCGTCCAGCGCCAGCGCCTGCGCCGCCCAGTTCCTGCGCTTGCCGGCGCCGGGCGACGGTACCGTGGTCAGCTTCCTGCGCTTGGCCTTGCCCGCGCCGGCACGCTGCGTATCGGCCGCCGGCGCGGCGGCGACGTCGGCCAGCAGGTCGTCGGCCTCCAGCGTGCCGGCATAGGCATCGTCGTCCTTGAACAGCAGCCACTGCGGCTGGCGTGCCGGCTTGCCGGAACGCACCAGGTGCCAGCCGCCCTTGAGTTTGCTGCCGAACAGTTCGAAACGCAGATGCCCCTTGACCAGCTGCGCCTCGGCATCGCCATCGGTGGCCCAGACCCCGTGGTCGAACCGCGCCACGTGGCCGCCGCCGTATTCGCCCTTGGGAATCTCGCCTTCGAAGTCGGCGTAGTCCACCGGGTGATCCTCCACCTCCACGGCCATGCGCTTGACCTTGGGGTCGTAGCTCGGCCCCTTCGGCACTGCCCAGCTTTTGAGGGCATCGCCGATCTGCAGGCGGAAGTCGTAGTGCCGACGGCTGGCATGGTGCAGTTGCACCACGAAGATCGCACGCTGGCCGGCCGGCGCTGCCTCGCCCGGCTCCGGCTCGCTCGTCCTGTCGAAGCGGCGCTTGCGGCGGTATGCGCTCAGGCTCACCCGCCTACCCCGGGCTTGGCGTACATCGTGCAGGTCGGCTCCGGGCCGAGCTGCCGCTGCGGATGGACCGCGTGCACGTTCATGTGCCAGCTCCGACGACGGAAGACAACCGCAGCCATGCGGCCGTTGGCGTGGTCGCGCAAGCCATGCCGGCATGCTGCATCGTGTCCTCCTGGCGTCCTGGATGGTCGGGCTCGCTGCCCAGGCGTACACGCCGGGCAGGCACACGACCAAGGTGCGAAAGTCGCCGAACAGAAGCCGTGAAGAACTGCAGACGTCACCGCCGTGCCGGCCAGCGGCCGCGGCCGCCCGCAGGACTGCGTGTCATAATGGCGTGCGCCCTAGGGCGGCGTCTCCCCTCTTATTCCGAGGCCATACCTCTGTGAGCAATACCTCTTCAAAACTGGATTCCATCGCGCAAGCCAAGGCCAAACTGCTGGACGAGCTGCAGAAGCTGGAGGAGCAGGAGAAAACCGAGCGTGCGAGCGAAGCCTCTTCGGCCCATGCCACCATCGTGTCGCTGCTCGAGCAGTTCGCCGACCACTTCAATACCAAGCAACGCAACGACATCGCCGCGTACCTGGGAACCGCTCCCGCACGCAAGGAAGTGGTCAAGAGCGGCCGCAGCGAAGTGAAGCCGAAGTACCAGCTGCCGCATACCGGCGAAACCTGGTCGGGCCGTGGCCGTACCCCCAAGGCCTTCGCTGCCTGGGAAGGCTCGGTGTCGTACAAGGAGTGGAAGGCCAAGCACCCGGACCTCAAGTTCCCGCTGGTCGGCGAGTGATGCCGGCACGATCGCGCTCCGCGGCGCGCTCGGTCGCAGTCTCTCGCTTGGCGAAGCCGCCGGCATGTGGGTAGAATCGCAGTACGTGGGGCGGTAGCTCAGCTGGGAGAGCGTCGCGTTCGCATCGCGAAGGTCGAGGGTTCGATCCCCTTCCGCTCCACCACCGCATCAAGCCAAGGGCCTCGAACGCTTGCGTTCGGGGCCTTTTGCTGTGGCAGCTTGATGTGGAACGCGACGTCCGCCGCAGGCAGTGCGGCGTTTGATGCGGCGCCGCCATGGCACGGAGATCACGCCAGGCGCGCTACCGTGGCAGCCACCGTCACGCAGGACCCAAGCCATGAGCAAGCATCCACGCCAGCCAGACGATGTTGCCGACGATGCCAACGGCGTCGCCGAAAGCCGCGAATCGCGCAAGCAGGATGATGCTGCCAAACAGCGCCCCGGGCAGGAAGACCTGAAGGTACACGACGAACAGAGCCGGCGCCCCACCCGGCAGCACGACCAGGACGAGTAATCGGCAAGACCTGAAGGACGATCTTGCAGGCTCGGCCGCTTCGCCGGTGCCGCCGCTATGGCAAGATCCGGTCGTGCCTCGGCCGCTGGGGTGGCCGGCATCCGCTCCCCGACGATGGCGTGTGCGCTGAGCTCATCGCCCCCGCGCCGCCACGCCGCCTGTGGCGCTAAGCCGCTTCGTTTCGAAGGCCTTGCATGCAGACTCCCGATGCACCTGCGTTGACCCTGATCCAGACGACGCCATTGGTCAGCGAGCTCGCGCCTTACCGGGGTGCGCCGATGCCCGCCAACGAGGACGAACGTGTGGCGGCCCTGCACGCGACTGCGCTGCTGGATACTGCGCCGGAGCCGCGCTACGACGCGCTGACCGCCAGCGCTGCGGCGGCATGCGGCACACCGATGGCCTTGATTTCGCTGGTCGACACGCAGCGGCAGTGGTTCAAGTCCAGGCGTGGCATGCAGGCCAGCGAGACGCCGCGTACCTTGTCCTTCTGCGCGCATGCCATCCTTGCACCGGATCAGCTGATGGAGGTCGCCGACACGCAGTTGGACGCGCGCTTCGTCGACAATGCCCTGGTCACCGGCGAGCCGCGGATCCGCTTCTATGCCGGTGCGCCGCTGCTGAATTCCGACGGCATCGCGCTGGGCACGCTGTGCGTGCTGGATCATGCGCCGCGACGGCTGTCCGATGCCGAGCGCGCTGCGCTGCGCACGCTGGCCCGGCAAGTGGTGCACACCATCGAACTGCAGGAGGCGGCCAGCCTGGTGGCGCTGGATGCCCTGCGCGACCACTCCACCGGGCTATGGAATCGCGCCGGTCTGGAGCAGGCCGTGCAAGCGCTGCTGCACGATGCCGATGCGCCACCCACGCAGGCGCTGGGCTTGGTGCTGATCGACCTGGACGGATTCAAGCGGCAGAAGCTGCAGGCCGGCGCGGCCGCCGCACAGGCCACCGTGATGCAGGCTGCCCGACTGCTGGAAGCCCGCCTGCCGCCGAGGGCCATCGTGGCGCAGCTGAGCGGCGATCGTTTCTGCGTGGTGCTGCCGGCCACCCCGGCCGGGGATGTCCTGGGCGCCGTCGAAGATCTTCGTCAAACGATCCAGGACGCCCACTGGCCCACCGGCGCCCTGACCATCAGCGCAGGCATGGTCGCCGCAACGCTGGGCGATGCCGGGGAAACCAACACGTTACTGGCACGTGCACGGCACGCCTTGCAGAAGGCGATCGCGGCTGGGCGCAACCGCGTGCATTGCTTCAGCGGATGGCAGTTGCACGACTGATGCAGGCATCCGCCGGGCGGGTTGCAACGTAAAACGCGCAGCCGCCGCCGTAGAAGCGCACCTGGGCGCGAACGCTTTATCGGTGACGCCCGTCGCGCCCGGGTGGGCTTCTACCGATCGTCGCGATCGGCCTGGGTGTGGTGACGGCGCCCCGATGCATCACATCCGGTTCGCTTGCACTGCACAGGCCCGCAACGCGAGAGCGCTTAGTTCAGTCCGGATGCGAAGCCATTTTCTTTGGACGCGGATGTGATGTCTGGCCGCGTCGCGGAGGCGGCGTTCAGGCCGCCAGTACGTCCGTATTGCCGGCGATTTCGTCCACCTGCAACACCTGCTCCATGTCCAGCAGCACCACGAAGCGTTCGCCGACCTTGCCCATGCCCCGCAGCAGATCGCGGCGGATATGCGTGCCGAACGCCGGGGCCGCCTCGATATCGTGATCGGCCAGCTCGATGACCGCGTTGACCGCGTCCACCAGCACACCGATCACCTGCGTGCCCTGCGCCTGCTCGGTGGACAGGATCACGATGCAGCTGCGCTTGTTGATGGCGCTGTCGGCGCGGCCCAGCCGTGCCTGCAGGTCCACCACCGGCACCACCGCACCGCGCAGGTTGATCACCCCGCGTACGCAGGCCGGCATCGACGGAACCGGCGTGGGCGTGCGGTACTGGATGATTTCGCGGATGCCGAGAATGCTGGTGGCGAAGGTTTCGCCATCCAGCTGGAAGGTCAGGTACTGGGCGGCCACGTCGGCGTCGCCGGGCATCGCATCGGACGTCTGTGCAGTCATCGGTGATCCCTCAGAAGCGAGCGAACTGGCCTTCGTCCGGGCCTTCGGACATCGCATACGCCGGCGCGGCATTGCTGCGCCAGCCGCGTGTGCCGGCGGCGCGCACCGGTCGTGCGGCAACCTGCTGGCCGCGCTTGGGCGGTGTGGTCGCCGGCCCCTGCCCGCCCAGCCGGAAGAACGCCATGCTCTGCTGCAACTGCTCGGCCTGCGCGCTCATTTCCTCGGCGGTGGCCGCCAGTTCTTCGGATGCGCTGGCGTTTTGCTGGGTGGTCTGACTCAACTGCACCACCGCCGAATTGATCTGACTGACACCGGACGATTGTTCTTCCGACGCAGCGGAAATCTCCTGCACCAGATCCGAGGTGCGCTTGATGCTGGGCACGATGGTGTCGAGCAGTCGCCCGGCGCGATCGGCCAGTTCCACGCTGGAGCTGGCCACTTCGCCGATCTCCTGCGCAGCCACCTGGCTGCGCTCGGCGAGCTTGCGCACTTCGGCGGCGACCACGGCAAACCCCTTGCCATGCTCGCCGGCCCGCGCCGCCTCGATCGCGGCATTGAGCGCGAGCAGATTGGTCTGGTAGGCGATGTCGTCGATGATGCCGATCTTCTGCGCGATCTGCTTCATCGCCTGGGTGGTGGCCACCACCGCTTCGCCGCCTTCGATGGTTTCCTTGGCGGCCTGGGTGGCCATGCCGTCGGTGATGCGCGCGTTCTCGGTGTTCTGGCTGATCGAGGCGGTCATCTGTTCCAGCGAAGCGCTGGTTTCTTCCACCCCGGCGGCCTGCTCGCTGGCCGCCTGCGACAAGGACTGCGCGGTGGCGCTGACTTCTTCGGAGGCGCTGGCCAGGGTCTCGGCGCTGGTGTTCACCTCGCCCACCACCTGCGACAGCTTCTGCACCATGGTGCGCATGGCTTCGAGCAGCTGCGCGGTTTCGTCGCGGCCGTGCACCTCGATCTGCATGGTCAGATCGCCTTCTGACAGCCCGTTGGCGACCGAAACGGCACGACGGATCGGGCCGGTGACGCTACGGCTGATCACCAGCCCCAGGATCGCGCCGAGCAGCACGCCGCTGCAGATGATGGCGATCAACAGCTTGGAGCTGCGCGCATGGATGGCGCCGGTTTCGGCGTTGGCCGAGGCCGCACTGCGCTCGCGCAGGCCGCTCAGATCGGTCATCAAGGCATCCACTTCGTCCGAACTGGCGCGCACCGCTCGCGAGAGCGCGGCGAGTTCGGGGTTGGCTTCGCGCAGCGCTTCGCGGTTGGCCGCTTCGATGAAGCGACCGCGCTCGTCCAGATAGGTCTGCCAGGCACGGTCGAACTGCGCCAGCTTGGCCTTGCCCTCTTCGGTCTGGAAACTGCCGCGCGCGCGCGTCATGTAGTCCACCACCTTGGCGGTGTACTTGTCGATGTTCTGCACGTGCGACTGGCGCTCTTCCGCACTGCTGGCCAACAGCAGGTTGGCGCGCGCGCGCCCGGCGTAGATCAGGTTGATGTTGGCTTCCTTGACATGGGAAAGGCCCAGCAATTCGCGCTCGTACAGCGAAGTCGACAGTTCGCTGATGCGACCGGAGTTGGAATAACCTACCCATCCGATGCATGCGCCGATCGCCGAAACGATCAGAAACGCCACGATCAGCCTGGTTCCGATTTTGAAGTTGCCTAACATTGGGAGTTCTCGTGAGAAGGGTGCGCGGGCGGCAGGCATTGCCTGGAGGATCGACGGGCTGCACGTGCCGATCGCGACGGTTCGGCTGATCTAATCAATCGTTGATAGCTATCGGCGAGGGCAAAACGCGCTTGAGACGCCGCCCACTGTTATGTGCCCATTCATCCATTTGGATCTGCGCTTTTGTGACAGAGCAGACGCTCCGAGACCACCGCGTTCGGAAAATCCCTACCCGATCGAAGGCGTGTCCGGATCAGCCCGCAGGACTGTCACGGCAATTCCCTTACGCTGGCGGCATGCCGATCGCCCTGCTCCCTCGCACGTTCTATGCCTGCGACGCCCGCGAGGTGGCGCCGCGCCTGCTCAACAAGGTGCTGGTCAGCGCCGATGGCCGCCGTGGCCGCATCACCGAGGTGGAAGCCTATTGCGGCAGCGAGGATCCGGCTGCGCATTCGTTCCGTGGCATGACGCCACGCACCCGGGTGATGTTCGGCACCCATGGGCATCTGTACGTGTATTTCATCTACGGCATGCATTGGGCGATCAACGCCGTCTGCGGCGGCGCGCCCGGGCATGCGGTGCTGATCCGCGCGCTGGAGCCGCTGGCAGGCCTCCAGACCATGCAGGCCGCGCGCGGCGCGGCGCCGACCGCGCTATTAACCACCGGTCCCGGCCGCCTGGCACAGGCGTTCGGAGTGACCGCGGCCGACAACGGGCTGGATCTGACCGATGCCGCAGCGCGGCTGCGGATCGAAGACGACGGCATGCCGCCGCCGAGCGCGCCGCTGGCGACGCCCCGCATCGGCATCCGCAAGGCGATGGAAGCGCCGTGGCGTTGGGTGGTACCGGGCAGCCGCTACCTGTCGCGGCCGTTTCCACGGCTCAGCGTCATGCCCGCGGCTGTGCCTGGCGACTGAGCCAGCCATTGTTCCAAGGCACTGGGTTCGGCTGCAGCGGGCCCCCGCTGCAGCAAGCGCGCTGCCTGTTCGCCCTGCAAAGCGGTCAGTTCCTGCAGCGGCTGGAAACGCTCTCCCACCCATGCCGCCATCGGCAGGCCATCCAGATAGGCCACCCGGTTTCCGGGCACCCGCGCGATGCGCTCGCCGGGCAGCAGGCTGCCCAGCAGGTTGGCCGGGTCACTCGCACTCACGCACACCCACTGCTGCTGCGGCGCCTGCGCTCGCACCCGACGCAAGGCCGCGATCGCCTCCGGCAGCGCGAACTGCTCGCCGGACAGACCGGAGATGAAGCGGCCGCCGCGGATCTCGCCGCGCGCTTCCAGGCGTTGATACACGCGCAACAGCTCGCGCCAGGGCGGCAGCCATGCGGCTTCGCGCTCCAGTAGCCGCCAGCACACCACGCCGTACCGTCGCAGCACGCTGCGCGCCACGTGCTCCAGCGTCTCCTGGTGACGCTCGCCGGCTTCCGCCGGCGGCAGCTCGGGCAAGGCGCGCACCGGTGCCCAGCGTCCCGCATCGCGAATGCCCAGGGCGGTGGCGCGGCGCCGATGACGCGACAACGCCGACGGTCGCTTGGACGCCGGCACCAGCAGCGCGCGCAGGCCCGCATAACTGTCGCAGTGCACGCGGCCGCGCATGACCAGTTCGCTCAGGGCGTCTTCCAGTTCGGTGCCCATCAGCCGGGCGGTATCTGCGATCTCGTCGAAAAATAGCGCGCCGTGTTGCTGCAACACCTCCATCACGCGTTGCGCGCGCGAGCCCAGCGGGTCTTCGTCAGCGCTGCGTGCCAGAGCGCTCCAGCGCTGCGCATCGCGTCGCGGCAGCAGCACGATCGGAGTCGACCGCAGCGCGGCACCGCTGCGCCCGCCACCGGGGCGCAGCCGCGCCCATACGATGCGACCGGCGGTGCATAGCTCGTCCAGCCATGCCGGTTGGTAGTCGCGTACGCGCGCCGGCAGCAATTCGCTTTCCCACACTGCCGCAGGCGCTTCGAACGCCTCCAGCTGACCGACCACGCCGGCCAGCGCATCGGGCCCGGCAACCCGGCCGGCGTTGTCCAGATGCTGCCACTCGAACAGGAAGCGCGCATAGTCGCGTTGCGACACCGGCTCGATCTCGCGCCGCAACCGCCCCAGGGTATAGCGATGGATGCGCGCCAGCAGGTGGCGCTCGCACCACTCTTCCTGCGGCGCCTGAGCCGTGAAACGCCCGGCCATGACATAGCCCTCGCGCTGCAGGGCCGCCAGCGCAGGCACGATCTCGCTCTCGGACAGGCGCAGGGCGCGCGCCAGGTCCGACACCTGCGCCGGCCCGACCGCCGCCATGCGGCCGCGCAACACTTCGCGCACCGCCCGGTCGCGCTGCCAGTCGGTCACCTGGCAATCCGTTGGTGCCTGCAGCGGCGGCTGCGCCGATGCATCCGGATACAACGGCATGCACCACGCAATACGCTCCGCACTGACCCACAGTGCGGGCGCCGCACCGATCGTCAGGCAGCTCGCGCGGCCATCGGCGGCAAGTGCGGCCAACCAGCCCTGCCACGACGGATCGGTGGCTTCTTCGATCGGCAACACGCCAAGGCCGACCAGCGCTTCGTGCATTTCCTCGGCATCGCGCGGTTGCGGCCAGGCCTCTTCGCGGACCGCGTCGATCGCCTGTGGATCCAGTCGGCCGAGATCGTCGCTGCTCTGCGGCGTGTAGCGACGGCCCTGCACGGCCTGGGTGCGTCGCTCTTCCAGCGGCGCATCGTCCAGAAACGCATACGGGCGTGCATTCAAGGCCTCGGCCGCCAACGGCGAGGGCGCGGCCAGATCGCGTGCCAGCAGCGTGATCGCGCCGGACTCCAGACCGCGCAACACCTGCAGCCACCCCTCGCTGTCCATGGCCTGATGCAGGCAGTCCTCCAGCGTCTGCGCCACCAGCGGGTGGTCCGGCACCTCGCGTTCGCCGACCAGGTTCTCCGCACACGCCACCTGGTCCGGAAACACGGTGGCCAGCAGGTCTTCCGACTTCATGCGCTGCAGCTGCGGGGCCACCTTGTTGCCGCCGGTGAAGCGCGGCAGCGCCATCGCATTGGTCGCGTTCCAGCGCCAGCGCACTCCAAACAAGGGCGCATCCAGCAGCGCCTGGATCAGTACATGCTCGGCCGAGGACGAATGCAGGTAGCGGCCCACGTCCTCCAGCGCGAAACTGTGGCTGGTGGACAGCGACAACACGATCGCATCTTCGGTGGCGGCCGCCTGCAGCTCGAAATTGAAGGTGCGGCAGAAGCGCTTGCGCAGCGCCAGCCCCCAGGCGCGGTTGATGCGGCTGCCGTAGGGCGAATGGATCACCAGCTGGGTACCGCCGCTGGCATCGAAGAACCGTTCCATCACCAGACACTGGCGTGTGGGCATGGCGCCCAGCGCCGCGCAGGCCTGCGCCAGATAATCCACCAATTGCCGGGCCACTTCCGGCGCCGCACCCAGTTCGCCGCACAGCCAATCGCGTGCTGCCTGATGTGGGCCGTGATCGAGCCGGACCGCGATCTCACCGCGCAGGCGCGACACCGCCACCGACAGCTCATCGCTGCGGCCTGGCGCCTCGCCCAACCAGAACGGAATGTTCGGCGGCGCGCCCTTGGCGTCTTCCACGCGCACGCGCCCGGCTTCCACCCGCAGGATGCGGTAGCTGGCATTGCCGAGCTGGAATACATCGCCGGTGAGGCTCTCTACCGCAAAGTCCTCGTTCACGGTGCCGATCTTGTCGGCCTGCGGCTCCAGCACCACGCTGTAGTCACCGGTTTCCGGGATGGTGCCGCCAGAGGTCAGAGCGGTCATGCGCGCACCGCGCCGCGCATGCAGCCGGCGATGCACGGCGTCGCGATGCAGATAACCCGCGCGTGGGCCAAGCCGGGTGCTGAAGCCCTCGCACAGCATGCGCACCACGCTGTCGAAGCTGGCGCGGCTCAGCTGCGCGAACGGCCATGCCCGCCGTACGAGCGCAAACAGCGCATCTTCGTCCCAATCCTGGCAGGCGGCTTCGGCCACGATCTGCTGGGCCAGCACATCCAGCGGCGCTAATGGCACACGCAAGGCATCCAGTTCGCCGCGCCGCACGCTGTCCAGCAACGCGGCGCATTCCACCAGCTCGTCGCGGGTCTGCGGAAACAGACGCGCCTTGGGCGTACCGCCGACCTTATGGCCCGAACGACCGGCGCGTTGCAGGAAGGTGGCGATGGAACGCGGCGAGCCGAGTTGGCAAACCAGATCGACATCGCCGATATCCAGCCCCAGTTCCAGCGAGGCAGTGGCCACCAGCACGGTCAGTTCACCGGCCTTGAGCCGTTGTTCGGCCAGCAGGCGGGTCTCGCGCGACAGGCTGCCGTGGTGCGCGGCCACCCACTGCTTGCCGAGCAGATCGCCCAGATGCCGCGCGGCGCGTTCGGCCATACGCCGGGTGTTGACGAACACCAGCGTGGTGCGATGCTGCTGCGCCAGCGCGGCCACGTCGGCGTAGACCTGCAGCCATTGATCGTTGGACATCACCACACTCAGCGGCGTGGGCGGCAATGCCAGGGCCAGGTCGCGCGCACGCGCATAGCCGATGTCCACGATCTCGCACGGCGGCGCCGCACCGTCCTCGCCCACCCCGACCAGGAACTGCGCCACCGTCTCGATCGGCTTCTGCGTGGCCGACAGGCCCACGCGCACGATCGGACGCTCGGCCAGGCGCTGCAGCCGCTCCAGGGTCAGGCTGAGGTGGCTGCCGCGCTTGTCGGCCGCCACCGCGTGGATTTCATCGACGATGACGGTGCGCACATGCCGCAGCGCATCGCGCCCGGATGCCGACCCCAGCAACACGTAAAGGGATTCGGGCGTGGTCACCAGGATATGCGGCGGCACCCGCCGCGCCTGGGCGCGCTCGCGCTGCGGCGTATCGCCAGTGCGCACCGCCGTGCGCACCGCCACATCCGGCAGCCCTTCGGCGGCCAAGGCCGCGCGGATCCCTCGCAGCGGCGCCTCCAGATTGAGGTGGATGTCATTGGACAAGGCCTTCAGCGGCGAGACGTAGACCACGCGGGTTTCGTCGGGCAACGCACCGCCGTGCGCCAGGCCGTCGCGGATCAGACCATCGATGGCGGCGAAGAACGCGGTGAGCGTCTTGCCCGAACCGGTGGGTGCGGCCACCAGCGTGTGCCGCCCGCCCTGGATCGCCGGCCACGCCGCAATCTGCGCCGGAGTGGGCGCGGCGAAGGTCTGCGCGAACCAGCCGGCGACCACGGGGTGAAACTGCTGCAGAACAGGATGCATGGACGGTACCGGTCGCGGATGGCCAGCCTGACGGCGTGGGACGGATGTCGACGCGAAGACGTGCCTGGGAAATGGCGCCGCCAGGGCATCGATGCAAGTCGGCGTTTGCGGCGGGAGTGAATGGATTCACGCGCGCTCGGCGGGGGCTCCATGGCGGCGCGCAGCCTTGCCCCGTCCACCAGATCCTGCCGAACAGCAAGTTGGCAGCATAACGACGCGTCCTGCGCCACCACGGGCCTGTCGATCGTTCCCCAGGCGCCGTGGCGAGCACTACGGCATCCGGCGTTGCATCGCCGTTGCAGGCTGATGCCATTTGACGACCATCGCCCCGACCATCGATGGCAGGCGAGCGTCCTCGCCGGCAGCGCAAAGCAGCATTCGCAAGGCGGCGCAGGCCATCGACGCCGAACAGCAGCCGCCACCACGCGGAGCGCATCGAGGCGTTCGCGATTGTCGTGCCAGCGATGGCGTGGCACATTGGCAGCATGCCTAGCCTCATCGTCTTCATGATCGTCGGCGCCGCGGTGGTCGCGTTGTGGAACGCGTCGCGCGCCGCCGCCGAGCGCGCCGAGATACTCGGCCGCAACGCCTGCCGCGCAGCCGATGTGCAGTGGCTGGACCAGAGCGTGCATGCCACCGGCATGCGCATCTGCCGGATGCCCAACGGCTGGCTGGGGTTCGAGCGTACGTTCCGCTTCGACTATTCCTATGACGGCGCGGACCGCCATAGCGGCAAGCTGGTATTGCGCGGCGACCAGCTGGTTGCCTTCACCGGCCCACAGGTGGCCACCGTGCGGGCGCTGCATCCGGACCAGCCGCGACTGGAATGATGGGGCATGCCGGGCAACGCGGCTTGCGTCCACGTCTTGAGTCCAGAAGTCTGGGCGTAGCAGCAGCAAGCGGACGCCCGACCGTAGCCCGCCGTTGAACGGCGCGTGGCTGCACGCGGGCGGCGGCGATAGACACCGAACGCTTGGCAGCTTCCCACATCGAGCCAGCTCACCGCTCCAGCGCGGAATCCCCGGGCACCGGCTCATAGCCATCGCCCCGGCCGCTCAGCCAGCGTATCTCCCGTTTGCCTTCCCGGCGCAGATACGCCTGCGCGAGTCCGCATAGCCGATGCGCAAGATCGGCTGGCTGCAACAGCCGCGACTTACCGGCTACCTCGATGCTGAGAAAATGCACTTCGGCCGGCGTGTCGGTATAGCTGCGCGCAACCAGGCACGTCGCAGCATCGCTGAAGCGGTAGATGTCGTATTCGTACTCGTAGTCGTACATGCCGGACGCGTCCGGCTCGCCGCGATCGACATGACGAACGCGCTCCACCTGCATCGGAGCGCCGCCGGGCATGCGCCTACTTGACCACGCGCAGATGCGGACGCTTGCCGCCACTGGGCGGCTCGTCCGGAGACGGCGTACTCGGCGGCGGCGCGCCGGGATCCGGCGGCTCGCTGCTGGTGCCAGGGATATCGTCCGGCAACGCCATGCCCTGCCCGGTCTCGCGTGCGTACACCGCCAGGACGGCCGCCATCGGCACCATCACCGGATGGCTCACACCGCCGAAACGCGCGGTGAAACTCACGCCTTCATTGTCGACCTGCAGCCCGACCACGGCACGTTCGGCAATGTTCAACACTACCCGACCGTCCTTGACGGCGCTTGCGGGCACCTGCACGCCGGGCAGTCCTGCATCCACCAGAACGTGCGGCGTCATGCCGTTGTCGTTGATCCATTCGACCAAGGCCCGCAGCAGGTACGGGCGATGGCTGGTCATGCGGGGGAAATCTTCGCTCATGACGTCATGTTACCCGGACACGACCTGCAACGGCGGCAATGCATGCGCACGCCGGTCTGTTGGCATACAGTCGTCGCATCAGCCCGGCAGGTCGCGCAGTTTCTTTTCTTGCTCGGTGAGGCTGCGGATGAAACCGGGATTGCGGAAGATCCGGTTGCCGTAGTCCTCGATCGCCTTGCCGTCCTTGGGCAGGCTGATCTCCAACGCCTCCAGTCGCCAGATGATCGGCGCCATCGCGCAGTCGGCCAGACTCATTTCCGGATTGAGGAAGAACTTGCTGGCCTTGAACAACGGGACCGATGCGGTCAGCAGCTCGCGCAGACGCTTGCGGCCCGCTTCTGCCTGGGTCTTGTTGCCGAGCTGGATCGCCTGCACCTGCGGCACCCAGTCGTGTTCGATGCGCAGCATCGCCAGACGCAGACGCGCGCGTGACAGCGGATCGACCGGCATCAGCGGCGGGTGCGGATAGCGCTCGTCCAGGTATTCGCTGACCACCGATGCGGCGTACAGCACCAGATCGCGTTCGACCAAGGTGGGCACCGAGTGGTACGGATTCAGGTCGATCAGATCTTCGGGAGGATTTTGCGGGTCGACCGGCACCAGGTCGTAGGTCACCCCTTTTGCCGCCAGGACCAGACGGACCCGGTGGCACAACACGTCATCGTTGGACGAAAACAAGGTCAAGGTATTGCGCATACGCACACTCGTCGCCATTCAAGGCTCTCCGACGACCGGAATCCGCCGGCCGCATCGGCGCGGCCGGCCCAACGCCGACCATCACCACGGTCCATCGAGTGTGCAATCACGTCACGCAAAAGCCAAGAGTGCTAGGGCCGATTCATGCCGGGGCAGCGTATCGACATGAGGAGCGCGCCAGGCATCGCTGGGATCCGGGCGGAGGCCGGCAGCGCATGCCTGCCAGGAGGCGAACGAGATGGCAGCAGCATGATGCGAAGCCCGTTGACCCGATACCGATGTCGCAACGATGCTGACAAAACGGCGAAGCGGGATCTGCCGGGCGTCAGGCCTGGACGTCAGCGCGCGCGCCGCGCAGACACGGTGTGGATGGCGGGGCACGGCGCATCGATGCGGATGCGATTGCCACGCATGGCTTTCGCCGCGATAACCGCCGGCCAATGCCGCCGGTCGCATTCGATGCGTCATGCAGGCACGCACCGGCACACGCGATCGCCGCGGTGTGACCGCATCGCGTAACAATGATGGGTCGGCAACGCCGGCCTCGTGCGCTGCCTTGCCCTCCCCCCTACCCCGTAGGGGAAAGGGGGAGGGCGATACCTGCCTGATGCACCTCACGTCCGTCACCCGTCGGCTGCTGCGCACATCCCAGGCTGGACGCCTGCGGCCATCAATGCACGTCCTTCCAGTACTCCTTCTTCAGCAGATAGGCGATGAAGGTGAGAAACGCCAGGAACAGCACCACCCACACGCCCATGCTCTGCCGCTTCAGCGCAGCCGGTTCGCCTGCATACTCGAGGAAATTGGCGATGTCGCGCACGGTCTGATCGAACTCCACCGGCGTCTGCCGCCCGGGCTGCCCCAGCTTCAGCGCCTGCACCGGCTTTTCGCCGGTGGCCTTGTCGACCGGACCGAACTGCGCCTGCTGCAGGCCCTGCATCTCCCACAGCGGGTTGGGCATCGAGGCATTGGGGAACAGTTGATTGTTCCAGCCCAGTGGACGGGTCTGGTCCAGATAGAACGACTTGAGGTAGGTGTAGACCCAATCGGTGCCGCGTACGCGCGCGATCAAGGTCAGGTCCGGCGGTGCCTTGCCGAACCACTTGGTGGCCGCATCGTGCGGCATGGTGCCTTCGATGTGCTCGCCGATCTTGGCGCCGGTGAAGTTGAGATTGGTCATGACCTCCGCTTCGCTCAACCCCAGATCGCTGGCCATGCGCGAGTACCGCAGATACTTCAGCGAGTGGCAGCCCGAGCAGTAGTTCATGAACAACTGTGCGCCGCGCTGCAACGACGCGCGGTCGCCCAGGTCGTTGCCTGCCTGCTGCACTTTTCCGCCTTCGGCCGCGATTGCTCCTGTGGCCAGGGTGAGGCCGCACAGCAGCGCGACCGCGCGCGACTTCCATGACGTCACGTTGGGATTAGTCATGCGTGGTCACCCGCTCCGGTACCGGCTTGGTCTTGTCCAGCCGTGTCCACACCGGCATGGTGATGAAGAAGGCGAAGTACAGGAAGGTCAGCGCCCGCCCGACGTAGGTCTCGTGCGCATCGGTCCCGGGACCAGAGCCGATCACGCCCAGCCATACGAAGCAGACCACCAGCACGCCAAGCGCCACCTTGGAGATCCAGCCGCGATACCGGATGGAGCGCACCTTGGCGCGATCCAGCCACGGCACCAGGAACAGGATGGCGATGGCCGAGAACATCACCAGCACGCCGCCGAGCTTGTCCGGCACCACGCGCAACATCGCGTAATACGGCGTGTAGTACCACACGGGTTTGATGTGCTCCGGCGTCACCAGGCGATTGGCTTCGGTGAAGTTGTCGTGCTCCAGGAACAGGCCACCGAAGGCCGGCGCGAAAAAGATGATGAAGGCCGCGATCACCAGCAGGAACCCGACCCCGACCAGATCCTTCACTGTGTAGTACGGATGGAACGGAATGCCGTCGGCCGGCTTGTGCGCATCCCAGCGATTGCCCTTGGGCCCCTTCTTGATCTCCACGCCGTCGGGATTGTTGGAGCCCACTTCGTGCAGCGCGCCGATGTGCAGCACGATCAGCAGCAACAGCACCAGCGGCAAGGCGATCACGTGCAGGGCGAAGAAGCGGTTCAGCGTGGCATCGCCGGGCAGGTAGTCGCCCATGATCCATTCGGTCAGCCCGTTGCCGATCACCGGAATGGCGCCGAACAGCGAGATGATGACCTTCGCGCCCCAGAACGACATCTGCCCCCATGGCAGCACGTAGCCCATGAAGGCTTCGGCCATCAGCACCAGGTAGATCAGCATGCCCAGGATCCACACCAGCTCGCGCGGCTTCTGGTAACTGCCGTACATCAGGCCGCGGAACATGTGCAGGTACACCACGATGAAGAACAGCGAGGCGCCGGTACTGTGCATGTAGCGGATCAGCCAGCCCCACTCCACGTCGCGCATGATGTATTCGATCGAGGCGAATGCATCGGCGGCGCTGGTCTTGTAGTGCATCGTCAGGAAGATGCCGGTGACGATCTGGTTGACCAGCACCACGATGGCCAGCGAACCGAAGTAGTACCAGATGTTGAAGTTCTTCGGCGCGTAGTACTCGCTGATGTGCTTGCGGTAGGTGGGCATCAGCCCGGGGGCGCGTTCGTTGACCCAATCGAGCACGCCGTTGGCGGTACGGACCAGGATATTGCTCATCACGCAGCCCCCGTACTATTGGCCGACTTGCCGGCAGCGTCCGGATCGACGCCGATCACCAGGGTGTTGTCGTCGACGTAGTGGTGTGGGGGCACCAGCAGATTGATCGGTGCCGGCACGCCGTCGAAGACCCGGCCGGACATGTCGAAGCGCGACTTGTGGCAAGGGCAGAAATAGCCGCCTTTCCACTGCGGGTCGTAGGGCTCGGGGCGGATCTCGGCCACCATCTCGGGCGAGCACCCCAGGTGCGTGCACAGCCCCACCAGGACCGAGATATCGGACTTGATGGAGCGGTACTCGGGGTTCTTCAGCACGTAGTCCGGCTGCTGGTCCTTGTTCTCGGACTTGGGATCCTTGAGCCGGTCGTCCAATGAGGGCAAGGCATCGAGCATCGCCTTGGAACGTTTGACGATCCAGATGGGCTGACCGCGCCATTCCAGAACCAGCCGCTGCCCTTCCTGCAAGGCGCTGATGTCGGCGGTCACCGGTGCGCCGGCCAGCTTGGCGCGTGCACTGGGATTCCACGACTTCACGAACGGAACTGCAACAAATCCTGCTCCGACCGCACCGACCACGGCGGTTGTCGCGGTCAAAAACCGACGACGCCCGGTATCGGCAGGTGCGTTAACCCCATCGTTGGCCATCCGGCTCTCCGATCTTGATTAGGTAGCGTGAGGCTGCCAACGGCTGGCGGGGGGTCCAGCCGCGATGAATCGACCGCAGTGTAGCGGAACGCTTAATGCACAGACAATGCAATGTACGCAGTCGGACCTGTGCGATGCAATGGCCGGTGTGCACGGCGCTGTGCAGGCCATGCATGACCGGGCGTGTGCGCGTGCGTGTGGCTGTGACGCAGTGCGCGCCGACGACCACCGCGACTGTTGCCTGCGCATCTGCAGATACCCGCAGCGATGACTCGGCCCGGCATCGCCACTGACGATCGCCGCAGCGCGTGGACGGCCTGCGGCGGCGATGCCGACAGCCCGCACGCCACTCAGTTGGCGGTGGCGACCTGCCCGCGATAGCGGCCGGCCAGCACGCCGACGCGTTGCACGTACCGCTGCGTCTCGCTATACGGCGGCACGCCGCCATAGCGATCCACGGCACCCTCGCCGGCGTTGTAGCCTGCCGCGGCCAGGGTGAGGTCGCCATTGAAGCGCTTCAGCAACCACGACAGGTATTGCACGCCGCCACGGATGTTTTGCGATGCGTCATAGGCATCGCTGACCCCGAAGCGTCGCGCGGTTCCCGGCATCAACTGCATCAGGCCCTGCGCGCCGGCACGGCTGAGCGCCAGCGGGTTGTAGGCGGACTCGGCATGAATGATGGCGCGCACGATGGCTTCTTCGACGCCGAACTCGCGCGCCGCCGAAGCGATCTCCTGTTGATAGGCGGCGGTGTTGAGCCGGATCGCGCCGAAGTTGACGCCCGGCTTTGCAGCGCAGGCGTAGCAGGTCTCGATGAAACTGTAGTGGATGGTGCGCAGGCCTTCGATGCTGGCGACCTGGCGTGGACGGGCGCTGGTGTAGTGGCGCACGCCGTCCTTCATATACGAGTAGACCTGCCCGCTGACCACCCGGCGCGGGTTGCCCCCGGTAGCCGGTGCCCGACTCGGCGCGATGGCAGTGGCGCTTTCGGCCGGAGGCACTGCGCGCGGCCCCGCCACAGCGGTCTCGGCCGCGCGCCGCGGCGGCTGGCTGATGATGGTGGCGGGCGCGCCGCTGTCGATCGTGGCGGCAGCACCGGACGCCGCATGCGACAGCGCAGGCGCCGGGGCAACGGTCGCGGGCGCTGCTCGCCGGGCCGAACGATCGGGGGTATAGCTGCTGATGACGCTGCAGGTCGCCCCGCTCTGGCGCTTGCTGAGGTAACTGGTGATGCCGTCGCCGCTGACGCATTTGTACAGGGTGCCCGCGCTGGCCGGCGCAGCCGACAACGTCACCAGCAACAGCCCCAGCGATCTTGACATCCCCTTCATGCGGCGGAGTGTCCCAGCTTGCCACGGGCTTGCCAAGAGGTGCCGCCCCTACCCCGACAGCCGGTCCAGTCGCGTCCGCAAGTCGTCCAGGGCATCGAGCAGCGGCTTGCGCATGTCGGCGGGCGCGAGGGTCTCGAACGGCAATTCGAGCAGCAGCAGGTTGGCCGCCAGCGCGGACATGCTCGGGGCGCCCAGTCCGAGCCAGCAATGCCCCGCTCCATCGGCTTCCAGCGCGCCCAGCCAGGGCGGGATCTGCGCCGCCAGCGTGTCCAGCGCCCCGCGCAGGCGCACGCGGGCACGGCAGGGGTACGGTGCTTGACCGATGGCCTGGCGCAGCAGCTGCAGCGGCTCTTCCGGCAGTGCGCGGGCAGCGAACCGCGCGCCAGTGGCCACCGCCCGATCCACGCGATCGGCACGCAGCGTCCGCCAGTCCTGGCGTTCGCAATCCCAGGCCAGCAGGTACCAACGCCGGCCATAGTTGACCAGCAACGCCGGCTCGACGCAGCGGACGATGGCCACGCCGGAATGGCGCCGATAGTCCAGCCGCAGCGTGGCACGGTCGCTGCAAGCGCCCGCCAGTTGCGCCAGCACCGCCGCGTCCACCAGGCCGTCCGGCTCGACCAGCGGCAGGCTCGCCGTGGCCGCATGTGCGGCGCTGGCGCGCTGGCCGCTCCGCCGCGGCAAGAGCGGATCGAGCTTGGTCAGCACGCGGGTGGCGGCCGCATCCATGCCGCGGATGGCGGGGGCAGCCGCGCGCAAGGCGATCGCCACGGTCAGCGCCTCTTCTTCCTCGAACAGCAACGGCACGGCTGCGGCGCCCTGCCCCAACCGGTAGCCGCCACCGGTTCCCGGTGCCGCATGGATCTGGTAGCCGAGGTCGCGCAGCCGGTCGATGTCCCGCCGCAGGCTGCGCGGATGCACCTCGAGGCGCTCGGCCAGCGCCGGGCCCGACCAACTGCGGCCACCTTGCAGCAATGACAGCAGACGCAGCAGGCGGGCAGCAGTGGAAGCCATGGCGCGACGGTATTGCGGACAGAATCTGTCCGCAAGCCCTCCGTAGCATCCGGGCTGCAGCCATCCCGATCACCCACCCGACGCAACCATGGAGACCGCAATGTCCGACGACCGCCACATCACCCTGTTCCACAATTCCCGTTCGCGCTCGCGTGGCGTGCTGGTGCTGCTGGAAGAACTGGGCGCCAGTTACAGCCTGCAGATCATCGATCTGGAGAAGGAACAGCAGCGCTCGCCGGAATTCCTGGCGATCAACCCGATGGGCAAGGTGCCGGCCATCGCCCACGGCACCAGCGTGGTCACCGAGCAAGGAGCCATTTATCAATATCTGGCCGAGCTGTACCCGGAAGCCGGCCTGTCGCCGGCGCCGGGCGACCCAGACCGTGGTGCCTACCTGCGCTGGCTGGCGTTCTACGGCTCGGCATTCGAGCCGGCGATCCTGGATGTCGCACTCAAGCGCCAGGCTCCGCCGCGCGCGATTTCGCCCTATGCCGACTGCGATACCGTGCTGGCGGTGCTGCATGCGCAACTGGCGAAGGGCGATTACCTGCTGGGCGCACGCTGCAGCGCCGCCGACGTGCTGTGGGGCAGCGCCCTGGCGTGGATGACGGAGTTCGGCGTGATCGACCCACCGGCCCCGACCCGCGCCTACATCGCACGGATGGCGACCCGCCCGGCGGTGGCCCGCGCCGAAGCCATCGACCGCCAGAACGTCGCGGACGCCGCCAGCCCGAACGGGTAAACTGCGCGGCTTCGTTCACCACCCGCCTGGAATAAGCGCCATGCCCGGGACATCCGTTTCCGACCTGTCCACGGCCGCCGCCGTGGACGCCCCCGCCCTCGTGCCACTGCCGGTCGCCCGCCCGGCAGCGCCTGCCGTGGTGCGCGGCAAGCTGTACATCAAGACCCACGGCTGCCAGATGAACGAGTACGACTCGGCGAAGATGGCCGACGTGCTCGCCGCCTCCGAAGGACTGGAGCTGACCGACAACCCCGAAGACGCCGACGTGGTGCTGGTCAATACCTGCTCCATCCGCGAAAAGGCGCAGGAGAAGGTGTTCAGCCAGCTGGGCCGCTGGAAGGCGCTGAAGGCCGGCGGCAAGCCGGTGATCATCGGCGTGGGCGGCTGTGTGGCCTCGCAGGAAGGCGAGGCCATCGTCAAGCGCGCTCCCTACGTGGACCTGGTGTTCGGCCCGCAGACCCTGCACCGGCTGCCGGAGCTGATCCGTGCCCGCCGCGAGTCGGGCAAGTCGCAGGTGGACATCAGCTTTCCGGAGATCGAGAAGTTCGACCGCCTGCCCGAACCGCGCGCGGAGGGGCCGTCGGCCTTCGTCTCGATCATGGAAGGCTGCTCCAAGTACTGCTCGTTCTGCGTGGTGCCCTATACCCGTGGCGAGGAAGTCAGCCGGCCGTTCGAGGACGTGCTGGTGGAAGTGGCGCAGCTGGCCGCGCAAGGCGTGCGCGAGATCAACCTGCTCGGCCAGAACGTCAATGCCTACCGCGGCGCCTATGGCGCCGATGCAGGCGAGGCGGCGCAGTATGCAGACCTGGGCCTGCTGATCCGCACCATCGCGCAGATCGAAGGCATCGGCCGCATCCGCTTCACCACCTCGCACCCGCTGGAGTTTTCCGATTCGCTGGTGGACGCCTACCGCGACGTGCCTCAGCTGGCCAACTACCTGCACCTGCCGGTGCAGGCCGGCAGCGACCGCATCCTGTCGGCGATGAAGCGCGGCTACACCGCGCTGGAATTCAAATCCAAGATCCGCAAGCTGCGTGCGGTGCGCCCGGATATCTCGATCAGTTCGGACTTCATCGTCGGCTTTCCCGGCGAAACCGAAGCGGACTTCGAGAAGACCATGAAGCTGATCGAGGACGTGGGCTTCGACCAGAGCTTTTCGTTCGTGTATTCGCGCCGTCCGGGCACGCCGGCTTCCGACCTGCAGGACGACACGCCCGAGGCGGTCAAGCAGGCACGCCTGGCGCGCCTGCAGGCGCACATCAACGCGCACGCGGCAGGCATCTCGCTGTCGATGGTCGGCAGCGTGCAGCGGGTACTGGTGGAGGGCCCGTCGCGGCGCGATCCGAACGAGCTGACCGGCAAGAGCGAGAACATGCGCCCGGTGAACTTCCCCGGCAATCCGCGCCTGATCGGTCAGTTCGTCGATGTGCTGATCACCGAGGCGATGAGCAATTCGTTGCGCGGGCGCATCCATCTGGACGACGCCGCCGGGTGAGACATGCGCGGCGCCGCAGCGCGCGCGCCGCGCCACTCGGGCTGATTCTCCATCAGAGAAAAACGGCCGAACCGGGAACAGGCGCGCATAGGCCTGCCCTCGATCCACGCGTTGCATGCCGGCCATGCCGGCGGCACCGGCCAGGTGCGCAATCGGACACCTTGCACAGACTGCACTGCCCGACACATCGTCCGCGCCTGCAACGGCACCGGCACTTCTCCGCGAATATGCAGCACCACGCAGGCCTCCCTGCGCGAGACTCGTGCTGCCTGCGCGGCAGCGGCTGCGCAAGCACGCACAAAGACGTGTCCGGCAACAACGCGTGCACCTCGAAAACGCGTTGATCAAATTTTCACCAAGCCGATGCAAGGCCTTGCTGCATCAGGCGCCATCGCAGTTGTCCACAGGCTTTGCCGAATTCGATCCACATCGGCTGTGGACAAGCGCACACGGCCTGGCGCTTTTTTCGCCACACACCCCGCAAGCCTTACGTCAGTAGGGCTGGCGCACTCTATCCACAGGTTAGTGATGCGCAACTCCACAGCCGGTGTGGAAAACCTGGCGGGGTGTCCGCCCGCACGTTTCCGCCATGCTGCGGCGGACATGTTGTTGGTGGGATCACGCCCTGCGCGCTACCCTCCTCTGCCGTCACATCAACGCCGCATGCGCGCTGTCCGATCCGACCATGAACGCACCTGCCTATCGCGACTTCACCCTGCTCCCCGAAGACACCGAGCGCCTGGCCAATCTGGCCGGACCGTTCGATGCGCATCTGCGCCAGATCGAGCTCAAGCTGGGCGTGGAGATCGCCAACCGCGGCAACATCTTTCGCGTGACCGGCCCGGAAGCTGCGGTCGCCGCGGCTCAACAGGTGTTGATCGCGCTATACGACGAGGCCGCGTCGGTCACCTTCGACAACCACGCGATCCACTTGCGCTTGAACGATGCCAATGTCGAGCGGGTCGCCGAGCGCGCCTATCAGCCCCAGGACGTGGCGATCAAGGTCAAACGCGGAACCGTGCGTGGCCGCGGCGCCAACCAGGCCAGGTACCTGCATGCCATCGCCACCCACGACATCAATTTCGGCGTGGGCCCGGCCGGTACCGGCAAGACCTTTCTGGCGGTGGCCAGTGCGGTGGAAGCCCTGAACGAATCGCGCGTGCAGCGGCTGATACTGGTGCGCCCGGCGGTGGAAGCCGGTGAGAAGCTCGGCTTCCTGCCCGGCGATCTCAGCCAGAAGGTGGACCCCTATCTGCGCCCGCTTTACGACGCACTCTACGAGATGCTCGGCGTGGAAAAGGTGGTCAAGCTGCTGGAGAAGAACGTCATCGAGATCGCACCGCTGGCGTATATGCGCGGCCGTACGCTCAACGACGCTTACGTGATCCTCGACGAAGCGCAGAACACCACCATCGAACAGATGAAGATGTTCCTGACCCGGCTGGGCTTCGGCTCCACCGCGGTGGTGACCGGCGACCTGACCCAGATCGATCTGCCCAAACACGTCAAGTCGGGTTTGCGTGATGCGATCGACGTGCTGCGCGATGTCGAAGGCGCCAGCTTCACCTTCTTCGAAGCGCGCGATGTGGTACGCCATCCGCTGGTGCAGCGCATCGTCACCGCCTATGAGAAGCGCGATCTCGCCGAAAAGCCTGCCGAACCGGCGGCGTGAGCCGCCGCTCCCAGGTACTGCGCCCGGGCCGGCACGCAGCCCTGTCGATCGCGGAAGAGTCGCAGCGAGACAACACACGCGCGATACTGTCGGTCCTGTCCGAACTGAATTGCTGGTGTTGCCATGACCAAAGGTCCGGTCCGCCTCGACGTCGCCGTCAGTTATGCGCTGCCGCGCGCCGGCCTGCCGTCGTCGGTGAGCTTTCGCAAGTGGGTGGCGGCGGCCCTGAAGGGACGCATCCGCGAGGCCGACCTGGCGGTACGTGTGGTCGACGAGAAGGAGGGCCGTTCGCTCAATCACCATTACCGCGGCAAGGACTACGCCACCAACGTGCTGAGCTTTCCGGCCGAGCTGCCGGAAGGCCTGCCCAAGGGGGTCAAGATGCCGTTGTTGGGCGATCTGGTGATCTGCGCACCGGTGGTAGCGCGCGAGGCGGCCGATCAGGGCAAGTCGCTGGCCGCGCACTACGCGCACCTGACCGTGCATGGCACCTTGCACCTGCTCGGCTGGGATCACGAGGACGACAAGGAGGCCGATGCAATGGAACAGCTGGAGCGCGAGATCCTGGCCGACCTGGGCATCGAAGACCCGTATGCGGAGGAGCGATGATGCGCGCCCTGCTCGCCGCCGCCTGTCTGCTGCTGAGTCCGGCAACCGCGCTGGCGCAGACCACGCCGGTACGCCCCGACCTGCCGGCGCTGATCGAATGCCGCCAGCGCATCGGCGATTTCAACGCGCTGGCGCCCGTGCTGGCCGACCCGCTCAAGGCGGTGGCGCTGGGGTGGACGCCGCTGGATCAGTCCAACCTGTTCATGACCGAGTACACGCTCAATACGCCGATCAGCGTGTTCGGCCATACCACCAACCACATCGCGTTTTCCGGCGCCAGCATCATGGCGATCCTGGACCTGCCCGATCCGCGCCCGCTGGCCAAGCAGCTGGCGCTGGAACTGGGCGTGGATAACGCCGACAAGGTCATGTACGGCCGCGAGCTGGTCAGCGACGACACCACCAACCCCAAGACCGGCGAGGCGATGATCGAATCGATCGTGCTCAGCGTGACCAACGTCAAATCCCACCCCGGCAAGACCGTGGTCGGCTGCGGCTATAGCCTGGACCTGCCCTGAGACCCGGGGCAGGCGCTGCCTCCACAGCGTGCGCGCTTGGCTTCCTGCTAGACTGCCGGCCAATGCCTGGTTCTCCGGGTGCCGTTCCCCGTCACGATGTCCGAAGACGACAGTAGTTACAGCTCAGATCCCCCAGAAAAACGCCGCAGCTGGCTCGAACGCCTGAGCGCGGCCTTCTCCGGCGAACCGCACACCCGCGACGAACTGGTCGCATTGCTGCGAACTGCCGAACAGGACGGCCTCATCGCCGCCGACACCCTGCGCATGATGGAAGGCGCGATCGCCGTCGCCGAACTCACGGTGGGCGATGTGATGATCTCGCGCTCGCAGATGGTGTCGCTGCCGGTGGAGGCGCGCTTCATCGACCTGATGAAGCAGGTGGTCGAATCCGGGCATTCGCGCTTCCCGGTACATGGCGAGAACAAGGACGAGGTGCTCGGCATCCTGCTGGCCAAGGACCTGCTGCGCGGCGTGGTCGCCGACAACGGGCCCGGTAACATCCGCGAGCTGCTGCGCCCGGCGGTGCTGATTCCCGAGTCCAAGAAGCTCAATGTCCTGCTCAAGGAGTTCCGCCTCTCGCGCAACCACATGGCGATCGTGGTGGACGAATACGGTGGCGTCGCTGGCCTGGTCACCATCGAAGACGTGCTGGAGCAGATCGTCGGCCAGATCGACGACGAGCACGACGATGCCGAGGAAGAGAATTCGCTGATCGCGATCCAGGCCGACGGCCGCTACGTGGTCGATGCGCTGACCCCGATCGAGGACTTCAACGAGCGCTTCGGCGCCGAATTCCCCGACGACGAGTACGACACCGTCGGTGGCCTGGTCACCGATGCGATCGGGCATCTGCCGGAAACCGGCGAGGAACTGACGCTGGGACGGTTCGCATTCCGCGTGGCCAAGGCCGACGCGCGCCGCGTGCACGCCTTCCACGTCACCATCCTGCCGCCAGACCCGCAGGACGACGCTTGAACCAGCCCACCCGCAGTACCTGCACGGCGCCGCAGCGCGCTGGCGCCTGGCGATGGGCCGCTTGCTGCGCGCTGCTCCTGCTGACGCTGCTGGTGACCCCGCTTGCCCTGGCCCAGGCTGCCCAAGGCCAGACTGCGCAAGGCGTTGCTCCCGCCCCCGCAGCGACACCACGCGTCGGCGTGCTGACCATGCAGCCGGGCGAAGTGTTCTTCGAGCGCTTCGGACACGACGCCATCGTGGTGATGGACCCGGTCAGCGGGCAGGCCACTTCGTACAACTTCGGCTTCTTCGACCCCAGTGAGCCGGACTTCGTGCCGCGCTTCGCGCGTGGCGAGATGATGTATTACCTGGTGGCGCTGCCGCTGGAAGAAGACCTGTCGCAGTATCGCAACGCCGGCCGCGGGGTCAGCATCCAGTGGCTGGATCTGCCACCCGAGCAGGCACGCGCGCTCGCCGATGCCCTGGCGGTGCGCAGCCGACCCGAAAACGCGCGCTACCACTACGACTACTTCGAAGCCAACTGCGCCACGATGGTGCGCGATGCGCTCGATCGCGCCATGGGCGGCTCGCTGCAATCGCAACTGGCCGGCCGCTCGCGCGGCAATACCTACCGCAGCGAAGCGGTACGCCTGGCCTCCCCCGCGCCGTGGATGTGGCTGGGCTTCGATCTCGGGCTTGGCCCCTACGCCGACCGCCCGCTATCGCGCTGGGAAGAGGCCTTCGTGCCGATGCGGCTGGCCGACAGCCTGACCCAGGTGCACAACAGCGCCGGCCGGCCGCTGGTGCAATCCACCCAGGTCCTGCTGCCGCACCGGATCGCGCCCGAGCCTGCCGAACAGCAGCGGCACTGGTGGCCTTGGCTGCTGGCCGGCACGCTGGTCGCCGCCGGCGTGCTGGCATTGCGCCGCCGGCAGCGGCTGCTGGCCGGGCTGGCACTGCCGTTCTGGCTGTTGTGCGCCGTCGGTGGCGGCCTGCTGGTGTATCTGTGGGGCTTTACCGCACATCAATCCGCGTGGGCCAACCGCAACCTGTTGCTGGTCAACCCGCTGTGCGTGCTGCTGTGGTTCGGTGGCATCCGGCTGCAGTTGGGCCACCGGCCGGGACGCTGGTTCAATGTGCTGTCCTGGCTGGTGGCAGCCGGGGCGCTGCTGGCATTGGTGATCCACTGGCTGTCGTTCCAGGCCCAGGACAACCTGCAGTGGGTGATGCTGCTGTTGCCGATCCACGCCGCGCTCGCGATCGCCCTGCGGCCGCACGCATTGCCGTTGCGCGGGCGCTGATCCAGGATGCGCCCATGAACAGCCACGGCCGCCATCCGGACAACCCGTCCTGCGTCATCACCTGCGCCTACTACGACGGCGAGGGCAAGCGCCACGACATCAGCCTGGAACAGATCAGCGATGTATTGCAGCTTGCCGACGGCTTCGTCTGGGTGGGGCTGTACGAGCCGCAGGAATCGGTGCTGCACAAGCTGCGCGACGAATTCGGGCTGCACGATCTGGCGATCGAGGATGCGTTGAAGGCGCACCAGCGGCCCAAGGCCGAGAGCTATGGCAACTCGCTGTTCGTGGTGGTCAATACCGCGCAGCTGGTCAACGAACGCATCCGCTATGGCGAAACGCATGCGTTCCTGGGCAAGCGGTTCCTGCTGACCGTGCGCCACGGCGCATCGCTGTCGTACGCGCCGGTACGTCATCGCGTGGAACGCGAGCCGGCCATGTTGCACATGGGCGCATCGTTCTGCCTGTACGGCGTGCTGGATTTCGTGGTCGACAACTATCTGCCGATCATGGACGAGTTCCGCGACACGCTGGAGCGCCTGGAAAAGGACATCTTCGCCGACGACTACAAGCGCGAGACGGTGGTACGCCTGTACGAGCTCAAGCGCGAACTCAACAAGATGCGACTGGTGGTGGCGCCGCTGCAGGACGTGCTCTCGCACCTCAAGCGCAACCCTGGCTCGCTGATCCACGCGGAGGTGGGCATCTACCTGCGCGACGTGCTCGATCATGCAGTGCGCATCAACGACGCCATCGACACCCTGCGCGAAATGCTGGGCACCGCACTCAGCGTCAATCTGTCGATGGTGACACTGGCGCAAGGCGAGACGGTGAAACGTCTGGGCGCCTGGGCTGCATTACTGGCCGCGCCGACCCTGATCACCAGTTGGTACGGCATGAACTTCACCCACATGCCCGAACTCGACAAGCCCTACGCCTACCCGTTGCTGGTTGGCGGCATCGTCGCCTCCTGCCTGGTGCTGTATCGCCTGTTCAAGCGGGCGCGGTGGCTTTAGGGCCGCTTTGCGGCCCGGGATTTGGGAGTCGGCATTCGGGATTGGTTGAGCGGGCTTGCTGATCGCGGATCCAGCTTGAGCGACGGTTGTGTTTCGATCGCTGTTGCATTGATCGTTTCGCCCAGACTATTCAATGTCTGCTGGTTTCTTTTTGCCCAGGCGTAAGCCAAGCAGCGCCTCATGCGCCCCTCATCCGCCCTCCGGGCACCTTCTCCCGGCAGGAGAAGGAAGCGCACTGGCCTTTGCGAATCCCGAATCCCGAATCACCAATCCCGGCCCTCAAGCCACATAGATCGTCTTGATGTTCATGAACTCATGAATGCCGTGGTCGGCCAGTTCGCGGCCGAAGCCCGAGCGCTTGATGCCGCCGAACGGTAGGCGTACGTCGCTCTTGACCACGGAGTTGACGAAGGCGGCGCCGCATTGCAGTCGCTGGGCCACGCGCTCGCCGCGCCCGGCATCCGCGGTCCAGACGCTGCCCCCCAGGCCGAAGCTGGTGTCGTTGGCCACGCGCACCGCTTCTGCTTCGTCGGCAACGCGGATGATCGACGCCACCGGGCCGAAGAATTCCTCCTCGTACGCCGGCATGCCCGGCGCGACGTGGTCGAGGATCGTGGCCGGATACCCTGCATGCGAGCCGGCCACCGGTTCGCCGCCCAGCAATACCTTGGCGCCCTTCTCCACACTGGCCTGTACCTGCTTGTGCAATTCGTCGCGTAGGTCGGCCCGCGCCATCGGTGCCAGGGTGGTGCTTTCCTGCTGTGGATCGCCAACCACGCGCCGAGATGCCGCGGCGACGAAGCGTTCGATGAAGCGGTCGGCGATGGCGTCCACCACGATGAAACGCTTGGCCGCGATGCAGGTCTGCCCGCTGTTGTCGAAGCGCGAGCTCACCGCCGAGTCCACCGTGTGCTCCAGCTGCGCATCGTCGAGCACGATGAAGGCATCGCTGCCACCCAGTTCCATCACGCACTTCTTCAGTTGATCGCCGGCATTGGCGGCGAGCGAGCGTCCCGCGCGCTCGCTGCCAGTCAAGGTCACCGCGGCGATGCGCTCGTCGCGCAGGACGTCCGCGGCCTGATCGTTATCGATATGCAGGACATCGAACACGCCTGGCGGAATACCGGCCGCATCCAGCACGTCCTTCATTGCATCGGCGCAGCGCGGGACATTGCTGGCGTGCTTGAGCAGGGCGACGTTGCCGGCCATCAAACCGGGGGCCAGGAACCGGAATGCCTGCCACAACGGAAAATTCCACGGCATCACCGCGAACACGCAGCCCAGTGGCTCGTAGCGTACGTAACTCGATTGTGCTTCGGTGGGAATCTGGCGCGGCGCCAGGTAGTCGGCCGCGTGCTCGGCATAGTACGAGCAGGCCTGCGCGCACTTGTCCACCTCGGCCAGGGCTTCGGCGCGCAGTTTGCCCATCTCCGCAGTCATGATGCGCTGCAGGTCTTCGCGCCGCCGGGTCAGCTCTTCTCCTACACGGCGCAGCAGCGCGCCGCGCTCGGCCAGCGGCAAGGCCGCCCAGGCGGGGAATGCCTGCGCCGACGCGGCCAGGCGCGCTTCGATGCCCGCAGCGTCCAGGGTGTGCTGGGTGTGCTCGACCTGGCCGGTGGCCGGGTTCACGGTGTCGTAGGACATGGCGGTCTCCAGTAGCAAGGCCGCCATGCTAGTCGCCGGAAAGTTGCAGCCGCGTCACAACCGCCTGAAATCGGTGCAACGCTGTGTTTGTCGGCGCCGCAGCGCGCGGCCGCACCTCCAGCGTGCAACGCGAGCCTCATGGGCATCCGGATGCCACTTCCAGGACGACGTCACCGAGCGAGGCCAGACCTATCCATGTTCCGACCATGCAAAGTGTTCTAGCATCGCGCTATCGGCAGATCCATTCATGGAAGTCCACCACGATGCGCCGGAATCTCGTTGCCCTGGTCGTCCTTGGCACCAGCACCTACCTGCCTGGATGCGCCTTCGTTCAGGACCTCTTGCGGGGCCCGCGGCCCGGCCCGGCCGGGTTTGTGACGGTCAGCTGTACCAGCCTGCAGCCGGATCCCGGACACCCCTGCGAGGAAGAGGCACAGCGTGCCTGCGCGGACACCGCGATCCGCCAACTCATCGCTGCGCGTTCGTCGCCGAACATGGTCGCGCTCTTTCCCGAAAAGCGAAAGTCCAAGGACGACGACAAGAACAATCGTAAGGACCGCGCCGACGAGCAACCCGGATTCGAGCAGCACGGCTACGCCATCAGGGCCGAGTATCAGTGCTACCTGGCCAAACCGCAGCCCTGGGACAACGGCTATACGCCACCCGCCAAGTAGGCGCCGCCGATCGAATGGTCGCGCTCATCGGCCGGCAAGCACAGTCGGCATTCGGAACCGACCTGCCGCCTTCGTGCATGCCGGTGGCTCAGGCACTGCGTCCATCTGGTGGCCGACTGCCGGAGTGCATTCGGTGCCCCAAGGCTGGCGCGCTCAGCCAATGGCTTGTTGCGCCAGTTGCGCATCGCGCAGGCGGCGTTTTTCGCTGCGCGCCAGCAGCCACCAGCCGATCACCGCTGCGATCGAGACCGCCAGCACCATGACTGTGGCCAGCGCATTGATCTTGGGGCTGATGCCCAGCCGCACCGAGGCGAACACCTTGATCGGCAGTGTGGTGGAACTGGGCCCGGCCAGGAAACTGGCGATCACCACGTCGTCCAGCGACAGCGTGAATGCCAGCAGCCAGCCCGAGGCCAGGGCCGGTGCGATGATCGGCAAGGTGATCAGGAAGAACACCTTCAGCGGGGTGGCGCCCAGATCCATCGCCGCCTCTTCGAGCGAGCGATCCAGTTCCCGCAGCCGCGAAGAGATCACCACCGTCACGAACGACACGGTGAAGGTGACATGCGCCACCCAGATCGCCACCGCACCGCGCGGGGCGATGCCGAGCACGCCACCCATCGCGACCAGCAGCAACAGGGTCGACAGGCCGATGATCACCTCCGGCATCACCAGCGGCGCGGTGATCAGCGCGCCGAACAGCGTTTTTCCCGGGAACCGACGCAGACGCACCATCGCCATCGCCGCCAGCGTACCCAGCACCGTCGCCGCGCATGCGGTCCAGAACGCCACTTCCAGGCTGACCCAGGCCGCGTCCAGCAACTGCCGGTCGCGCAGTAGCTCGCCGTACCAGCGGGTGGAAAAGCCGCCCCACACCGTGGCCAGACGCGAGCCGTTGAACGAGTAGACCATCAGCAACAGGATCGGCAGATACAAGAATCCGAACCCCAGGGCGAGGATGCCGCCCCCCAGTACGCGCCCGCTGCGCGAGGCGCGCATCATGTCAGCCGCCCTTCCAGCTCGCGCTGCTGGTAGCGGTGGAAGATCACGATCGGCACCAGCAATACCGACAGCATGACGGTAGCCACCGCCGCCGCCACCGGCCAGTCGCGGTTGTTGAAGAACTCGCCCCACAACACACGACCGATCATCAAGGTATCCGGGCCGCCAAGCATTTCCGGAATGACGAACTCGCCTACCGCCGGAATCATCACCAGCATGCAGCCGGCCACGATGCCGTTGCGCGACAGCGGCAAGGTGATGCGCACGAACGCCTGCCACGGCCGCGCGCCCAGGTCGTAGGCCGCCTCCAGCAGGCGGCGATCGTGCTTGACCAGGTTGGCGTACAGCGGCAGCACCATGAAGGGCAGATAGCAGTACACGATGCCGATATAGGCCGCGACCGGCGTGTACAGCAACTGCAGGGGCTGTTCGATCACGCCGGTTGCCAGCAACGCCCGGTTGAGCAGGCCAGTGCCATCGAGAATGCCGATCCAGGCGTAGACGCGGATCAGGAACGATGTCCACGACGGCAGCACCACCAGCATCATCGCCACGTTGCGCGTGGCCGGCGGCAGGCGCGCGATCACATACGCCATCGGGTAGCCGATCAGCAACGCCAGCGCGGTGGAGATGGCCGCGATCCTGATCGAACTCAGGTAGGCGGCCACGTACTGGCTGTCGCGCAGCAACGCCAGGTAGTTGCCCAGGTGCAGCTTGACGCTGAGCGCACCGTCGGCCGCGTACGCGAACAACGGCGTGTACGGCGGCATCGCGGTGACGCGCTCGGCGAAGGAGATCTTCAGCACGATCAGGAACGGGACCGCGAAGAACACCAGCAGCCACAGATACGGTGCGGCGATCACGCCCCAGCGCGCACCCGGCAACCCGCGGCGGAGAGTGGTTAGCAAAACGTAGCGAGCAGTCGCCAGGGGGGTGCGGACGGCGCGGAGGAACCGCAGTGTACGGTTGGTACATGAGGATTCCGAGCACCGGCTGCGCCCTTCTGGCGGCTGCGCAGTAGTTTTGCTGGCCGCTCTCATGCGGTGAGCACCACGCCGTCGTCTTCGCCCCACTCCACCCAGACCGCATCGCCCCAGCGCAGCGCCTCGCTGGCCCAGCGCTGGCGATTGGCGACATGGACCATCAGCTTGATGCCGCTGGGCAGACGCACGTGGTACACCGAATGGCTGCCGACATAGGCGATGTCCTCGATCGCGCCCTGCGCCTTGTTGCAGGGCTGCAGCGGCTCCTCCTTGGCGATGGCGAGCTTTTCGGGACGCAGCGCGAATGCCACCGCCTGACCTTCGAAACCGGTGATGCCATGGCCGATGCGGATGGGGGCGGCGAATGCGGGCGTCTGCAGGACGACGTGATCCGGCGCATGGTTGGCGATCACTGCATCGATCAGGTTGACCGACCCGATGAACTCGGCCGCAAAGCGGTTGGCCGGCTGTTCGTAGATTTCGTCCGGCGTGCCGACCTGCCGGATCCAGCCCTGGTCCATCAACGCGATGCGCGTGGCCATGGTCATCGCCTCTTCCTGGTCGTGGGTGACCATCACGCAGGTGACGCCGGAGCTTTCGATGATAGTGACCAGCTCCAGCTGCATCTGCGCACGCAGCTTCTTGTCCAGCGCGCCCATCGGCTCGTCCAGCAACAGCAGCTTGGGTCGCTTGGCCAGCGAGCGCGCCAGTGCCACCCGCTGCTGCTGGCCGCCGGACAGCTGATGCGGCTTGCGCCGTGCCAATGCCCCCAGTTGCACCAGCTCCAGCATTTCGCCGACGCGCGCAGCGATGGCAGCCTTCGGCAACGCTTCCTGCTTCAGACCGAATGCGATGTTCTGCTCCACGCTCATATGCGGAAACAGCGCGTACGACTGGAACATCATGTTGATCGGCCGCTCGTAGGGCGGCAGCGCGTCGATGCGCTGACCATCGAGTGCGATGCGCCCGCTGGTGGGACGCTCGAAACCGGCCAGGCAGCGCAACAAGGTGGATTTGCCGCTGCCCGACCCGCCCAGCAGCGCGAAAATCTCGCCCTTGCGGATCTGCAGGCTGACATCGTCCACCGCGACGACGCCGTCGAACTCCTTGCGCACCGTATCGATGGACAGGTAGCTGGCATCCACAGGGCTGGAAGGTGACGACATGGCCTCGGGCAGTGACATGGGTGCTCTTCGATTGCGGCAGAGGCAGGCGCCCTGCACGGAGTCTGCGCGCCATCATGACAGAGCCGGGGTCGGCTGCAGTGTCCGCTGTCCGAGTACGGCGCGCGAGCAGCGTATCGCCTACCGCTATCGACGGCCAGACGCAACCGCGCGACGAGCGGCGGCCAGCGCCTCAGCGTCGCTCCTGCGACGCCTCGCTCCAGCCCAATCCCAGACTCTTCTGCAGGGCCACATAGTTCACCAGCAGCTGCACCTGCGCCTGGGCGGCGGCATCCTGTGCCGACAACTGCTGACGCTGCACGTCCAGCAGATCGATCGACGAGGTGGCACCGGCATCGCGGCGCTGCTGCATCAACCCGGCCGAGCGCGTGGCCGAGGCCTCGGCCTGACGCGCCACCACCAGCTGCTTGCGTGCCGAGCCGAACCGCGACAGCGCAGCATTGGCATCCTGCAAGGCGCCCAGCACGGCCGCCTCGTAGGCGGCCTCGCGCCCGGCATTGCCTGCGCGCGCCTGTTCCACCTGTGCACGCGTCTTGCCGAAATCGAAGATCGACCAGCGCAGCATCGGTACCGCCAGGATGGTCCGCGCGTCGGAATTGAAATCGCTCGGCGAACCGGCCACCCAGCTCAGGCCGCCCAGCAGGGTCACCTGCGGGAAGTAGCCATTCAGCGCCTCACCGATCTGGGCACTGGAGGCGGCCAGCTCGCGCTCGGCCTTGCGCACGTCCGGGCGACGGCGGATCAGCGCGCCGGCATCGTCCACATGCACCTGGGTCGGCAGCATCGGCAGCGGCTGGGGTGCGCTCAGCTGTGCATCCAGCGCGCCGGGCTCGCGACCGACCATCAAGGCCAGTTGATCCAGCGCTTCCTGCGCCTGCATCTCCAGCGGCAGGCGCTGTGCCTGCTGCTGCTGCACCTGGGTGGCGATCTGCTCGACCTGCAGATCCGACGCCGCGCCCTGGGTCCGGCGTTGCTGCATCAACTGCAGCGATTGGCGGATCTTGTCCAGGTTGTTATCGGCGATCGCCAGCCGCGCCTGCAACCCGCGGTAGTTGAGGTACACCTGCCCCACTTCGGCGGCCAGCTGCACCTGCGCGTCGGCCAATTCGGCTTCGGACGCCTGCGCCTGGGCCAATGCGCCTTCGGCGGCGCGGCGGCGGCGGCCGAACAAATCCAGCTCCCAACTGGCATCGAAGCCGGCGCTGTAGATCTCGGTCTTTTCCAGATCCAGCGCCTGGCTGTCTTGCGCGGGCGGCTGCCCCTGCTGACCGTTCTGCAGGCCACCCAGCGTGTCCACGATGGACTGCGGCGGTTCGGCATATGCATACACCGCGCTGGCATTGAGCTTGGGAAGGCGTTCGGCGCGACGCTGACGGGCCAGGGCACGATTGGCGCGCAGCCGTGCCTGCGCGGCGCGCAGGTTGGGGCTGTCGGCCAGCGCCTGGGTCACCAGTTGGGTCAGGGTCGGATCGTGCAGCTCTTCCCACCAGTGGTTCAACGGTGCAGCAGCCACCACCTCGGCGCCGCTGGCGCGGTGCAGGGCCGGCGCCTGCATGGCCGCGTCGGCGACGGCCGGTGCCTTGGTGTAATTGGGGCCGAGCATGCAGCCGCCTAGGACGACGGCGCTCAACGCCGCGGCCAGCGGCATGCGGAGCAGGCGCATGGAATCAATGCATCGCAAGGTGCGTCCCCTTCGGTAACGGCTTGAGCAAAAAGGCCAGCGGGATCGTGCACACCACGATCATGCCGAAGATCCAGAACAGATCGCTATACGTCATCACCAGCGCCTGCTGTTGCACCACGCGCGCAAACTGCGCGACCGAGCGGATCGCCGCCTCGCCGCCCGCGCTGCCCTGCATCTGCGCGCTCAGGCCGGCCAGCGCTTCCTGTGCACGCGGGGCGTTGGCGGTGATCGAGCTGCCGATGGTCTCGGTGTGGAAGGTCATGCGGCGCTCCTGGAAGGTGGAGATCAGCGCCAGGCCCACCGAACCACCCAGGTTGCGGCCGGCGTTGAACAGGCCCGATGCGTCACCGGCCAGTTCCGGCGGCACCGAGGAGATCGCGGCCTGGTTGAGCGACATCATCGCCAACGCCAGCCCGCAGCCCTGCAGCAGCTGTCCTGCGACGAAATGCATGCCCACCGTGTCGGCGGTCAGCTCCAGATTGACGAAGCAGGCGGCAGCGAAGCACAGCAGCCCGGCGATCACCAGGATGCGTACATCCACCACGTCCAGCAGCTTGGGCATCATCGGCATCAGCAGCACGGTCGGCAGCCCGGACAGCAGCAGCACGTAGCCGGCCTGCTCGGTGTTGTAGCCGGAGATCACCGCCAGGAACTGCGGAATCATGTACATCACGCCGAACAGGATCATGCCAACCGCCATGATCATGATGAACACCGCGCCGAAGCTGCGATGCAATAGCAGCGACAGGTGGATCACCGGCGCGCGCTTGCGGAACTGGCCGACCACCAGCGCGATGAAGCCGCTCAGCGCGATCAGGCTCAGCGTGTTGATCTCGCTGGATTCGAACCAGCGCTCGCGCTGGCCTTCCTCGAGCACCACGGTGAGCCCGCCCAAGCCGGCGGTGAGCCCGTAGATGCCCAGCCAATCGGCGTCGAGCAGGCCGGCCCAATCGCCTTTCTCGTGTTCCAGCCCCAGCAGCAACAGTGCCACCAGGCCCGCGCAGATCGGCACGTTGATGAAGAACGCGTAGTGCCAGCTGACGTTCTCGGTCAGCCAGCCGCCCAGCAACGGCCCGATCACCGGGCCCATGATCACGGTCATGCCGAACAAGGCGGTGCCCATGGTCTGCTGGCTGGGTGGCAGGCGGGTAGCCACGATGGTGAGCGCGGTGGGAATCAGCGCGCCACCGGCCAGGCCCTGCCCCACCCGCCCGATGATCATCATGGTCAGCGTGGTCGACAACCCGCAGACCACCGAAAAGGCGGTGAACATCACCGCGCAGATCAACAGGAAGTTGCGCAGGCCCAGCGTGCGCACGAACCAGCCGGTCAACGGGATCATGATGATCTCGGCAACCAGGTAGGCGGTGGAGATCCAGGTGCCTTCGGTGCCGCTGGCGCCGACCTCGCCCTGGATGGTGGGCAGGGCCGCATTGACGATGGAGATGTCCAGCGTGGCCATGAACGAGCCGATGGTGCCGGCCAGCACCGCCAGCCATGCGCTCATATCGGCCTTTCCGCGGCCCACCCTGCCGCCGGCGCCATCGCCGGTGGCGGCCGCTGCGTTCATCGCGCGTGCTCCTGCTCCTGCACGCGCTCGGACTCCTCTTCGGCGCGCTGCTTGGTGTCCTTGGCCGAGCGGGTGTCGACGGTCACCTCCACCGACATGCCCGGCACCAGTACCTTGCGTGCCTCCTCGCCGGCCAGCACGCGGATGCGTACCGGCACGCGCTGCACAACCTTGGTGAAGTTGCCGGTGGCATTCTCCGGCGGCAGCAGCGCGAACTGCGAGCCGGTGCCCGGAGACAGGCTTTCCACCTGACCGTGCAGCTTCACACCCGACAGCGCGTCGACCTCGATCTCGGCCGGTTGGCCCGGGCGCATCAGGCCGACCTGGGTTTCCTTGAAGTTGGCGACCAGGTACAGCGATTGCTGCGGCACGATGGTCATGGTGCGGGTACCGGCGGCAAGGAACTGCCCTTCCTGTACGGTCTTGTCGCCGACGCGGCCGCGGATCCGGCTGGTCAGGCGGGTGTCCTCCACCGCGACACGGGCCTGGTCGGCATCGGCCGTGGCCTGCTTCAGTCCGGCCTGCGCCTGCTCCAGCTGCGCGGTGCTGGCCTGGATCTGGCTCTGCGCGCCGGCGGCCTGCGCCTGCGCCGCATCGTACTGGGCGCGGGCGCGCGCCAGTTCGTGTTGCAGGCTTTCCTGGTGTTCGTGGGTGTCGGCGCCGGAGGCGGCCAACGGCGCGAAGCGCTTCACTTCGGCCTGGGCGAATTTCAGACTGGCGGCGGCCGCGCTGACCTGGGTGCGTGCCTGCACCAGCGCAGACTCCTGCGCGGCGACATTGGCGGTGGCGGCGGCGATATCGGCCTGGCGCGCGGCGATCGCCGCTTCGGCCTGTTGCAGGGTGGCCTGGTAGGTGCGGTCGTCGATCTGCAGCAGCGGCTGGCCGGCCTCCACGATCTGGTTGTCGCCCACCAGCACCTTGGTCACATAGCCGCTGACGCGCGGCGCCACCGCCACCGAGTCGGCCTGCAGGTAGGCATTGTTGGTGTCCTGCATGTAGCGGCCCTTGATCAGGTAATAGGCCAGCCAGATCGCCAGCAGCGCCAGCACCACCACGCCCACCAGGATCAGCGTCCATCTGACCTTGGGATTCTTCAACGGCGACGGCTTGGGCGGTGCTGCATCGTCGGTTTGCGCGCCGGTCGCGGGCGCATGGCCGTCATTGGACTGCTGATCGTGGTTGCTCAAGGGAAGCGTCCTGTGTGTCGTGGGCGTAGCGCGCGAGGGATGCCGCGACTGCGAATCCCGGAAGGCGGCGCAACCATACAATCATTTGAACTGCCCGGTACAGATTGTGTGACGACCCCGGTCAGCAGCCGCTTGGGTTTGCAGGACGCGGCACTGCGAGCGGCCGGGACGAATGCCCACCCGGCATGGGCAACGACCCGCATGCGCCGCGGCGGGGAGTGTGCTGAGGCCGCACGCACGTCACCACGCGGCCATTCGACGCGACCCGCCCGACCGGCGACCAGCGTGCCGCTTCGCCAATGCACAAAGCGCTTCACTCAGCTCAACGGCCGGTCTTGATCTCCGTCCATAGCCGCGTATACAAGCGGTCTACCTCGGGCGGATTGATCGCATAGGTGAACATCTTTGCGGTGACCTCCGGCGGCGGGTAGATGGTGGGGTCGTTGCGGATCGCCGCATCCACCAGCGGCGTGGCGGTGCGCACCGGGTTGGCGTAGTGGATGAAGTTGGTGTTGGCCGCGGCCACGTCGGGCGCGAGCAGATAATTGATGAAGGCGTAGGCGTTTTCCGGATGCCTGGCATCCTTGGGAATGGCCAGCATGTCGAACCACTGCGGGGCGCCTTCCTTCGGGATGGCGTAGGCCACCTTGATGGTGTTGCCGGCTTCCACTGCGCGATCGCGCGCCTGGATGATGTCGCCTGACCAGCCCACCGCCAGACAGGTATTGCCGTTGGCCAACGCGCTCACGTACTGGCTGGAGTGGAAGTTCTGTACATACGGGCGGATGGTCTTGATCAGGGCGGCGGCCTTCTCGATCTCTGCCGGCGCGGTGCTGTGCGGATCCAGTCCGAGGTAGTTCAGCGCGATCGGAAGCATGTCCGAGGGCGTGTCCAGGATGGTCACGCCGCAGTCCTTGAGTCTGGACAGATTCTCCGGCTTGAATACCAGATCCCAGCTGTTGGCCACGTCGGTGGTGCCGAAGATCGCCTTGAGCTTGTCGACGTTGTAGCCGATACCGGTGGTGCCGATCATGTAGGGCACGCCGTAGGCATTGCCCGGGTCCTGCGCCGCGATGCGGCGCATCACGTCCGGATCGAGATTGGCCAGGTTGGGAATCTTGCGCTTGTCCAGCGGCAGGAACACACCGGCCTGGATCTGCCGGCCGAAGAAGTTGAGCGTGGGCACCACCACATCGTAGTCGCTGCCGCCGGCCAGCAACTTGGCTTCCACCATTTCGTCGCTGTCGAACACATCGTAGGTGACCTTGATGCCGGTGCTCTTCTCGAAGGCCGGAATGGTGTCTTCGGCGATGTAGTCGGAATAGTTGTAGACGTTGAGGACCTTGGCCTGCGCATCCGCGTCGCCTTGCGCGTCACGACGGCCACAGCCGGACAACAGGGTGATGGACAGCAACAGGGCGAGCAATCGCAGCGTCATACGGATCTCCAGAGCGGCGGGGCGGTGCGGCCGGCATGCGGCCCATCGTCCAGCCTACGCATGGCGCACGGGTTTGCCCAGCATGGTTCGTGCGGCGGGCAGGCGCGCCGTGTGTGCCGGGGGCGGAAGCGTGCATGCGGCTGGCGCAACGATCGCACCGTCGCGCCATCACCGCCATCGACTGCGCGCGCCTTGCGTAACGGCCCGGCGCTGCGCCAGAGACGGGGCACGCTGCGTCCGCGCGGTGTCCACGCTGCCTTCGTCCTGCAGCAGGCGCAGGTTCTCCAATGCCACTGCCGTACACACCGGGTGCCGTGCCACTTGCGTCGCCCTCATCCGCCCTTCGGGCACCTTCTCCCGCCGGGAGAAGGAAACATCTCGCCACCTCCGCAGCCCGCACATCCTCCCGGCGGAAGAACGGAAACGCCTGGCACGGGTCTCGACCACAGCGCTCACACATTCAACAGCAAGAACTCCCGCTCCCACGAACTGATCACCCGGAAATACGTTTCGTACTCCTTTCGCTTCACCGAGATGTAAGCCCGCACGAACCGTGCGCCCAATAATTCCTGCAACGCCTCGCAGCCTTCCAGGCCATCCAGTGCTTCTCCCAACGATCTCGGCAAGTCGTAGCCCTGCTCTTTTCCGTTGCTGTCGATCGGTGGCGTCGGCTCCAGCTTCTCGCGGATGCCCAGCAGCCCGCAGGCCAATGTCGCCGCCATCGCCAGATACGGATTGGCGTCGGAGCCGGCGAAGCGGCTTTCCACCCGCATGTTCTGCGGCGCATCGATCGGCACCCGCAGCCCGCAGGTGCGGTTGTCGAAACCCCACAGCACATTGCTTGGCGATACTTCGCCGAACATCAGCCGCCGGTACGAATTGACGTTGGGCGCCAGCAGCCCCATCGCCAGCGGAATGTATTTCTGCAACCCGCCCAGATAATGCGCAAAGGTGTCGCTGAACCCGCCGTCGCGTTTGCCGCTGAACACATTCTTGCCGGTGCCGGCATGCAGCAGGCTCTGATGGATGTGCATCGCGCTGCCCGGCTCGGTTTCCATCGGCTTGGCCAGGAATGTCGCGTACACGCCATGCCGCAGCGCGGCCTCGCGCATGGTGCGTTTGAACAGGAACACCTGATCCGCACGCGACAGGGCGTCGGCATGGGTGAAATTGACTTCCAGTTGCGCCGCACCGGATTCGTGGATCAGGGTATCCACGTCCAGCTGCATGGCGTCGCAGTAGTCGTACATCAGGTCCAGGATGGGATCGAACTCGTTGACCGCGTCGATGGAATACGACTGCCGCGCGGTTTCCGGCCGACCTGAGCGCCCGGCGGGCGGCAGCAGCGGGAAATCCGGGTCGGTATTTTTCTGCACCAGGAAGAATTCCAGCTCCGGTGCCACCACCGGCTGCAACGCGACCTGCGCATACGCGTCCAGCACACGCCGCAGCACATTGCGCGGCGCCAGTTCGTGCGGCTCGCCGCCCTTGGTATAGCAGTCGTGGATGACCTGCGCGGTGGGGTCCGCGGCCCACGGCACCATGCGCACGGTGGAGGCATCCGGGCGCAGCTGCATGTCCGAGTCCGACGGCGAGGTCAGCGCGTAGTAATCGTCCGGGAAGTCGCCGGTGACGGTGGTGGCGAAGATGCCTTCCGGCAGCCGGGTGCCGTAGTCGTGCGAGAACTTGTCGGCCGGAATGATCTTGCCGCGGGCGTTGCCGGTGATGTCAGGCACCAGGCATTCGACTTCGGTGATATGGCGTTCCTTGAGCCAGCGCCGCAAGGCGCTTTCCGGCTGCTTGGGCGTGGCGATGCGCGAACGTGTGCGAAGCGACATACGACCTCACTGGCCGCGCTGGGCGGCATGATGGCGACAGGCCTGATCGACGTCCCCTGAGCGTATCAGGCACGTCGAACAGAGGCATCGGTCGTCAGCGGCAGCGCGGCGCCCGCCTGGTACGCCACTGACTGCCTCGCCCTGACCCCCCGGTGCATGACACGCGCCAAGATGGCACGGTAGAGCGCTGACTGTGTGACACGCGATATCGAATGCCCTCGCATGGCCGGCAGATCCGGGCCAGCGAAGACCAGGATCGGGCCGTCCGGTGTGGCAGATGCGTGCCAGTGTCCTCGCCTGCGACCATTGCCCGCAACACGATGCATCCCCTGCCCTGCTCACACCCGCTTTGCTAGGCTGGGCGGCGACTTTGCAGGTGGTGTCCATGGCTTCCGAGAACTCCGTTGCATCCCTGCCCGCTGCCGATGCCGCGACCCTGGCGCGCATTCCCGGATGCGTATCGGTGGATCTGGTGCTACCCGATACCAACGGTGTGCTGCGCGGCAAGCGCATTACCGCCGACGCGCTGGGCAAGGTGTATCGCGATGGCGTGTGCCTGCCGATGTCGCTGATCGCCACCGACATCACCGGTACGACCGTGGAAGAAACCGGGCTGGGGTATGCAATCGGCGATGCCGACCGCATCTGCCGGCCGATCGCCGGTTCGCTGCGGCCGGTGCCGTGGGCCCCGCAGCCGATGGCGCAGCTGCTGCTTGCGATGCACACCCCGGAGGGCCAGCTGTTCGAGGTGGCGCCGCGCGCGGTGCTGCAACGGGTGTTGGCCGGCTTCGCCGCGCTCGGCTTGACCCCGGTGATTGCGGTGGAGCTGGAGTTCTACCTGTTCGATGCGCTGCCCGATGCGCAGGGCCGCCCGCAGACGCCGCGCGACCCGGTCACCGGCATCCGCAGCGCCAGCACCCAGGTGTATGCGCTGCAGGACCTGGACGATCAGCGTGGCTTCACCGATGCGGTCACCGCCGCCTGCCGGCTGCAGGGCATTCCGGCCGACACCGCGGTGGCCGAGTACGCGCCTGGCCAGTTCGAGATCAACCTGCAGCATCGCGCCGATGCGCTGCTTGCCTGCGACGAGGCGATCCTGCTCAAGCGCACCATCAAGGCCATTGCGCAGCAGCAAGGCACGCTCGCCAGCTTCATGGCCAAGCCCGTTTCCGGCCAGGCCGGCAGCGGCCTGCATCTGCATGTAAGCCTGCTGGATGGCGAAGGCAACAACGTGCTGGCCGGCCCCGCGCACGCGCCCGCCGCACCGCTGCGGCATGCCCTTGCCGGACTGCAGCGGCACGCGGATGCCTGCCTGCTGCTGTTCGCCCCGCATGCCAACAGCTACCGCCGCTTTGTCAGCAATGCGTTCGTGCCGCTGGATGCCAGCTGGGGCGTCAACAACCGCACCGTGGCGCTGCGCATCCCGCATAGCGATGCGCGCAACACCCGTATCGAGCACCGCATCGCCGGCGCCGATGCCAATCCCTACCTGGTGGCCGCCGCGGTGCTGGCAGCCATGCTGGATGGGCTGCAACACCCCGGCGAGCCCACTGCCCCGGTGACCGGCAATGCCTACGCGCAATCGGTATTCCGGCCGCGCACCTGGCAGGGCGCGGTGGATGCCTTCCTGGCCAACGCGTTCATCGGCTCCCGGTTCGGCACGCAGTTCCAGCATGTGTTCGGCCAGCAGAAGCAACGCGAGTTGCTCGACTACCAGGCGCTGGTGCCGGACCTGGATTACGCCCGGTACCTGCGCACCGTGTGATGGACAGCCCGGCCGCAGCGTCCAGCGACACGCCAGGTAGCGGCTATCCGGACAGCTGGTACGCACGCAGCACGCCGGCCCTGCCCACCCAGCCGCGCCTGCAGGGCGATCGGCACGCCGACGTGTGCATCCTCGGGGCCGGCTACACCGGCCTGAGCGCCGCCCTGGCCCTGGCCGAAGCCGGCTACCGGGTGGTCGTGCTGGAGGCAAGGCGCATCGGCTCGGGCGCGTCCGGGCGCAATGGCGGCCAAGCCATCGTCGGCTATGGCTGCGAGCAGGAGACATTGGAAACGCTGGTCGGCGATGCCGATGCGAGGCTGCTGTTCGACTTCTCGCGCGAGGGCATGCAGTGGCTGCGCCAGCGCATCCAGCGCTACGCCATCGCCTGCGACTGGCGCGACGGGCACGCCCATGTGCCGTTGAAGCCGCGCCAGGTGCGCGCCCTGCAGCACGGCATCGTGCGCATGGCCGAGCGCTACGACTACCCGCTGGAATGGTGGGACCGCGCGCGTCTGCGGCAAGTGCTGGACAGCCCGCTGTACCTGGGCGCGATGTTCGATCCCGCCAGCGGCCACCTGCATCCGCTGGCCTACGCGCTCGGCCTGGCGCGCGCCGCGCTGGCCGCCGGCGTGCGCATCTTCGAAGATTCTGCGGTGACCCGGCTCAAGCACGGCGCCCAGGTCGTCATGCAGACCGCCCACGGCGACGTCACCGCAGACTTCGGAGTGATCGCGGGCAATGCCCTGCTGCATGGCGTCGCCCCGCAGCTGGAGCGGCGGATCATGCCGGTGGGCACTTATGTCGGCGCGACGCCGCCGCTGGGCGCGGCGCGCGCACGGGCACTGATCGGCAACGACATGGCGGTGGCCGATACCAACTGGGCGCTGGACTATTACCGCCTCAGCGCGGACCACCGGCTACTGTTCGGCGGGCGCGCCAGCTACTCTGCGCGCCCGCCGCTGCGGCTGCATGCGCTGATGACCCGGCGCATGCACACGGTGTTCCCGCAGCTGCGCGAGGTGTCGCTGGACACCGTCTGGGGCGGCTACGTGGACATCACCCGCAACCGCGCCCCGCACTGGGGCCGGCTCGCACCGAACCTGTATTTCGCACAAGGCTTCTCCGGCCACGGCGTCGCCGCGACCGGCCTGGCCGGCCAGGTGATCGCCGAAGCCATCGCCGGCCAGAGCCGGCGGCTGGACGTGTTCGCGCGCATCCCGCACCGGCCCTTCCCCGGCGGACAACGGCTGCGCGCCCCGTTGCTGGTGGCGGCCATGAGCTGGTACCGGCTGCGCGACGCACTGTGGTGACGACCGCCGCCGGCACCGTGCAGGCTGCGACAAGGCGCTCAAGTTTTTGCGGGCCGAGCCGTTAGCTGGTCTGACGGTTCGATCCACACGGCCAACCGATGTCCCCAGGCACCCTAAATCGCAACAGTGAAAGCGCAGTCCTGCCGCAGCGCGTGCTGCTTGTGGAGAACTCGCGTACGTTCACCAGCATGCTGCGCGAAGCCATCGAGCAACGCGTGGAACTGCCGGTCACGGTCGTTTCGACCCTGGCCGAAGCGGCGCGTGTCCTGGACGAGGAAGACGGCTGGTTCCTGGTCCTGACCGGCCTGGTGCTGGTAGACGGCGATCGCGACAAGGTGGTGGAGTTCTTCCTGTCGCGCAACCTGCCCACCGTGGTGGTCAGCGGCGTCTACGACGAGGATCTGCGCCAGCGCGTACTGCAGCAGCAGATCATCGACTACGTGCTCAAGAACGCACCGGGCAGCATCGAGTACCTGGCCTGGCTGGTGCAGCGCCTGGAACGCAATCGCCGCATCGGCGCACTGGTGGTGGACGATTCGTTGTCCGCACGCACCTATGCCGCCGCGCTGCTGTCGATGTACGGCTACCGGGTGGTGCTGGCGGCCGACGGTGCGGCCGGCCTGGAGGCGATCGAGCGCGATCCGGGCATCCGCCTGACCATCGTCGACCAGGAAATGCCCGGCATGGAAGGGGTGGAATTCACCCGCCGGCTGCGTGCGATCCGCTCGCGCGACAAGGTGGCGGTGATCGGCATCTCCGGCAACAGCGATTCGTCGCTGATCCCGCGCTTCCTGAAGAACGGCGCCAACGACTTCCTGCGCAAACCGTTCTCGCGCGAGGAATTCTTCTGCCGCGTTTCGCAGAACGTGGACCAGCTGGAATTGATCGGCACGCTGCAGGACCTGGCCACGCGCGACTTCCTCACCGGCCTGCCGAACCGGCGCTACTTCCTGGAACAGAGCCAGCGGGTGATCCCCAAGCTGCTGTCGCAGGAACAGACCGTCACCGCGGCGATGCTGGATATCGATCACTTCAAGCACATCAACGACACCTGGGGCCACGAAGCCGGCGACCAGGCCCTGCGTGCGGTGGCCGCTTCGGTCTCCGGGCATGCGCGTCCGCAGGACCTGGTGGCACGCTTCGGCGGCGAGGAATTCTGCCTGCTGGTGCCGGGGCTGGATGCGGCCAACGCCGCCAGCTATTTCGAAACCCTGCGCGAACGCATCAGCGCGCTACGCGTGCGCATCGGCGATGAAACGCTGAGCATGACGGTGAGCATCGGCGTCTGCATCGCGACCGAAGGCGACCAGTCGCTGCATCACCTGTTGAACGAAGCCGACAAATATCTCTACCTGGCCAAGGCCGGCGGCCGCAACCAGGTCCGTCTGGCGAGCTGATCGCCGCCGCAACGGCACTGCGCTTTCAAGCGCACCTCGGATCGGCTCCGGCTGGGCACAGCGATCGCCTTGCAGGAGCGCTCCCGGGCGCGATGAAGCTCTTCCGACAAGCCCGCCGCGCCCGTGTGCGTTCCTGCGAATCCATAGACGCGTCCACGCAAGACCCTCTCAACGACGCGAGCTGCGCGCCACCATCAGCGCGAACAGGCTCAGCACCGCCGCACCGCCAAGGTAATACCCCACCGCCTGCACTCCGTAGCGCGCTGCCAGCTGGGTGGCGACATACGGCGCCGGCGCCGCGCCCAGGATGCTCGCCAGATTGAACGACAGCGAGGCACCGGTGTAACGCACCTCGGTGGGATACAACTGCGCCAGCAGTGTTCCGCACGGTCCGTAGGTCAGGCCCATGAAGAAGAATCCCAGCGACAGAAAGGCCAGCACCTGCAGCGGATGGTCGGCCTGGAACAGCGGTGCAAACGCCAACCCGAATGCGACGATGGCGATGCTGGCCAGCATCATCGCCAGTGGCGCGCCGTGCCGGTCACCGAACTTCGCCGACAACGGGATGCCCAGCGCGAAGAACACGATGCCAGCCATCTGCAGCAGCAGGAACTGCTCCTTGTCGTAGCCCAGGCTCTTGGTGCCGTAGCCCAAGGCAAACACGGTCATCAGATAGAACAGCACGAAAGTGGCGAACGCGCCCAGGGTGCCGACGATCAGGGCTGGCCAATGTTGCGAGATCACCGTGCCCAGCGGCAGGCGCACGCGCGTGTCGCGATCCAGGGTCTTCTGGAAATCCGGTGTCTCGGTGATGCTCAGGCGGACCCACAGGCCGACGATCACCAACAGGGCGCTGGCCAGAAACGGAACCCGCCAGCCCCAGGCCATGAAATCGGCATCGTCCAACAATGCCCCCATGCCCAGAAAGGTGCCGGTGGACAACAAGAAACCCAGCGGCGCACCGAGCTGCGGAAACATGCCGTACCACACGCGCTTGCCGGGCGGTGCGTTCTCGGTGGCCAGCAACACCGCTCCGCCCCATTCGCCGCCCAGGCCCAGGCCCTGGCCGAAGCGGCACACCGCCAGCAACGCCGGCGCCAGTACGCCGATCTGCGCATAGCCTGGCAGCAGGCCGATCGCCACCGTGGACAGGCCCATCGTCAACAGCGCCGCCACCAGGGTGGCCTTGCGGCCGATGCGGTCACCGAAATGCCCGAACACCGCCGAGCCCACCGGCCGCGCGATGAAGGCCACCGCGAAGGTGGCCAGCGACTGCAGCATCGCCGCGCTGCCGTCGCCCGCCGGAAAGAACAGCGTCGGGAACACCAGCACCGCGGCAGTGGCGTAGATATAGAAATCGAAGAACTCGATGGTGGTGCCGATCAGGCTGGCGAACAGCACGCGCGCAGGCGAATTGATGGGAGCAGCAAGCGGCGCAGCAGCAGTCATCGTTGATCGGTATCCAGACAAGACAAGTCAGCCGATTTTGGCAGATAGCAGCAACGGTTTGCGCAAGCCAACCTGCTCGCGAAAAGTTACAGCCGTGATTGCTTGCCTTTCGGACCGAATCAGCTTCTCGTCGGATAATGATCGGGAGAGCAAAGCGGACTGTCGTCAGCTGATGATTGACCGCGCTGAGAATGCGTCAGTTTCAGAGCCTCGGGTCTGCGGTTTGGTAGCAGGACCTTTGCCCACCCATCATCGCGGGGCACGTCGCAAGCATGTCCTCAGGCACCGCCAACACTCGGAATCTCGTTTGCTTTGGAGCCGTCGGACAGTGTTGATAGATTATTTGTAGAGCGGATGATCTGCAGTTTTGCTGCAAGGTCCTTGCCCGCCCACCATCGCGGGACACGCCGCAAGTACGTCCGTGTAGGCTCTTACGCGGCATCCATGCCGCGTAAGGTCCCGCGACGGTGAGCGGCCAAGGACCTGTCGAGGTGGTCGGTGCGTTTGGTTGCAAGCAAAGCATGGACTGCGCTGTTCGGATCAGGTTGCATCTGATCGAGCTTCCCGTGCAGGTGAAGCAGCCGGGAAGAACCAGCAAGTTGCTCAGTCGCCCTGCTGCGTTTGCGTCATTGCACGTTGCGCATGCGCTGCCAGTCCGAGATCCGTCAGCACTGCGAATTGGCGCTCGCCGCGGTCTTCTACCTGGATCCAGCCCGGACCGGGCTGACCGTCCAGACTGGCGTTACCCAACCACGCCAGGGTGCGCAGCAGCACGCTCATGCGCACGCCCAGTTGCTTGCACAGGCGCGCCAGCGACACGCCCTCTGGCGTGTCGGCCAATGCGGCAAGCAGCAGCGCGGTGAGCTGTGGGTCAGCGGACAAGCACCGCTCCGATGTCGCGCGGCGCCGCATCGGCGGTTTCGGCCCGGTGCGGCAGCACGATCACCGGAATCGACTTGGAGGTCGGCGTACGCGCTTCGTCGGCGAAGCTGGACAGCGGCACCAACGCATTGGTTTCCGGGTAGTACGCCGCCAGACAGCCGCGCGGAATGTTGTAGTCCACCAACAGGAAGCGCCGCGCCTCGCGGCGTACGCCGTCCTCGCACAGGCTTTCCAGGTCCACCCAGTCGCCGGCCTTCATGTTCAAGGCCGCGATGTCGGCGCCGTTGATGAACAGCACCCGGCGCTCGCCGAACACGCCGCGATAGCGGTCGTCCAGGCCATAGATGGTGGTGTTGTACTGGTCGTGCGAGCGGGTGGTGGCCAACGTGAACACCATCCGGTCGTCACGGCTGCGGCGCGCCCGATGGATGGGGTTGTCGGTGGGCACCGCATGCGGCTTGAACACCGCGCGTTGCTCGGGCGTCACCCACTTGCGGTCGCGTGCGGTGTTGGACAGGCGGAAGCCGCCCGGCACGCGTACCCGCTGGTTGAAGTCGGCGAAGTCCGGAAACACCTGCGCAATGAGATCGCGAATGCGATCGTAGTCCCCCACCAGCCAGCGCCAGCGGATCGCACTGCGCGCGCCCAGCGTGGCTTCGGCCATGCGCGCCACGATCGCCGGCTCGGACAGCAGGTCCGGCGAGGCCGGCGGATTGATGCCCGCCGACAGGTGCACCATGCTCATCGAATCCTCCACCGTCACACCCTGCGAGCCGGCGTCCTGGATATCGATTTCGGTGCGCCCCAGGCAGGGCAGGATCAGCGCATCGCGTCCATGCACCAGGTGGCTGCGATTGAGCTTGGTGGTGACGTGGACGGTGAGCTCGCAGTTGCGCAGTGCGCGGTGGGTGGCATCGGTATCGGGCGTGGCGGCGGCGAAGTTGCCGCCCATCGCGAAGAACACCTTGCCGCGGCCGTCCAGCATCGCCTCGATGGCACCGACGGTATCGAAGCCGTCTGCGCGCGGCGGGGCGAAACCGAACACCGTCTGCAGCTTGTCCAGAAACGCCGCCGGCGGCTTTTCGTAGATCATCATGGTGCGATCGCCCTGCACGTTGCTGTGCCCGCGCACCGGGCAAACGCCCGCACCCGGGCGGCCCAGGTGGCCACGCAGCAGCAACAGGTTGGTGATCATGTGGATGGTGGCCACCGAATGCTTATGCTGGGTGATGCCCATGCCCCAGCAGGCGATCACGCGCTCGGCCTTCAGATAGATCTCGCCGGCCTTGCGCAGCGCCGCCTCGTCCAGGCCGGATTCCTCGACGATGGTGTCCCAGGATTCCGCTGCCACGTCCGCAGCGAAAGCGTCGAAATTGGCGGTGTGCTCGGCGATGAAATCCAGGTCCAGCAGGCGTGCTGCGCCCTCGTGCTGGGCCTGCGCATCGCGCTCCAGCACGTGCTTGATGATGCCCTTGATCGCGGCCAGATCGCCGCCGATCTTGAGCTGGAAATAATCCGAGGCGATGCGGGTGGAGCCGTTGTGCAGCATCTCCAGCTTGTCCTGCGGGTCGGCAAATTTTTCCAGCCCGCGCTCGCGCAGCGGATTGAACGCGGCGATCGCCGCACCGCGCTTGGAGGCCTGGCGCAGCTCGCCCAGCATGCGCGGGTGGTTGGTGCCCGGGTTCTGGCCGAAGATGAAGATGGCATCGGCCAGCTCGAAATCGTGCAGCGACACGGTGCCCTTGCCCACCCCGATCTGCGAACGCAGCGCAGTGCCGGAGGGCTCGTGGCACATGTTGGAGCAGTCGGGGAAGTTGTTGGTGCCGAACTCGCGTACGAACAATTGATACAGGAACGCCGCTTCGTTGCTGGTGCGCCCGGAGGTGTAGAAGATCGCCTCGTCCGGGCTCGCCAGGCCGTTGAGATGGCTGGCGATCTGCGCGAACGCCGCGTCCCAGCTCACCGGCACGTAGTGGTCGGTGGCCGCGTCGTAGCGCATCGGCTGGGTCAGGCGTCCCTGCCCTTCCAGCCAGTAATCGCTGTATTGCGACAACAGGCTGACGCTGTGCGAGGCGAACAGTTCCGGCCCGGCGCGGCGCGCGGTGGATTCGGCCGCCACGGCCTTGGCGCCGTTCTCGCAGAACTCGAAGGTGGAGGTGTGATCGCGGTCGGGCCAGGCACAACCAGGGCAGTCGAAGCCGTCCGGCTGGTTGGCATGCAGCAGCGTCTTGGCGCCCTGCACCGCGATGTCCTGTTCCATCAGGTGCTTGGCCACCGAGCGCAAGGCGCCCCAGCCGCCAGCGGGATTGTCGTATTGCTTGATGGTCTTCTTGCTCATGCGGGCTCTCCCACCGCCACGCCCAGGTTCAGGCGCTGCGGATGGCTGTAAACGACACAATCGTGATCGCGGGCAAACCCGATCAGGGTCAGGCCCGCACTGTCGGCCAGGCTGATCGCCAGCGCGGTCGGCGCGGAAATCGCTGCGAGCAGCGGTATCCGGGCCTGCGCGGCTTTCATGGCCATCTCGTAACTGGCGCGGCTGGTGACCACCGCGAATCCGTGCGATGCATCGATGCCTGCGCGCGCCAATGCACCGATCAACTTGTCCAGGGCGTTATGCCGGCCCACGTCTTCGCGCACCAGCTGCACCTCGCCCCGTGCATCCGCCCACGCGGCGGCATGCACCGCGCCGGTCTGTGCGGCGATGGGCTGCCGTGCGTGCAGCGCATCCAGTGCATGCGCCAGTGCGTCCACCTCGATCTGCAGCGAAGACTGCAGCACTGGCGGCACACGCAGCACCGCCTCGATCGATTCATTGCCGCACACCCCGCAACCGCTGCGGCCATCCAGGTTGCGCCGCCGCCGGTCCAGCGCGGCTGCCCGCTCGGGCGGGATCTCGATCTGCAACGAAGCGCCTTCCAGGAACGTCTCCACCGCGATCATGCGCAGATCCTGTGCGTGATCGACGATGCCTTCGCTCAGCGAGAACCCGAGTGCGAAGTCCTCCAGGTCCTCCGGCGTGGCCATCATCACCGCGAACGGCACGCTGTTGTAGACGAAGGCGACCGGCATTTCGGCCGCCACCATGTCCTGCACCGTGGCGCTGCGGCCGCCGCGATGGCGACGGACCGTGCGCACCACACTGCCGGGGCGCACGGAGCGGGAAGACGGAGTGGTCATCTCACCTCAATGGAACAGCACGAAGGCTTTCTGCAGCGTCACCCAGATGCCGAACAGCATCGGGATACCGACCGCCAACCAGGCGAACGCCACCAGCGCGGGGTTGCCGCCATGACCGATGCGCGCCATCTGCTCCGGCGGCAGCACTGCATGCCCGCTGCGGTCGACCTTTTCGTGCGCCAGCTGCTTTTCACGCGCCAGTTCGTCGGGCGTCATGAAATGACGCGCGGCCACCGGGCGCACCAGCAGGTTGCAGATCAGGCCGAGTACGAGCATTCCGGCCAGGATGTACATGGTGGTGTTGTAGACCTGTGACGGCGGGCTGCCGTGCGCCAGCTGGTACTCGCGCATATAGCCCACCACCACCGGGCCGAGGATGCCCGCGGTGGCCCAGGCGGTCAGCAGGCGGCCGTGGATGGCACCCACCATCTGGGTGCCGAACAGGTCGGCCAGATACGCGGGAATGGTGGCGAAGCCGCCGCCGTACATCGACAGGATGATGCAGAAGATGCCCACGAACAGCGCGATGCCGCCCACCCCACCGGCAGACGGCGCCGCCGCGTACAGGCAGATGCCGAGCAGGAAGAACACCGTGTAGGTGTTCTTGCGGCCGAGCTTGTCGGACATGCTGGCCCAGAAGAAGCGGCCGCCGATGTTGAACAGGCTCAGCAGGCCGGTGAACCCGGCCGCGATGGCGGCGATGCTGGCCAGCTGGGTCGGATCCAGGCTGCCGAAGCCGGCATCCACGCCGATCAGCCGGCCGCCGAACACTTCCTGCAGCATCGGCGAGGACATGCCGATCACGCCGATGCCCGCCGACACGTTCAGGCACAGCACGCCCCACAGCAGCCAGAACTGCGGGATGCCCCAGACCTTCTTCACGTGCACGTGGTTGGAGGTGATCATCGTATTGGTGCTGGCCACCGGGGCGGTCCAGCCGGCCGGGGTCCAGCCGCTCGGCGGCACGCGGTAGCCGAAGGCACCGGCCATCATGAAGACGAAATACAGCGCGGCCATGACCAGGAAGGTTTCCATCACGCCCACCGAGGTGGGGGTGGCGAAATGGCGCATCAGCGCATCGGCCAGCGGGCTGCCGATCATCGCGCCGCCGCCGAAGCCCATGATCGCCATGCCGGTCGCCATGCCGCGGCGGTCCGGGAACCACTTGATCAGGGTCGAGACCGGCGAGATGTAGCCCAGGCCCAGACCGATACCGCCAATCACGCCCGAGCCCAGCCACAGCATCCAGATCTGGTGGAAGTGGATGCCCACCGCCGAAATCACCAGGCCGCCGCACCAGCACAGCGCCGAGACCACGCCCGCCTTGCGCGGGCCGGCGCGCTCCAGCCAACCGCCCCAGATCGCCGCCGAACAGCCCAGCAACACGAAGAACAGCGTGTACATCCACTGCAGTTCGCTGATCTTCCAGTCGCAGGTGGTGGCCACCATGCGGGCGAACAGCCCCATGTCGGCCGGGCACGCGATCGACTCGGTAATGCCCAGCGCCTTGGACAACGGCAACCAGAACACGCTGAAGCCATACGCCATGCCGATGCACAGATGGATCGCCAACGCCGCCGGCGGTACCAACCAACGATTGAACCCTGGACGCGCAACGATGCGCTCCTTGGACAGCAGACCGGCATCGGTGCCGCTGGCTGTCGCCACGGTGGACCCTTGCGTCATTCCCATTTCCCCAAGATAGAAGTGCGATGAATACGATTGACGGCTGCGCTGGATTGGCAAGACGCGACGGCCGGCGACGGCAATCAGACCCGACAGGCATCGGTCTGGCGCATCATCGGCGATCCCGGCATCTTTGCAATGCTCCGTCTCGCCCCGCAGCGTTCCATCGCGCCGCCACGCCCGCGCCACGCAAGCCTTCCTTGAGATTAGCGGCCGGCACTGCGACTAATTGACTAGTCCTTATCGATTAGGCCGGGCGGGTGCACCTGCCTTCTGACGCGGTGCGGCGCCACACCCGTGCGCGACCCGGGGTGACGCAGACAGCGCCAGCTGCGTAGAGTCGGTCATCCCCGTCCCGGAGCCCGCGATGCACGACCGTCCTTCGCACGCCCCCGCGCATGCGCTGCACAGACCGGAGCAGCTGGACGCGTTCTGGATGCCGTTCACCGCCAACCGGCAGTTCAAGGCGCGCCCTCGCCTGCTGGCCTCGGCGCATGGCATGTACTACCGCGACGTCGAAGGACGCCAGATCCTGGACGGCACTGCCGGGCTGTGGTGCTGCAATGCCGGGCATGGCCGCGAGCGCATCGTGGCGGCGATCCGCGAGCAGGCCGGCACGCTGGATTTTGCGCCCACCTTCCAGATGGGCTCACCGCTGCCGTTCGTGCTGGCCCAGCGCCTGGCGGCGATCGCCCCGCCGGGGCTGGGGCACGTGTTCTTCACCAATTCCGGTTCGGAGGCGGTGGATAGCGCGATGAAGATCGTGCTGGCCTATCACCGGCTGCGCGGCGAGGGCCAGCGCACCCGCTTCATCGGCCGCGAGAAGGCCTACCACGGGGTGGGCTTCGGCGGCCTGTCGATCGGCGGGCTGCCCAACAATCGCAAATGGTTCGGCCCGCTGCTGGCCGGCAGCGATCACCTGCGCCACACCCTGGATCTGTCGCGCAATGCCTACGCGCGTGGGCTGCCGGCACATGGCGCGGAACTGGCCGACGATCTGGAACGGCTGATCGCACTGCACGACGCCTCCACCATTGCCGCGGTGTTCGTCGAACCGGTGTCCGGTTCGGCCGGGGTGATCCTGCCGCCGGAAGGTTATCTGCAGCGGCTGCGCGCGATCTGCGACCGCCATGGCATCGTGCTGGTGTTCGACGAAGTGATCACCGGCTTCGGTCGGGTCGGCGAGGCGTTCGCGGCGCAGCGCTTCGGCGTCACCCCGGACCTCATCACCGCCGCCAAGGGACTGACCAGCGGCACCGTGCCGATGGGCGCGGTGCTGGTGAGCGACGCCATCCACGACGCCTTCATGCACGGGACGGAGGCGGCGATCGAGCTGTTCCATGGCTATACCTATTCCGGCCACCCGCTGGCCTGCGCGGCGGCACTGGCCACGCTGGACACCTATGCCGAAGAAGGCCTGTTCCAGCGCGCGATCACGCTGGGCCCGCAGTGGGAACAGGCGCTGCACGGCCTGCGCGGGCTGCCGCATGTGATCGACATCCGCAACATCGGCCTGATCGGCGCGATCGAGCTGGCGCCGCGCGCCGATGCGCCCGGCGCGCGCGGCTACGCCGCGTTCGAGCGCTGCTTCCACGAGGGCGGCCTGCTGGTGCGGGTCACCGGCGATGTCATCGCGCTGTCGCCGCCGCTGATCGTCACGCCCGAACAGATCGGGCAGATGGTCCAGATCCTGGCCACGATCCTGCGCACGCTGGACTGAGCCCGCCATCCGCTGACGGCGCCGCGCCTGCGCAAGCACCGGCTGCGATCGGGCGATCGTGCCGATCGGCCGCGTGCGATCGCCCTGCCCGGCCCGCCCGAAGCCTGCGCGCGAGGCTGCGCCAACCAATGGCAGGCCACGCACCAGGCCTATGCGTGTCATGCGTACGGATGCCGCGTCAAGCGCGCAAAGCCTGAGCAGGCTCACTACAATGCCGGCCCCGTACTCCCCCGCAGTTGCCGCATGCACATCGTTGTCAAAGAAGAACTCAAGGCCTATATCGACCCGCTGACCCCCGACGAGCACGAGGCGCTGGAGCGCAGCCTGCTGGCCGAAGGCTGCCGCGACGCACTGGTGCTATGGGGCGATGTGCTGGTGGACGGCCACAACCGCTACGGCATCTGCCAGAAGCACGGACTGCCGTTCCAGACCGTGCAGAACCCGCGCTTCCAGTCGATGCAGGACGTGCACCTGTGGATGATCGAGCAGCACCTGGGCCGGCGCAGCGTGTCCGACTTCCAGCGCGGCGTGCTGGCGCTGCGCAAGCGCGAGATCCTGGCCGCACGTCAACGTCCCCAGCGGGAGGCCGATGCCGCCGCCGCAGCGCCTGGCCTGGCCGCCACCGCTGCGCCCGACGGCAGCGACGAACCCGCCGTGCGCGACAGCGGCACGGTGCAGGCGATCGAGGACACCGACAGCCCGCCGTGGGAAGAGACCTCCACCCCGGTCAGCCGTGCCGAGCTGGCCCGCGAGGCGCGGCTGAGCAGCAACCAGGTGGTGATGATCGAACGCATCCACAAGCAGGCCGCGCCCGAGGTGGTACAGGCAGTGAAGGCCGGCGAGATCTCGATCAGCGCTGCCGCCGCGGTGGCCACCCTGTCCGAGGACGAGCAGCGCGCTGCGGCGCAGGCCGGCAAGGCCGAACTCAAGCAGGCGGCCAAGCGCGTGCGCGACGCCAAGCGCAAGCCCAAGCCCGACGACGCCGAAGGTGGCGAAGCCGAGCGCCGCGACCTCAAGGCCTTGCAGCGCCGCGTCAACGAGCTGGAAAACGAGAATGCCGCCTTGCAGTCCAAGGTCGCCGCGTTGCAATCGCAGCTGGAACGTCTGCGCGGCTGAGTGCCAGACGGTGCATCACCCGTAGAAGCGCACCCGGGCGCGACGCGGCTTTCCCGGTGACCCCATCGCGCTCGGGCGCGCTCCTACCGGGCCATTACGCCCGGCCGTGGACATGCCCTGCTCCAGCGACTGGGTACACTTCGGGGATGGACCCAAGCCTCAGCACGCCCCGCCCCGTCGATCCCCGCCGCGCCCAGTTGCAGCGCATGAAGCTGCTCGCTGCAGCGCTGTTGCTGGCCATGTTCGCCGGCTTCGTGATCAGCCACCTGATGGGCGAACAAGGCATCTGGGCCTGGGTATCGGCCTTCTGCGAAGCGGCCACGGTCGGCGCGCTGGCCGACTGGTTCGCGGTGGTGGCCCTGTTTCGCCACCCGATGGGCTTGCCGATTCCGCATACCGCCATCCTGCCACGCGGCAAGGAGCGCCTGGCCGACGGGCTGGCGGTGTTCGTGCGCGACCAGTTCCTCGCCCCGGATGCGCTGATGGAAAAACTGCGCGTGTTCGATCCCGCCAGCCGCCTCGGCGAGTGGCTGGCCAAGCCCGAGCAGGCGCGCATGCTCGCGCAGATGGCACGCGGCTGGATGTTGCAGGCGATGGAACTGCTGGATGAGGCCGCCGTGCGGCGCGCGATCCAGCGCTTCGTGGTGGACCGGCTGCGCAAGTGGAACGCGGCCGCCACCGTCGGCGACGTGATGGCCCTGCTCACCACCGACGGACGCCACCAGAAACTGCTCGACGAGGTGCTGCTGCGCCTGGGCGACTGGCTGGGCCAGGAACAGGTCAAGACGCGCGCATCGGCGCTGATCGTGCGCTACGCGCGTCGCGAGTGGCCCAAACTGGTGGGCACGGTCAATTGGGTCAAGCCGATCGAAGAAATCGGCGACTCCCTGGCCGACCGCATGGCGCGCGCGGCAATCGAAGAACTGCAGGACATCCTCACCACGCCCGAGCATCCGATCAGGCGCGACTATGAAACCTGGTTGCAGGGTTACATCGGACGCCTGCGCGACGAGCCGGAGATGGCCGCCCGGGTCGAAGCGCTCAAGCAGCGGATGATCGAGCATCCTGCCCTGCAGGACTACGTGCAAGGGCTGTGGGGCGAGATCCGCGACGCGCTGCGCAACGACCTGGCACGCGAAGAGTCGTCGGTGGCCGCGCACATCGAGCGCTCGATGCAATCGCTCGGCCAGGCACTGGCGCAGGACCCGTCGCTGCGCGAAGCACTCAACCAGCACATGCTGCAGGCCGCCGACAAACTCACCTCACGGTTGCGCACGTCAGTGACCGACCATATCGCTTCGACGATGAAAAGTTGGGACGAACGTCACCTCGTCGAACAATTGGAATTGGGTGTTGGACGCGATCTGCAATACATTCGCTTCAACGGAACGTTGGTCGGTGGATTGATCGGCCTCATCCTTCACGCGTTGTCGATCTGGCTCTCGTTCTGATGCGCTGACACCAGATCGATCGCCCACCGACAGGCGCGCAGGCAGGGGCTACGCACGCAATCGCATCGACACTCGCGGCATACACGGTCGGCGTCGGCGCCGGCCACATACCGGGCACGCAACAGGCAAGGCGAAGGAACGAACATGCCGAATGGCCGCTGGAATCTGCGCAGGAAATACGGGCGCCGGGCGTTTCTGTGTGCTGCGCTGATTCTCGCAGCCGGCCTGCTCGCCGCCGTTCTTGCCGGCGTCTGGTTGCAACGGCACAACGAACTGGAGCGCGAACAGCGCTTCCAGTACGTGGTGCGCGCACTGGCGCGCAACATCGGCGAACGCATGTACACCTTCGAACACGGCCTGCGTGGGGCGCGCGGCGCGGTGATCGGCGCAGGCAGCGACGTGATCAGTCGGGAACGCTTCACCCTGTACAGCCGTTCGCGCGACTATGCGCGCGAGTTTCCCGGCGTCCTGGGCTATGGCTACATCCATCGGGTCGCACCCGCCGACGAGGAGCGGTTTCTGCAGACCGCACGCGCCGATGGCGCACCGGATATCCATCGCCGCGCCTTGGCGCCGTGGGACGGCGAACGCTACCTGGTGCTGTATTTCGAGCCGGAATCCTCGGGCAACCGTCCCATCGGCCTGGACATCGCCTCCGAACCGCGGCGCCGCGCCGCCGCCCTGCAGGCTGCACGCAGTGGCGAGCCCATCATGACCTCGCCAGTGTCGTTGTCCGGCTACCGCATTCCCAACGAGAGCGGTTTCCTGGTGCTGCTGGCGGTGTATCGCGAGGGCATGCCGTTGCAGACCCCGCAACAACGCATGGCAGCGACCAGCGGCTGGGTATATGCGCCTTTCAGCGTCGAACAGATGGTGCAGAGCGCGCTGGGCGAACGTAACGACGTGGCGCTGGACCTGTCCGATCGCGACGAGCCCACCCATACGTTCTACCGCAGCGGCATCGCCGCCCACGACAGCGCCCGCCGCCGCCCGGTCGTGCAGTCGCTGCCCATCTATGGCCGCACCTGGATCATCACCGCCCATCCCACCGACAGCTTCGTCGCCTCGCTCAACCAGACCTCTCCCTGGCTGATCGGCGGCCTGGTGATGGGCACGGCGGCACTGCTGGCGGCGTTGTTGAGCCTGTATTTCAGCAACGGCCTGCGTCGCGAGGAAGTGTTGCGCAAGCAGATGGAACTGGCCGCTCTGGTGAGTCATTCCAGCGAAGCGATCGTGGCCGAGACCCCGGATGGGCGCATCACCCACTGGAACCCGGCTGCCGAAGCGATGTTCGGTTACCCGGCATCGGAAGCAGTCGGCCAGAACCTGAACTCGCTGCTGTCGCCACAACCCTATGCGATGCCGGAGATCGACCATTCCGAGCAGGCGCCCGCAGCCAACGCCTCTGCAGCGCTGAGCATGCGTCACCGCGATGGCCACCAGGTCCATGTGCTGGCCAGCAAGGCGCCGATCATCGAAGCCGACGAAACGCTCAGCGGCCATTCGCATTTCTTCCGCGACATCTCCGAACGGGTCCGCTCGCATCAGCGCATCGTCGACCTCAATGCCTCGCTCGAGCACCAGGTGGCCGAGCGCACCAGCGAGCTGGTGAAGTTCTCGGTGCTGCAGCGCGCGATCCTGGCACATGCCGGCTACGCCATCATCGCCACCGACTCGGCTGGGTTCGTGACGCTGTTCAATCCCGCCGCCGAGAAACTGCTGGGTTACAACGCCGACGATGTCATCGGTCGGCGCAAGGCCAGCCAGTTCGTCGAGCACGACCAACTGCAGGAACGCGCACAGCGGCTGTCCGAACAGACCGGCGTCCCGGTGGCGCCTGCACTGGAGGCGGTGGCGGCGTTGACCAGCCTGGGCCGCAGCGACACCAGCGAATGGACCTACGTCAGCCATGATGGTCGCCGCCTGCCGGTGTTGCTGACGCTGAGCACGCTGCGCGACGACAACGACCAGGTGATTGGCTATCTGGGCGTGGCGGTCGATCTCACCGAGCAGAAGCTGCACGAAAAACAACTGCGGCTGGCGATGGACGCGGCCAAGAGCGCCAACCAGTCCAAGTCCGACTTCCTGGCCAACATGAGCCACGAGATCCGGACCCCGATGAACGCCATCCTGGGCATGCTCTACCTGCTCCAGCGCAGCGAGCTGGGCGGCGCGGCCCAGGACATGGTGGCCAAAATCGACCGCTCCGCGCGCAACCTGCTGGAGATCATCAACGACATCCTGGACTTCTCCAAGATCGAGGCCGGGCGTATCGATCTGGAACGCGCGCCATTCGATCTCAATCAACTGTTCGACAATATCGCCGACCTGATGCGCTCCTCGCTCAGCGCCAAGCCGGTGGAGATGATCGTCGAGCCGCTGCCGCGCGACAGTCGCTGGCTGTTGGGTGATGCGCTGCGCATCAACCAGGTGCTGGTCAACCTGGTCGGCAACGCGATCAAGTTCACCGAACAGGGCGAGGTGGTGCTGTCGGTACGGCGCTTTCCCAGCGGCGATCCGAACAGGGTCAAGCTGCTGTTCTCGGTGCGCGATTCCGGCATCGGCATTTCCAAGGAAAAGCAGAGCCTGATCTTCTCGCCGTTCCTGCAAGCTGATACCTCGACCAGCCGGCGCTACGGCGGCAGCGGCCTGGGCCTGACCATCAGCCGCCGGCTCATCGAGCTGATGGGCGGCGAGCTGGAGGTGGAAAGCGTGCCCGGCCGCGGCAGCGAGTTCTACTTCGTGGTGACGCTGGAGAAGGCCGAGCCGCCAGCCACACAGACCGAGCTCCCTGCACTGCCGCCCGAAGCGATGCCGCGGGTATTGATTGCCGACGACCACGACGCGGCGCTGAACAACCTGGTGCGTATCGCCACCGATCTCGGCTGGCAGGTGGATGCGGTGACCAGCGGGCAGGCCGCACTGGCCGCGATCGAACAGGCCGGGAAGCCCTACGACATCTTCCTGCTCGACTGGCGCATGCCCGACATCGACGGCGTGGCGATCGCCCGCCAGATCCGCGCACGCGCGGCCCCCGGGCCGCATCCGGTGATCGTGATGGTCACCGCCTACGAACGCCGCCTGCTGGAGCAGCATCCCGAGCAGCAGGACCTGGATGCGGTGATGACCAAGCCGGTGACCAGCGCCGCGCTGCACCGCCTGGTGCAACAGCTGGCCGACGCGCGCCTGGACGCACGCCCGGCAGCGCCGACCTTCGTGTCGCGACGGCTGGAAGGAGCGAACCTGCTGCTGGTGGACGACAGCGAAATCAATTGCGAGGTGGCGCAACGCATCCTCGAAGGCGAAGGCGCGATGGTGACCGTCGCCCACGACGGCGAGCAGGCGGTGAACGTGCTGCAGCGCGCGCCGGAGTTGTTTCAACTTGTGTTGATGGACGTGCAGATGCCGGTGGTGGATGGTTACGAAGCCACCCGCAGGCTGCGCCAGATCCCTGCCCTGGCCAGCCTGCCGGTGATCGCCCTGACTGCCGGCGCGTTTCGCCCCCAGCAGGAAAAAGCCCTGGAAGCCGGCATGAACGGTTTCATTGCCAAACCGTTCAACGTGGAGGAACTGGTCACCGCGATCCGTCACTTCATGCACCCGAACATGCGCCGCATCCCCTCGCTGCCGCACGAGGCCGATGGCGGCGAAGGCCCGGAATGGCAGCACAGCGATCCGGAATTGCTGGACGCCGCGCGCGCGCGCAGCCTGTGGCGCGAACGCGAGCCCTATGTGCGCTACCTGCTCAAGCTGCTGCGCGAAAACCCCGACCCGGCCGCCACCGCTGCCGAGCATCTGCAGCGCAACGATCTGCCGGCCATCGGCGCGATGGCGCACAAGTTGCGCGGTGCAGCCGGGTCGCTGGCGCTGCCGGCGCTGGCCGGCGCGGCAGGCGAGCTGGAGAGCTGCGTCGAGGACGGCCACGACCTCACTGCCGCGATGGTGACGCTCAAGGACATCATGCAGCGCACCGCCGATGCGATCCACGCCTTCGTGCAGCACGACGCGGTGGAGGCGATCGGCGATGCCGCCGGAGGCGCGATCGACGCCGACAGCGTGCAGATCCTGGAAGCGGCCTTCGCCAGCGACGACGCCGACAAGATCGACCACGCGCTCTTGATCTGCGCACCGCGTCTGCCCGACGGCTTGCGCCAGGAATTGCAGCGCGCGGTGGAGGATTTCGACTTCCGTGGCGCCGAAACCATGCTGCGCCAGTGGCAGACCACCCACCCATCATGAAGGCCACCTTCCCAAGCCATCGGTAAGGAAATACGCATGCCGTCCCGCCCCCTGCTTTGCGTCGACGACGAATCCAGCAACCTGGCCACCCTGCGCCAGCTGCTGCGTGACGAGTTTGCGCTGGTGTTCGCCAAGTCCGGCGGTGAAGCGCTGGAGGCGGTCGGCCGCCATGCGCCGGCACTGATCCTGCTGGATGTCGAATTGCCCGACATGGACGGCTACGCGGTGGCGCGCGCGCTCAAGCGGGATCCTGCAAGCAGTGCGATCCCCATCCTGTTCGTGACCTCGCGTAGCGGCATGCGCGACGAGCAGGCCGGCCTGGACGCGGGCGCGGCCGATTACGTCAGCAAACCCTACTCGCCGGCCCTGCTCAAGGCACGTATCGGCACCCAGTTGAAGCTGGCCGAAAGCCTGCGCCTGGCCGAGCAGTACCACGCTGCGATCCATCTGCTGGGTACCGCCGGCCAGGGCCATGACATGGATACGGGCGCGCATATCTGGCGCATGGCGCTGTATGCGCGCGTCCTGGCCGAGGCGGCGGGCTGGTCACCGCAACGGGCGCAGCTGCTGCAGGACGCCGCGCCGCTGCATGACGCCGGCAAGATCGCCGTGCCTGCCAACATCCTGCACAAACCCGACGCGCTGGACGAATACGAACGTTCGGTGGTGCGGCAGCATCCGCAAGCCGGCCACGACCTGCTGCGTCACGGGCGCGGGCCGGTGTTCCAGCTGGCGGCCGAAGTCGCGCTGCATCATCACGAATGCTGGGACGGCAGCGGGTATCCGCAGGGTCTGGCCGGCGACGCCATTCCCGAATCGGCCCGCATCGTCGCGGTGGCCGACGTGTTCGACGCCCTGTGCGGGCGGCGCGCCTACAAGGCGCCGTGGCTGGTGGACGATGCGGTACGCAAGCTCGACAGTATGTCCGGCAAGCAGCTGGAACCGCGCCTGGTGCAGCATTTTCATGCGGCGCTGCCGCAGCTCATCCAGATCAAGGACGCCTGGGACAGCCGTGCGGCGCCCGGTTGATGCGCGCAGACCAGCGCATGGCGACAGCGGGTAGACCGGCCACCAGGCGCGGACGCTGGCGGCTGTGTTCCTCCTCACGCCCGTTTCGAGCCCGCGTCGCGTCGCGTCCAGGCTTATGTTGCAAGGCACAGCCGCCAGCGGCAGGCAGGCCGCGCCTCTCGCTTCGGCGGAAAACGGCCAGGCCGTGCAGCCCTGGACCATCACCCTTCTCCCGCCGTGAAGCCACAGGTTCCAGCAGAGCGTGGGCCGCGCCTCTCACTTTGCGGGAATCGGCTCCACCATGCAGCGTGGACCATCACCCTTCTCCCGCCGGGAGAAGGTGCCCCGAAGGGGCGGATGAGGGGACGTGCCGCACCTGGCATCGCCCAATCACTCGAACACCCAGCGCACTGCAACGGAGCCGCCACCGCCGGCATGCCCTCATCCACGTAGCGAAGGAAGGACGGCGCGTAACCGGCCAATGATGCAACGCGAAGATATCGCACGGGTGGCACGAGGGTTTGTGCAGACCGTTCCCCACAGCATTCTCCTCTTCGGCAGGCCGACCAAGGCTTAAGACGTCGCAAGCCGTCATCTGCGACACGCTGTGCACGCAGCGTTGCCATCTTGCGCTTGAACCGCCCGGCACGCGGGCGGACAATACCAATGTTGCGCCGCACAACACCGTGCGACGCGGGTCGATCCGGCTGCCGCTGCGGCGCCGTCGATGGCCCGGCAACCGAGAATCCGATGTCATCCAGCGTGCCCGAGACCGACACCGCGCCGCCGTCCTATCCCGATTACCGCATCATTTCGTTGATCCTGGCCTGCGCCATCTTCATGGAGCAGATGGACGCCACCGTACTGGCGACCGCGCTACCTGCCCTGGCGCACGAGTTCGGCGTCGCCGCGCCGGCCATGAGCATCGCCATGACCAGCTATCTGCTGGCATTGGCGGTGCTGATCCCGGCCAGCGGCGCGATCGCCGACCGCTTCGGCCTGCGCCGCGTCTTCGGCGCGTCGATCTGGGTGTTCGTCGGCGGATCGATCCTGTGTTCGCTGGCCGACAGCCTGCCCGCGCTGGTCGCCGCGCGCGTGCTGCAAGGCGCCGGTGGCGCGATGATGGCACCCTTGGGCCGGCTGATCCTGCTGCGCACCGTCGAACGCCGCCACCTCGTGTCGGCGATGGCCTGGACGCTGGTGCCTGCCTTCATCGGCCCCATGCTCGGCCCGCCGCTGGGCGGCTTTTTCGTGTCGTATCTGGACTGGCGCTGGATCTTCTACATCAACGTCCCGATCGGCGTGGCCGGCTTCTTCCTGATGCGTCGCTTCATCCCGGAGATTCCCGCCGAATCGGCGCCGCCGCGCTTCGACCTGCGCGGCTTCGTGCTGTGCGGCGTCGCCCTGGGCTGCCTGTTGTTCGGGTTGGAGATGGTCAGCCAGGAACAGGGCGCCGGCAAGGCTGCCGGATTGTTGGCCATCGGCGGTAGCGCGGCCCTGGGCTATCTCTGGCATGCGCGCCATCACCCTGCTCCGCTGCTGGATCTGACCCTGCTGCGGATCGAGTCGTTCCGGCTATCGGTGATCGGCGGCGCGCTGATGCGCATCACCCAGGGCGCGCATCCGTTTCTATTGCCGTTGCTGTTCCAGATCGGCTTTGGCATGAGCGCCGCGCACAGCGGCCGCCTGATCCTGGCCACCGCGCTGGGCGCGCTGCTCATGCGCAGCATCACCCCACGGCTGCTGCGCCGCTTCGGCTACCGCAACAGCCTGATCGGCAACGGTGTGCTGGCCAGCCTGGGCTACATGGTGTGTGCGCTGTTCCGCCCCGATTGGCCGCAGCCGCTGATGTTCGGCCTGCTGCTGTGCTGCGGCGCCTTCATGTCGTTCCAGTTCGCCGCCTACAACACCATCGCCTACGAAAACGTGCCGGCAGCGCGCATGAGCCGCGCCAGCAGTCTGTACACCACCCTGCAGCAATTGATGCTCTCGGTGGGCGTCTGCGCCGGGGCGATGATCCTCAAGCTGGCGATGCTGGCCGGCGACCATGTCCAGCCGCAACAACGCGATTTCTCGCTGGCCTTCTGCGTGGTCAGCCTGATCTCGCTCAGCGCCACCTGGTGGCATCTGCGCTTCGACACGCATGCCGGACAGGAAATGAGCGGGCATCGCGCTTAACGAGTCGGTTCTGATCGACGACATCATCAGCGTCACCGACGGCGTCGCATTTCACATCCACCGCAGTGGCGCGAAGCTGCACCAATCTCCGGCAGGGCAAGCCGAATCTGCGTCAGCACACTCCAAGCCACTGCGTGGCGAGAGGCCCAATACCCGAAATGGCCAGGGATCGAGCCTGGACCCAACATCGCACGACGTGTCGATCGCTCCATTTCCTCGATCGTGCATTACCGCAGTGTCATCGACGCTCAGCGACCACGCGATACTGACCTTTATCGCCATAGCGTGGCCCTTTCCTGTCGATCTCGGCGCATAGCCTGTCCTTGCCACAGGCAACCAGATTGGCACGCACGACACGATCCAGAAAGGTGATTTCCGCCCTGAGTTGGGCGGCTTCCGCGATAGCCGCTTTTGTACTGTAGAGCGCGTAGCCGGCGACGACCACGCTGAGGACACCCGCCACCAGCAGGGCAATCGATGCGATCCACATGCGCCGCGTTATCGCTGTTTCCAGGGAATGCCGTGCGTGGGCGTAACGCTGGGTGGACTGCTGGACCGTCTGCTCCGCAGTTGCCATCTTCTTGTTGAATCGCTCAGCCGCCGGTTCCAGCGTTTGTGTCAGCGCCTGATTGCTCAGTTGCGTCAGCCTGGGTAGCGCGCTCTCCACCACACGATCGATGCGCTGATCGGCACGATTGACCGCGCTCTGCAGAAGCTGCAGCTGCTCCCGGATCAGATCTTCCAATGCTTTCTCCCGCCGCTGCAGCGTCCCGATCATCGCCGCCATGGCCTGGGTCGACTCTTTCAGCGTGCGTTCGGAACCGTTGGCATCGGGCTGTGCGGAGGTGTTGTGCATGTCCATAGTGCTCTCTCGATAACTCAGTTTGCTGCATGCGTTCCAGCTATCCACCGCCACCTCCGCCACCGCCTCCGCCACCGCCTCCGTCGCCACCTCCACCGCCGTCGCCCTCTGGTCCTTGCATCGCCGGGCCCCTGGCGAACTGCGGTAGCGTCATCACCATCACCGGGCCACGGCTGGTCTGCACCTCTGTCGAGACGTCCATGTTCAACGCCTGGCGCGTGTTCGCCTGCTCTTCGGCCTCCTGCAGGGCCTGCGCATCCAGGAATTCATGGCCCCGTTTGGCAAGGGCCTGGCTGTAGGGGCTGTTGGCGACCCGTTCCAAGGCCTGCTCGATCGCCAGCTCGTTCTTGCAGTCGATGGCGTACAGCAACTCGTCCACATCCGGATCGCCGGTGATGTTCTTGCGCTGGGGCGGCGGCCGATCTTCCTGCTCGCCAGCGGCAAGAGATTGTCGCGCCGTGTCTGCCGGCGGGGCGCGTGGGTGTCTTAGGCCAGAGGGACCATCGGGATCGTACCCTTCACGCAATTCCAGCTCGGTAAACGGCCGCTCACCCCGGTCCACGCGTGCCTGCCGCGCTTCGGCGACGCGGTTTTCCATTTCGAGCTCCTGTTCGAGTTGGATACGCAGCTCACGCATGGAGCGCTCGATCGCCTCCCAGGAGTCCGGATCGGCGGGCACGGTGGCAGGACGGTGGTGCTCATCTGCCAGGGGTGCGGAAAGCGGCTCGCGCACATCGGGCACGCACTCGGGTGCGTCGGCGGAGCGGCCTGCGGTCGGCATGTCCAGCGATGGCCCGGTCGCTTGCGCGAGATGTGCGGACACTGGCAACGTCGCAGGGGGATCTGGTGCTTCCGGTGCTTGAGCCGCTGGAGTGCGCGCCTGTGGATCGTCGCGCTGTTCTGTGGTGACCGGCGTAGAGAACGACGGCGCGTTCGCCGCCTGCGCCAGGTACGCGTTCGCCGGCTGCTCGGGCTGCTGCGCAGGTGCCTCTTGGTGCGCATCCAAGGCTTGCGCCGTCATCGGCCGTTGGCCGCCGCGCAGGTCCGCGACCTGCTGCTGGCCTGCCGGTGCGGCCTGCGCGATCGCCGCGCTCAACGCTGCCTGCTGCTGGACTTCCTGCGGGCGCTGTTCTTGCGCTTGTTGGCTTTGCGGCCGCTGCTGCGCTACGTCGGATGTATGTGCTTGCGTCGGCGCTGACAGCTGCTCCTGGGGCCGTTGGGCGACGTCATCGGGGGTAGACCGCTGATCGGGTTGGCGCGGCGACGTGTCTTGCGCACGGAGCGACGACGGCTCGCGCGAGAGGGCTTCCTGTGCCGGCTCCTGCTCGCGTTGTGGAGCCGCTTGGGCGTGGAGCGGCTGTTGCTCGTGATGTTGCACCGTTTGCGCCTGCAGGCGTTCCTGCTCGCTCTGCTGGGCGTCCTGGGTCTGGCGTGTTTCCTGCTCGCGCTGCTGCGTCTCCTTAGCCTGCTGCTGCGCTTGTTCGCGCTGCTCGGTCTCGTGCGCCTGCCGCTGTGTTTGCTCGCGTTGCTGACTCGCCTGTGCCCGTTGCTGGGCCTGCACGTGTTGTTGGGCGTCCTGCTCCTGCTGCTCCAGCCGCTGGACTTGCTGGTGCCGCAGTTCCAGCGCGACGTGTGCCTGCAGCGCCTGGGCGGCCTGCGCACGAACGTCGTGTGCTGCCTGTGCCTGCATCGCGTGGGCGCGAGCCTGTGCCAGTTGCTGGTCCTGCGCCTGCAGGTCCTCCTGCTGCCGTTCTTCACGCTCTTGCGCAGCGCTGGCTGCCCGGCCCTGTGCATGCACGTCGAGGGCATGCTGGTTGGAGGGAGCGGAAGATGACGTGTCCGCATCTGCGGATACGTCTGATGTGCGAGGCGCAGAGGCCGACTGCTGTAGCGGCAAGGCTGGCTTCTGCTGCGCCTGCACCTCCTGCAGTGCCCGGCGGATGTCCTCGGTGCTGGTGACCGCTGCAATGCGCTCCACGCCATCGGCTCCACGTTGCAGATGCGCAATCGGACTATCGGCGCCGAACTGGCCGCCCGGGCCGCGCTGCAACTGCATCGCGCCATCGCCCACGAGTCCCTCCGCCTCGCGCGTGCGTTGAGTCGCCAGCTCGATCGCTTCGCGCCATTGCGGCTGCAACTCGGTGCCAATGATGCGATAGCGATACTGCGTTTGCTCGCGCTGCAGATCCTGCGCTGACGGCGGCGTTTCCCGGATGGCGGCAATCGCCTGCGCCTGCTCAGCCAGTGCGGGTTGCAGCAGTGCGCGCGTGGTCTCCAGTTCCAGCACGCGGTTGCCATCAGGTGGGGCACCGTTGCTGGTCCACCGGCCCTCCATATCGCGGTAGTAGCGTTGCCCGTCTGAAGCGGTCAACGCATCCGGATCGGGCAGCGCCTGCTGCACCGCTGGTGACATGGCCAGGCCATCGGCTGCCCAGCCGCTGCGGTGGTGGGCCAACTCGTAGCGCGCAGCGATCGCGCCGGGACTATTGGCGATGTTGCGGGCAATGACCTCCTGCGCTTGCGCCTCCAGCTCGGCTGCGCGTTGTGGCGAGGCGGTTTCCTGCACGTAGCTGCCACGATCGTTGGCGCCGGAGACTTCGGTCTTGACCAGCCGATGCCACTGACCGTCCGCTGCGTCGCGTCGCCAGTCGGCGCCGCTCAGGCTGGGACGGTCAGTGGCATTGGCCGGCTGCCGATACGGATCCTGCGGTGCGGGCGCATCCTTGAGGGCGAGCGCTGCAGCGGCATTGGTGGCCTGGTAGTTGAGTTCGCGGGCATTTTGATAGCTGGCGACGATGGGCGTGGCGGTAGGGTTGTCGATGCCATCGTTGCTGGTGTCGGCCTTGCCGGCGCGCACCCAGGCGGTGCCGTTGAACGACCACTGCGTGCCCTCGCGATCGGTCTGGGTGTAGATGGCGCGGTTGTCGAGCAAC
>NZ_JAJGQG010000009.1:0-160503 GCF_020783795.1 Xanthomonas sp. NCPPB 1067
GCGGCCGCACGCTCCGCGCGGCCGGCCGCTCCACTTTAGCTTCGTCGAGGAATCGCATGCGCTCTATCCGCCGCTTCTGGACGCCAACGCTGCTGGCATTGGCCCTGTCCGTCTCCGCACACGCCGCCCCGGCCCCTGCCACGCTATATCTGGGCGCGGACCTGTCCTACGTCAACGAGATGGAGGAATGCGGTGTGCAATACCGCGAGAACGGCGCGGTCACCGATCCATTCGAACTGTTCCATGCGCACGGCGCCAATCTGGTGCGGGTGCGACTGTGGAACGATGCACGCTGGACCAAGTACAGCGACCTGTCCGACGTCAAGAAGACCATCGCCCGCGCACGCGCGCAAGGCATGCAGGTGCTGCTGGACCTGCACTACTCCGACGACTGGGCCGACGGCGACAAACAGCTGATCCCCAAGTCCTGGGTCGGCATCACCGATACCGACGAACTGGCCCGCATCCTCTACGGCTTCACCTACGACACCCTCAGCGCGCTCGATCGCGCGGGCTTGATGCCGGAACTGGTGCAGGTCGGCAACGAAAGCAATTCCGACCTGATGGCCAGCCAGCCCTGGGACAAGAAACGCCCGATCGACTGGCAGCGCAATGCCAAACTGTTCAACGCCGGCATCAAGGCGGTGCGCGACATCGGCGCGCGCGCAACCATCAAACCGCGGGTGATGCTGCATATCGCCCAGCCGGAAAATGTGGAGCCATGGTTCGCTGCCGCCGCCAAGGCCGGCGTCACCGACTTCGACCTGATCGGCATCAGCTACTACCGCAAGTGGTCCACCCAATCGATGGCAGAACTGGGCAAGACCATCAAGCGCCTGCGCGGGCGTTACGATGCCGACGTGGTGGTGGTGGAAACCGCCTATCCCTGGACCCTGGAATCCGGGGACACCTCGCCCAACCTGCTCGGCGAAGACTCGCTGATCGCCGGCTATCCCGCCACCCCGCAGGGGCAGGCACGCTACATGATCGACCTCACCCAGTTGGTGATCGACACCGGTGGCGCCGGCGTCGTGTACTGGGAGCCGGCATGGACCAGCAGCAGCTGCAAGACGCGCTGGGGCACCGGCTCGTCGTGGGAGAACGCCAGCTTCTTCGATTTCCGGCATGGCAACGAGGTGCTGCCGGCGATCGACTTCATGCGCCACCCGTACACCGGGGCGCCTGCATCGTACCGGCCGGCACCCGCTGCGCCGCGATCGGACAGGCCGGCCAACCCCAACAAGGAGACCCAGCCATGACCGGCATCAACCGCCGCGAACTCTTGCGCGGCATGCTTGCCAGCGGCGTGAGCGCCGCCCTGCCGGTGGGCGCCGTCGGCGCCCTGACGCCGGCCATTGCCGGCGCCGCTGCGGCGAGCGCCGGCAGCACCGCCGCGGCCGGCGCGCTGGGTGATGTCGCACTGGCACCGCGCGAACGCCTGCTGTTCGATTTCGGCTGGCGCTTCCATCTGGGCCACGCCAGCGACGCATCGCGCGACTTCGACTTCGGCACCTTCCAGCGCAGCTTCGCCAAGGCTGGCCAGCACACCGCCACTGCCGCGCAACTGGAGTTCGACGACAGCGCCTGGCAGCAGGTGGATCTGCCGCACGATTGGGCGGTCACCCTGCCGTTCCGGCCGGAGCCGATCTCGGCGACGATGACCGAGGACGACCCGGCGGCCTCGCACGGCTACAAGGCGCTGGGAACCAGTTTTCCGGAAAACAGCGTGGGCTGGTACCGGCGCACGCTGCAGATTCCGGCCAGTGATCTGGGCAAGCGCATCTGCCTGGTATTCGATGGCGTGTTCCGCGATTGCATCGTGTTCTGCAATGGGCATGTGGTCGGCCGCAATGCCAGCGGGTATTGCGGCTTCGAGGTCGATCTCAGCGAAGTACTCGACTATGGCAAGCCCAACCTCATCGCCGTGCGCGTGGATGCCACCCTGGGCGAAGGCTGGTTCTACGAAGGCGCCGGCATCTACCGCCACCTGTGGTTGCAGAAGACCGACCCGCTGCATGTGCCACAGCACGGCGTAGTCGTGCGCAGCATCATCGAGTCCGGCAACGCGACCGCGCAGGTCTCCACCGAAGTGCGCAACGACGGCACCGCGCCGCGCCAGTGCGTGGTGCAGACGCGCATCACCGCGCCCGATGGCCGCGTGGTCGCGCAGTCGGCAAGCACACCGATCACGCTGGCACCAGGACAGCTGCAGCAGATCGAACAGACCCTGCCACTGGGGCAGGCCAAGCTGTGGTCGATCGATACCCCGCAGCTCTACAGCGCCACGACCAGCATCCACAGCGACGGCCACGCCACCGATGCGGTGGTCAGCCCGTTCGGCGTGCGCAGCATCGCCTTCGACGCGCAGCGCGGATTCCTGTTGAACGGGGCGCCGCTCAAGCTGCACGGCACCAACAACCACCAGGATCATGCCGGCGTCGGCACCGCCATCCCGGACGCGCTGCACGAATGGCGCCTGCGTCAGCTCAAGTCGATGGGCTGCAACGCGTATCGCAGCTCGCACAATCCGGCCACGCCGGAGCTGCTGGCCCTGTGCGACCGGTTGGGCATGTTCGTCATCGAAGAGACCCGGCGCATGTCCACCGACCCGGAGGCCATGGGCGAACTGGAAACCATGGTGCGGCGTGGCCGCAATCATCCCAGCGTGATCCTGTGGTCGCTCGGCAACGAGGAGCCGCAGCAGGTCACCGAGCGCGGCGCACGCATCGTCTCGCGCATGCAGCAGCGCGTTCGTCAGCTCGACCCCACCCGCCCCACCACCTTCGCCATGGACAAGGGCTTCGGCGATGGCGTCGGCCAGGTGGTGGATGTGGTCGGCTTCAACTACCGCACCAGCCAGATGGATGGCTTCCACGCGCGCTACCCGGACATTCCGATCTACGGCAGCGAGACCGCCAGCACGGTGTCGGTGCGCGGCAACTACGTCCGCGACGACGCCCGCGGCTATACGCGCGCCTACGACCTGGATCATCCCTGGTGGGCGAGCACCGCCGAAGCCTGGTGGAGCTACGTCGCGCAGCGCCCGTACATCGCCGGCGGTTTCATCTGGACCGGGTTCGACTACCGTGGCGAACCCACGCCCTACAACCGCTGGCCGAACGTGGCGTCGCAATTCGGCGTCCTCGATAGCTGCGGCTTTCCCAAGGACAACTATTGGTACTACCGCGCGCAGTGGACCAGCGAACCGGTGCTGCACCTGTTCCCGCATTGGAACTGGGAGGGTCTGCTGCAGCCGGACGACAATGGCCATGTCGCGGTCTGGTGCCATAGCAACCTCGAGGCCGTGGAACTGCTGGTCAACGGCGTCAGCCAGGGCCTGCAGCAGGTGCCGGCATACGGCCATGTGGAATGGCGCGTGGCCTATGCGCCCGGTGCGATCGAAGCGCGCGGCTATCGCGGCGGCAAGCTGGTGCTGAGCGAGCGCCGCGAAACCGCAGGCAAGCCGGCCGCCATCCGCCTGAGTTGCGATCGCAATGCCTTGCGTGCCGATGCCGAAGACGTGGCCGTGGTCAAGGTGGAAATCGTCGATGCACAAGGGCGCCTGGTGCCGACCGCCGACAACCTGGTGCACTTCGAACTGCGTGGTCCCGGCAAGCTGATCGGCGTGGGCAACGGCGATCCCACCAGTCACGAGGACGACAAGGCGCCGCAGCGCAAGGCGTTCAACGGGCTGTGTGCGGCGCTTTTGCAGACCACGCGCAACAGCGGTCAGATCCTGCTGACGACCACCGCACCAGGCCTGACCTCGGCGACTCTGCGCCTGCAGGCGCCCAAATCAGCCTTGCGGCCTTCGGTTGGCTGAACATCGGACATCTCGTGTCGTTGATCCACGCACCGGCCCGTACGTCCCAGTGGCGCGGGCACGGTGCTGGCACCAGCTGGCACCCCAGCCCAAGACGCTAGACCGCTCGTGCAACGCACGACTTTAAAACCGACCGCCAATCAAGGCGGACGAAGACTCACAGCAACGCATCCACCGGACATCCCGCAAATCGCGCCTGACCCCGTCGTGGAGAGCGCATGACCTGGGTTCTTGCGGCGTCCCTGCAGACGCCGCAGATCGCCACTCGATGCCGGCATCACTTCGTATCCAACAGACTGTTGGAACGCAATCATGTTAACGCGCGCGCGCCCTGCTAGATCGTCTCAGCGGCAAGGCGGCACCGAACCTTGCGTGCACCTCCTCTTTGCTCCGACAGCTAAGCGAGCAGATATGCGCTTATCGCCTCGCGCCGCTTCTGTCGCAAAATCGGCTCAGCGGGCCTGTACGACGGTGCACACTGCATCGTCCAACCTCGCATCCCTGTCGACCAATGCACCACATCGCCGGGCGACACGCGGTGCGTGACAACACGACTGACGTTGCGCGCAAGTCCCCGCGCGCACCGACTGCGCAACTCGCTGGCGCAATTCCCCAACTGAAAGCGATCCGGCTTCGCCAAAAGCGAGTCATTAGTTAGTTTTTTTTTGCGAATGCCGCAAACGTTTGACGCGCGATTCCGCGACTGCAGGACCAGCCCGACACTATTCCCCGACCGCATAACATGCTCATCGCTTTGGCATGAAGCGCCATAAAGTCCACACCAAACGTCGAGTAACGCATCGCTTCAGTCAACATAGTTTCGCAATACCCTCTTATTATCAACTGCAAAGACCAGGTCACATTTCGATAGCAACGAACGCCCTTTCTCAAAGACACACCTACTGCCCGATATACCAAAAATTATTTAAGTGCAGCAACCAAATTTATCGCACCTCGCGACTCTTCGTGTCAGCAATTGACATCGACAACACCGCTTGAACATGTACGTTTTCCCCACTTGATAAGCAACCGCGCTTCGAGCATTCAGCCGCCACCGAAGCAACCTGGCTTACGCACGAATCGATTGAGCAGCGAAGTGATAATTATCCAATATTGAAATTCAACCGGGCACCCTGATTGCGACAGAAATCAGACTTCCGCGCCTACACTCTTGACTTCACATGCACAAAACGTTCTGCGCCGCCACTTCAATAATCACCAAGTCTCCGTTTGACTGTCCTCAAGGGAAAATCGATGACCATTGGCATTAGCGCCACCCCAACCAAAAAACCCGCCACGGCCCTCGTTATCGGAGGGCTCGTGGCGATCGGCGGAGTATGTTCGCTGATATATCTTGCAACTCTAAACGGAAACACTGAGCCAGCTAAAGCACAGCAATCAACCCATGCGTCCTCATCAGGAAGGGCTGCCCGAACCATGCCTTTGGGGCATGCACAGATGAACGAGATTGTCTTCAGCGATTCCACGGATGCTGAAAGGGACACGCCGTTCGACGCCGGTGAGGTTCAGCAACGCTTACAGGATTTTTTCGACCGATGGGATTCAGGCCACGCCATGTCCCAGACGCAACGCGACATCTTCATGTCCCGCTTGCTCAGCACGATCGACTCCAGTCCGGAGGCGCGAAAGGCGGTAGCTGAATACTACTCCAAAATACCGGCAAAAGACGCCGCCAATCGCGAGATAGTTCAGAGCATGATTGTTCGCAGCGAAAGCGGCAGACAGATGATGGTGGACGAGGCGAATCGCATCTGGGCCAACAAGGACTCTAGTCTCTACACCGCAATGTATGAAACGTATGCAAACTTTCCAGGCACTGCGTCCAGGGAAGCTCTATCGCAGGCAATGTCCACACTCAATAGCCACGACAGCGACGTGCCGACGTCGGTCGCTGCCTTAAATTTCATTGGCTCGATCGAAGAAGACACCTCCAAGGACGCCATGTCACTGAGGAACAACGCAATTTCTCAGCTGAATTCAATTGCTACCGGAAACGGGTATGACGTGGTGAAAGCGCTGGCAGCCCAGAAGATCTACCGGCTCTCTTCTCCCGAAGTGGCGGCAGATGCTGCGGTGAACTACCTCAGAGGTGGTGCAACCGAACCACTGGTAAGACAGACACTCAATTCGATCGCAAGCGGCGATGTTGAGCTCACTCCTTCGCTAAGGTCGACCCTGCTGACTGCAGCAGCGCGCCCCTCAGCGTCCCCTGAAGAGCGAGAATTCCTAAAATCCCTCATCCAGGATCACAGCTGAGAGTATGCGTTCAATCAAAGCCAGAGCACATTCGGACCAGCCAGCCAAACTTACGATCGACAGAGCAACAAATCAGCTCCGACGCTAGCAATTATCAGCATGCATTAAGTCCTCCATAGTTTTACCCGACCCGCTCAAATGATTGCAAAGCACTGCGTTTAGGGAAACTCTGAACAACTCTTCACAAGCTGCCGATCAACGGATGAGACAGGCTGCATCGCTTGCAAGCACCTGACTTCAGTAACGGCGATTGTCGCGACCAGGCCAAATTGAGGGCTCTCTCGTTCCATAAGTTGTTCAAAGGTTCCTTAGCACAGAAGCAACCCGCACAAAATAATAAAACCCCCACCACTATTGCACCTGCAAATTTTTGACGTCTGGGAACACTTGACCCACATTGGGTTCAGCAACACCGAATCGAAACCACCCAAAAACGTTAAACAACTCAGCGGAAATCACCATGATTAATAAACTGAAAAGGTATCTCTATCCGGCACTCCTAGCATTGACCATAGCGGGGACCGCCCATGCGGGGACGAACGATTATTACATGTTCACCAAGTTCGGAGGATGGATAGGTAAAAATCAAAAATCTTTCTACGAAGATGCCGGCTCCCCTGGGGTGTGTTATGGGGACGCGGCGCATTGTCCAAGCGCGGCGAATTCCACCACGCGCGGGGCATGCCGTAGCGAGGGCTTCGACATTAGCGGAACCTGGGATGTACCGATCAGAATTCCCGGACTATCCCTCACAGGAAACTACAATCGTAGTTGGTCTGAATGCAATGAAAGAGCCGAAGAGATCTCCTGCCCCCCGAAAGTGCACTCGAAGTATTCTCCAGCGATCCTTGTCGGCGAACGCTGGGGACTCACGCATATCACAGGCGCCAATTCCTCATGGTTCCAGAATGGCAGATGCGAGGCCGGCTATAAGAAGGTATGGATGGGCGGCCCCAATTTCCGGTGCGAATACAATGGCGCGCCTTACGACAAGACTGGCTATCTGCCTGAATTTCGTTATCGCGGCTGCCAATACACCCCGATCTGAGCGGGCATACTCAAGAGCGGCGAACAAAACGTAGCAAGCGGTCGTCGGGTGGGGGTGGGCAACGGGCTCAGAGCCGGAATGTACGAGTGGTACATGCTCATTCCCAGCACCGACCGCGCCCGCCTGACGGCCGCGCGCAAGTTTTGTTAGCGTCTCTAAGCAGCAAGCAACTCGTTTACACAACGTCACGACCGCATCTGTGCCTGCGCTGTCGAGCAGGCACAGATGTCGGGAAAGGCCATGACCAATAGGCAGGCACTGCTTACAACCAAGCCAGGCTGGGTCAGTACTCGATCAGTGCTGTCTTCCGCACAACGCAGTTGATGCGGTGGGACGACAGTTCATCCCACGCCATTCCGAGCATGACCGGATCGAGATACGAGACCTACATCGCTCTCAGCAAACGTGGCCTGTGCCCCGCGCGCGGCCGGCAAATCGCCGAGCGGCTCGGTCACGACCTGTATCCACTCGTGCTGTGACCGTCGCGTACCCAGCCAGGTCGCTTGCGCCATGCGCCGCACCACGGCACGTCATTCCGAACGGCGGTGCGAGCACGGCTTCAAGATTCAGCTTCAACACGCGACGCAAATGCGCGCTTCTCTCTCAATCGCTTCGCCTGATGCATCCAAATCTCACGAAACTGGCAAGCCCCATCACTGCGCTCCCCCGCGGCGCAGGGCTGCGAGAGAGCGGATGCTCTCACCGCAAGCGCGAGAATGCACCGATACCGGCGATCGCCAGCCGCTCGGCAGGTACTGCCGTTTCGGCGAACGATAGCCGCAGATAGCGGATCTGACGGACCTCAGGGAAATTCAGGCGTTGGGTCGAGAGCGCGTAGGCGATATTGGACAGCTCGCCGGCGCCGGCCGGCTGCCACTGCTGGCCATCTTCGCTGGTTTCGGCGCGATAGCCCTTCGGCGGCGCCGCGCCGTTCATCACCGTGCGCGAGGGCGTGAGGCTGAAACCGGCCACCTGACGCAGCGCGCCCAGGTCGATGGTCGCCTGCGCGGGATGGCCCGGCGTGGGAGCGGGCATGATCCAGATCGTGCTGGCATCGTCGTCGAGCAACTTTTCCGCCCCTGGCGCGCTCGCCTCGACGATGCGCCAGCCAGCGCTGGACAGCACATCCGGCGCATTCGCGGTCGGCCGCGCGACCGGCACTGGCGCAACGGCACGGAACAACGCGAATTCGCTGATCGCCGGGCACACCGGCGCCTCCAGCACGACCAGGCGCACCCGGCGCGCGGCGATCGGGCGCTCCAGACGCACGATCCGCTGCGCACCGATGCATTGCGCTTCGGCCAATCGCCGCCATTGCCCATCGACCTCGGCCTCGACCGCAAAGCGGGTCACGCGCACGCCCAGCGGCAGGTATTCGCGCAGCCGGATCAGATCGAAGCTGTGCACCGCCGACAGCTCCACCGTCAGCGTCGGCGTGGTGTCGCCGTCCGGCGTGGACCAGTAGCTGTCCGGCTGCCGATCGAGCACGCGCGACGGCTCGAACCCTGGTCCGCGCGATGCGCTGGCGCTGGCCTTGGCGCCCTTGGCCAGATCGATGGCGAAGCTGGCGCGGATCGCGTCGCCGAAACTCTGCAGCACTGCCACATCGTGGTCGGCGATGCGGCCGCGTCGGTCGGGTGGAAGATTGAGGTTCATATTGGTGCCGCGCGCGACGGAGGTGTCGAAATAGCGCACCAGGTTCTCCGGGCTGCGTACCTTGCCGTCTTCATCGGCGTGGTAGAACCAGCCCGGGCGGATCGAGGTATTGGTTTCGGCCGGCCACCACAGCGCCCCACCGCGCACGCCCGAATTGCCGTTTTCCTGCGTGTAAGGGGCGTTGGGCATGGTCGGCCAGGATGGATCGCCGGCGATACCGTCCTCGTTGCCGCCCCATCGGATATCGGCGCCCAGCGGATCGAAGGTGCAGGCCATCGGCTGGTGCCGATGCACCAGCTCGATCATCCGTGGCCAGTTGTAGTACGCGGGCGCATCGATCTTGCGCGCTTCGCGCGCTCCACCGTAATAGCCGTCGCCCCCATTGGCGCCATCGAACCAGAACTCGAACAGCTCGCCATAGCCCGTGCAGAGCTCGACGATCTGCTTGCGGAAATAGTCGAGATAGCCAGGGCGCCCATACTCGGCGTGGTTGCGATCCCAGGGAGAGAGATAAATGCCGAACGCCAGGCCGGCGCGTCGACACGCTGCGGCCATCTCACCGACGATGTCGCCTTTGCCGTTCTTGTATGGCGAATTCCGGATGCAATGCTCGGTCAGGCGCGTCGGCCACAGGCAGAAGCCATCGTGATGCTTGGCCGTGAAAATGAGCCCTTTCAGATTGCCGGCCTTGGCAGCGGCGACGATCTGATCGGGTGAGAAATCGCTGGGATCGAACTTGCGCGGATCCTCGTCGCCGTAGCCCCATTCCTTGTCGGTGAAGGTGTTCATCGCAAAATGCACGAAGGCGTATTGCTCCCACCGATGCCACCGCAGCTGGCGCTTGCTGGGCACCGCACCCCATGGTGCCGGTCCGTTGGCGCGGGGACCCGGCACGATCCCGGCAGCCGATGCCCCAACGCTGGCGGCAGCAGCCGCCACACCCGTGGCAAGAAAGGTACGACGATCGATCATTGGCGCCTCCGACTGTGCACGACGTTCGATCTTAGCTTCTCCAAAGGCCAAAGAGTCCTAATCCCCGAGCAACAACGGCGCCAATGAACATCCAGGATCTGGCCGCTGGTGCAGCGCCTGCATCGTCGCGGCATGCAGGCAGGCCTTACGTAAGCACCCCGGCCTGCCTGTTACTCCAGGTTCCGCAACGGCAGCAAGGCATGATCGCGCGCTTACCGCGGACCCACATCGCGCGGAAAATACCGGCGGAACTTTTCTTCCCAGGCCTGAAATTGCTCCAGTGTGTAGCCATCCATTGGCCGCTCCGATTGCGTCGCCGCCTTGTTCTGTGCCACGTAGGCAATCCGTTGGGACGACAGTTCGTCCCAGGCCTTTCGGAGCGCAACAGGATCCGGGTGCGAGACCAGCATGGCTTCCAGCAAGGTGGCCTGCGCGACGCGCGCGGCCAATAGATCGCTGAGGGCATCGGTGACGGCCTGCATCCAGTCGTGGTGCTGTTGATCCATGCGCGCGTTTCGGGCTTTGGAGAAGCCAGGACTCTAGCGCCATCGCCGGCACGAGCGCGTGCAGTACAGCTGAGCTCGCCGCGCCATCAGTCTTCACCTCAATCGCCTGCGTCTCCGCCTGCCCGTCGGGTATTTCCCGACCTTTCGACAACGATAGCTGCGCTGCTAAATCCGTTGGAGTTCGGCCGATCAAGTTTTCAATCGGCGCGTCGCTATCCACGGTGCCGACCCGATCATCATGCGTTCTTCACACGACTGGTCTGACCGGCGCCTTCCAACCTCGGACCTGAGACTGCCGCATGACTGCCTTACTGCAACGTTATTCCGTCGGCCGCCGTCTCGGCGCCGCATTCGCCCTGCTGATCCTGCTGTCGGGCCTGCTGGTCGCGATCGGCTTGAACTCGATGGCCACCGCCAAGCGACAGCTGGACTTCATCGTGCTCGACCGCATGGCCAAGATCCAGATCGGCAACGGCATGCTGGACGCCAACTCGTCGATCATGATCGCGCTGGGCACGTACGCGATGTCCACCAACGCCGAACTCGACCAGGAGGCACTGGCCGCGATCACGCAACAGCGCGCACGCTACAAGGAGCTGCGCGCCAAACTCGACACGCTGTCCAGCTCCGAAGAGGGCCGGAAAATCCGTGCTGCGATGGACGCGCAGCGCACCGTCTCCGGCAAGATCAACGACCAGGTCATCGCGCTCGCTGCCGCCGAAGACAACACGCCTGCACAAGCACTGCTCAGCGAAAAGGCGCGCCCGGCCCTGATCGCCTGGCAGGACCTGATCCGCCAGCTAGTGACCCGCCAGGAAACGCAGAGCCAGCAGGCCTACGCCGAAACGCTGACCTCGATGCATCGCGCCAAAGTGTTGCTGTTGATCGGCGGCGCTGCCGTGGTGACGATCAGCGCCCTGCTCGCCTGGCTCATCACCCGCAGCCTGACCCACCCGCTGGGGCGCGCCACCAAGGCCGCCGAGGCGATCGCCAACGGGAAGCTGGATAACGACGTGCAAAGCCAGGCCCAGGACGAAACCGGGCGCCTGCTGCGCGCGATGAGCGGCATGCAAACGCAGCTGCAATCGTTGCTGCGCGCACAGACCGACATGGCCAGGCAGCACGACCAAGGCCAGACCAGTTTCCGTATCGACGCCGCCGCCTTTCCCGGCGACTACGGCAGGATGGCGCAGGACACCAACGCACTGGTCGCCTCGCATCTGGCGGTGCAGACCAATCTCGCGCGCATCATGGGCCGTTATGCCGTGGGCGATCTCAGCGAAACCATGGAACGCCTACCGGGCGAGAAGGCCGTTCTCACGCAGACCATGGACGAGGTCAAGGCTAACCTGTCGGCGATGAATGCCGAGATCAAGCAACTGGCGCAGGCAGCCGCAAATGGCGACTTCAGCGCGCGCGGCGATGCCGAACGCTTCCAGTACGATTTCCGCGTCATGGTCGACAGCCTCAATCAGTTGATGGCCACCGCCGACGGCAACCTGCAATCGCTGTCGGCGCTGTTGCAATCCATCGCCGCCGGCGACCTGACCGCACGCATGACCGGCGACTTCAGTGGCGTATTCGCGCAGATGCGCGACGACGCCAATGCCACTGCCACGCAGCTGGCCGAGATCGTCGGGCGCATCCAGCACTCGGCGGTGTCGATCAATTCGGCCGCCAGCGAGATCGCCGCCGGCAACCAGGATCTGTCGCAGCGCACCGAACAGCAGGCCGCCAACCTGGAGGAAACCGCTGCCTCGATGGAGGAACTCACTTCCACCGTGCGTCAGAATGCCGAACACGCGCGTCAGGCCAACCAGTTGGCGATCGGTGCGGCCAGCGTCGCTTCGCAGGGCGGCGATATCGTCGGCAAGGTGGTGGGCACCATGGCCGGCATCGAGACCTCTTCGCGCAAGATCGCCGACATCATCAGCGTCATCGACGGCATCTCGTTCCAGACCAATATCCTTGCGCTCAATGCGGCAGTGGAAGCCGCACGCGCCGGCGAGCAGGGCCGCGGGTTTGCGGTGGTGGCCAGCGAAGTGCGCACCTTGGCCCAGCGCTCTACCGCAGCGGCCAAAGAGATCAAGGGCCTGATCGACGACTCGGTGCAACGCGTGGCCGAAGGCTCCACCCTGGTGCATACCGCCGGCACCACCATGGCCGAGATCGTCGCCAGCGTGCAGCGCGTGACCGACATCATGGGCGAAATCTCCGCCGCCTCGCAGGAGCAGTCCACCGGCATCGAGCAGGTCAATCAGACCGTTACCCAGATGGACGAAACCACCCAGCAGAACGCCGCGCTGGTGGAAGAAGCCACGGCCGCGGCCCGTTCGATGGAAGAACAGGCCGTGCAACTCAGGGATGCGGTATCGATCTTCAAGATCGAAGCCGAACGCCCGTCCATCGTGCACACGGCCACACCCACCGTGCTGAAGCCCAAAAGCAAGCCGGCCGCCGCGCCCAAACGCGACGCCGTCAGCGCATCGGTCAAGCGTCAGGCCAGGCCAGCCGCTGTCGCAAGCGCATCGAGCAGCAGCGCCGATTGGCAGGAGTTCTGAACTCCGGGCAGTCTGTCGAACAGGCCGGTTGCGCAAGCAGCCGGCCTGTTGCGTACAGGCTCCGGCTCGTCCAGACCGGCGCCAAGGTCAACTGCCTACCGGCCGGCATCTGGTTTGCCGCAACGAGCAGGACATGGCGAGCAATGGTGAGACAGACCTGCATGGTAGGTTTGCGCAAAGTGGGAGCCACCCGTGCCGTCTACGTCCACGCCGCCACGTCTTCGATCATCGTCGAAAGCACCGGCGCAGTACCGTTGGACAGCTTTCCATCCGGATCCCGGAAGTTGCATAGCGAGGCAACTCCACTACCGGATCACGATTCCGCTCGTCGGCGAAGCGGTACATGCGAGCGCAACGTCCGTTGCATCATCTGCTCCGGCACATTCCACCGCCCGGCATCACACACCACCACCGGGCCACGCCGAAACGGCTAAGAACGGCTAAGAACGGCTGACAAGACGACTGCGCAGCCGCCAGGCGGGCAAGGCCGGTGCTCGGAATCGGCATGTACCACTCGTACACTCCGGCTTCTACGCGCCGTCCACACCCACCTGACGACTGCTCGCTACGTTTTATCAGCCGCTCTAGACCCGTCTGGATCGGAGCGCAAGGCAGGTTTGCTCGGGCATCAGGCGCGTTGCGCCTGCTCTCGCCGCCCACGATGCGTCGCGGTTTGGCAATCAGTCGCTTCCGGCGCGCGCGCGGTCGCAACTTGCCGCTCCTGCCCCCTACCCGATGCCACCGGCGACGGGCTGACGCGTGCGGTCGACGCGCAGCGGAACGTGGTCCCGGCCGCCTCGGCTAAACTTGCACGCTACCAGCTCCCTCGACCGCCACAGCCGTACACGGAGGCGCCCGGCCGCGCAGGCGTTGCATGCCAGCGCCCGGCCTGTCCTCTCCGTCCCCAGATCCGGAAAGACGTTCTTGCAAACCTCTGACACCAAAGACAAATCCAGGCCCAGCACCGGTGTTCCCGAGCACACCCCGCTGATGAAGCAGTTCTTCGCCGCCAAGTCGGACTACCCCGATCTGCTGCTGTTCTTCCGCATGGGCGATTTCTACGAGCTGTTCTACGACGATGCGCGCAAGGCGGCGCGGCTGTTGGACATCACCCTGACCCAGCGCGGCAGCTCTGGCGGTGCGCCGATCCCGATGGCGGGGGTGCCGGTGCATGCCTACGAAGGCTATCTGGCGCGTCTGGTGGCGCTGGGCGAGTCGGTGGCCATCTGCGAGCAGATCGGCGATCCGGCGCTGGCCAAGGGGCTGGTCGAGCGCAAGGTGGTGCGCATCGTCACGCCCGGCACGGTCACCGACGAGGCACTGCTGGACGAGCGCCGCGACACCTTGTTGATGGCGATTGCGCGCAGCAAGCAGGGTTACGGCCTGGCCTGGGCGGACCTGGCCGGCGGTCGCTTCCTGGTCAACGAAGTGGACAGCGCCGATGCGCTGGAAGCGGAGATCGCGCGTCTGGAACCGGCCGAGCTGCTGGTGCCGGACGAAGACAGTTGGCCCGACTTCCTGCGCGGGCGTACCGGCGTGCGGCGGCGGCCACCATGGTTGTTCGACGCCGACAGCGGGCGGCGTCAGCTGCTGGCGTTCTTCAAGCTGCACGATCTGAGCGGCTTCGGTATCGACGACAAACCCTGCGCCACTGCCGCTGCCGGCGCGCTGCTCGGCTACGTGGAAGAAACCCAGAAACAACGCCTGCCGCATCTGACCTCAATCGCGATGGAAGTGGCCAGCGAGGCGATCTCGATGAACGCCGCCACGCGCCGGCATCTGGAACTGGACACGCGCGTTGACGGCGATACCCGCAACACCTTGCTCGGAGTGCTGGACAGCACGGTCACCCCGATGGGTGGGCGTCTGCTGCGGCGCTGGCTGCATCGGCCGCTCCGCCTGCGTGCGGTGCTGGGACAGCGGCACCAGGCCGTGGCCAGCCTGATCGGCTCCGCTGCCGATGCCGACGTGCGCGAGTCCTTCCGCGCGCTCGGCGACCTGGAACGCATCCTGACGCGCGTGGCGCTGCGTTCGGCGCGCCCGCGCGACTTTTCCACGCTGCGCGATGGCCTGGCGTTGTTGCCGAAGGTACGTGCCATCCTGGCACCGCTGGATTCGCCGCGCCTGCAGACCTTGTTCGCCGAACTCGGCGAGCACGATGCCACTGCGCACCTGTTGGTCAGCGCGGTGGCCGACCAGCCACCGCTCAAGCTCAGCGATGGCGGTGTCATCGCGTCCGGTTACGACGCAGAGCTGGACGAGCTGCGCCGCCTGTCCACCAATGCCGATCAGTTCCTGATCGACCTGGAGCAGCGCGAGCGCGAGGCCAGCGGCATCGCCACGCTCAAGGTCGGCTACAACCGCGTACACGGTTACTACATCGAGATCAGCAAGGGCCAGTCCGACAAGGCACCGCTGCACTATAGCCGCCGCCAGACCCTGACCAATGCCGAGCGCTACATCACCGAGGAACTCAAGAGTTTCGAAGACAAGGTGCTGTCGGCGCGCGAGCGTTCGCTGTCGCGCGAAAAGCTGCTGTACGAAGGCCTGCTCGACGCGCTGGGCCACGAACTGGAAGGCCTCAAACGCTGCGCCGCTGCGCTGAGCGAACTGGACGTGCTGGCCGCCTTCGCCGAGCGCGCGCAGGCGCTGGACTGGTCGCAACCGGAGCTGGACGACGCGCCCTGCCTGCGCATCGAACGCGGCCGTCACCCGGTGGTGGAAGCGGTGCGCGAGCAACCCTTCGAACCCAACGACCTTGACCTGCACAGCGACCGCCGCATGCTGGTGATCACCGGCCCGAACATGGGCGGTAAATCGACCTACATGCGACAGAACGCCCTGATCGTGCTGCTGGCGCATATCGGCAGCTTCGTACCGGCCAGCCGCGCGGTGATCGGGCCGATCGACCGCATCCTCACCCGCATCGGCGCCGGCGACGATCTGGCGCGCGGGCAATCCACCTTCATGGTGGAAATGGCCGAAACCAGCTACATCCTGCATCACGCCACACCGCAGTCGCTGGTACTGATGGACGAGATCGGTCGCGGCACCTCCACCTACGACGGCCTGGCCCTGGCCGACGCGGTAGCGCGCCATCTGGCGCACAGCAATCGCTGCTACACGCTGTTCGCCACGCATTACTTCGAGCTCACCGCACTGGCCGACGAATCGCATGCCGGCGGCACCAGCGGCATCGCCAATGTGCATCTGGACGCGGTGGAACACGGCGAGCGCCTGGTGTTCATGCATGCAGTCAAGGACGGCCCGGCCAATCGCAGCTTCGGCCTGCAGGTGGCCGCGTTGGCCGGTCTGCCGAAGGCGGCGGTCGCCCAGGCGCGGCGGCGACTGGCCGAACTGGAGCAACGCGGAAGCGAAAGTCATGCTGCGCAGATGGCGCCCGCGGCGCTGGACGCGCCGCAACAGTTCGGGTTATTCACCGCACCCTCTTCCGCCGCGCAGGAAGCGCTGCAGGCGCTGGATCCGGACGAATTGACGCCCAAGCAGGCCCTGGAAGCGCTCTATCGGTTGAAAGCCTTGCTCTGACGGCAGGCCATGGCTGCCACGCCGATGCTGCATGGCACGCGTCGCCCGGGCGGCCGACCTGGGCGACGCGCGCGTTTCGGCACAACGCGCCATCGGCCTGCTCGCCCTCATCCCGACGTGCGCGGCACGTGTCAGCCTTCTTCCGAACACCGCGACGAATGGTGGCCGGTGATCAACCAGCGGCCCTCGATTTCCTCGAACGTAAACAGGAAGCGCGCATGCACCGGTTCGCTGACACCGCCGCGCTCGAACACGAAGGTGTACAGACCGCCGATCACCACCGTGCCCAACTTCGCACTCACCCGCTTCTTTTGCACGGTGACGCCGCAACTCAGCCCGTCGGCGGCCAGGAACGAGGCGAAGTACGCGCGGCGATCCGCATCGCGCCCACGGATGTCGTCAGACAGCGTCGGCACCAGGATGGCATCCGGCGCGTACAGGGCCAGCACGGCGTCGATATCTCGACGCCCCACCGTCTCGGTCCAGCGCAGCAACATCTTGTCGGCTTCAGCCAGGCAGTAGGCGGCGGTACGCGCGGCGGCAACGGGGCTGTGATCGGCAAGGGTGGCGTCGGCGGTCATGGCGGCTCCTGGAACGGGACAGACGGACGGAATGTAAATGTTACTTTATAACACTAAAGTCAGCGCAACGTAGCCCTCCCGCCGCCCACAGGCACCGGCGATGCCGCCCCACGTCCCTGCCCAGCGGCACGCCCACGGCGTGATGCCTGGATAAGCTGGTCCAGCGCACGCATCGTGCTGCGCCGGCCCAGCCCAGCGCCGCTTGCGAACGGCAACCGGCAGCCCCACCGATTGCTCTGGACGCTGGGCAGGCGCACCCTGCCGCAACGCTCGCTCAACAGGAACCGGTACCGATGACCACTTCCGATTCGCTCACCTCGCAACTCCTCGCGCAGCTGCAGGGCCCGTATCTGCAACAACTCGTTGGCCGCCTCGGGATCGCGCCCGACCAGGCGCAATCGGCGGTACAGACCGCGCTACCGCTACTGATGGGCGCTCTGGGTCGCAACAGCCAGCAGGCCGGCGGCAGTGACGCGTTGTTGGGTGCACTGCAGCGCGACCATGCCGGCAGCCCCGACATCGGCAGCCTGGTCGGCTCGCTGCTGGGCGGCACCGCCAACGGTGCGCAGGCCGATGGCGCCGGCATCGTCGGCCACCTGTTCGGCGCCAAGGCACCGCAGGCGGCCGCCGGACTGGGCCAGGTCACCGGGCTCCAAGCCGACAAGGCCAGCCAACTGCTGCAACTGCTGGCTCCCATCGTGATGGCGTATCTGGCCAAGCGTTTCGTCGGCGGCGATGCGGCGTCCGGCAGCCAGCTGGGGCCAGCCTTGGCGCAGGAACAGCGTCATGTCGCCGCTGGCGCCGCCGGCAGCCTGCTGACCAGCGTGCTGGATCGGGACGGCGACGGGCAATTGGGCCTGGGCGATGTCATGAAGCTGGGCGGCAGCCTGTTCGGCAACCGCTGAGCGCGTCCGTCGCCATGCCGCTCGGCACCGGCATGCTATCCATAGCGGCGCGCTATCGATACGTTCGAATAATTCGAATTCAATAAACGATCAGCGCTCTTTATGGTGAGCCTATGCCTGCACATGTGCCCGCTCGCTACACCGTTCCCAGCGCAGATTGTTCGTTGCGCTGTCCCGGTGGTCGGCGCCACCGGCTAGCATCGGCATGGTGCATTCGGCCCCATTCGTGGCCACCGTTTTCGCTTTTCGTGTACCGATGACCATGCCCTGAGCATTGCCCGCCAATTCGAGTCCTCAGCACGTGCCGGCCGTTCGGCATGCTGCTCCCCAAGTGCCCACGCACACAGGTAAACGCCATGACAACCGAAGCAAAGTGCCCGTTCAACCACGCCGTCGTCGGTACCGGAACCACCAACCGCGATTGGTGGCCCAAGCAACTGCGCGTGGATCTGCTCAGCCAGCATTCGAGCAAGTCCAACCCACTGGACCAGGCGTTCAACTATGCCGACGCGTTCAAGCGCATCGATCTGGCAGCCTTGAAGCAGGAATTGCGCGCACTGATGACCGATTCGCAGGACTGGTGGCCGGCCGACTTCGGCCATTACGGCCCGCTGTTCGTGCGCATGGCCTGGCATAGCGCCGGCACCTACCGCATCGGCGACGGGCGCGGCGGCGGCGGCCGTGGGCAGCAGCGTTTCGCGCCGCTGAACAGCTGGCCGGACAACGTCAGCCTGGACAAGGCGCGCCGCTTGTTGTGGCCGATCAAGCAGAAGTACGGCCAGGCGATCTCCTGGGCCGACCTGATGATCCTCACCGGCAACGTCGCGCTGGAATCGATGGGCTTCAAGACCTTCGGCTTCGCCGGCGGCCGCGAAGACACCTGGGAGCCGGACCAGGATCTGTACTGGGGCCGCGAGACCAAATGGCTGGGGGGCGACGATCGCTACTCGCGCGGCTCGCCGGGCGTGGACGAAGCGCACGGCGTGCTGGTGAAGGACGACGACAGCGAGGTTCCGCACACCCGTGATCTGGAGAATCCGCTGGCCGCCGTGCAGATGGGCCTGATCTACGTCAATCCGGAAGGCCCGGATGGCAAACCTGACCCGGTGGCTGCCGCACGCGATATCCGCGACACCTTCGCGCGCATGGCCATGAACGACGAAGAGACCGTGGCCCTGATCGCCGGCGGCCACACCTTCGGCAAGACCCATGGTGCCGCCCCGGCCGACAACGTCGGTGCGGAACCGGAAGCCGGCGAGCTGGAAAGCCAGGGTCTGGGCTGGCACAACCGCTACGGCAGCGGCAAGGGCGCCGACACCATCACCAGCGGCCTGGAAGTCACCTGGACCACCACCCCGGCGCAGTGGAGCAACGACTTCTTCGACCACCTGTTCACCTTCGACTGGGAACTGAGCAAGAGCCCGGCCGGCGCGCACCAGTGGGTGGCCAGGAACGCCGACGCCATCATTCCCGATGCGCACGATGCATCCAGGAAGCATCGCCCGACCATGCTGACCACCGATCTGGCGCTGCGCTTCGATCCGGCGTACGAAGCGATCTCGCGTCGTTTCCACCAGCACCCGGAGCAGTTTGCCGACGCCTTCGCACGCGCCTGGTTCAAGCTCACCCACCGCGACATGGGCCCGCGTTCGCGCTACCTGGGCCCCGAAGTGCCGGCCGAAGAATTGCTGTGGCAGGACCCGGTGCCGGCGGTGGACCACGCGCTGGTCGACGCACAGGATGCGGCCGCGCTGAAGCAGACCATTCTGTCCTCGGGCCTGAGCGTGGCGCAGTTGGTGTCCACCGCGTGGGCGTCGGCGTCGACCTTCCGCGGCTCGGACAAGCGTGGCGGCGCCAACGGCGCACGCATCCGCCTGGCGCCGCAGAAGGACTGGCAGGCCAACCAGCCCGAGCAGTTGTCCAAGGTGCTGGCCACGCTGGAACGTATCCAGGCCGACTTCAACGCTGCGCAGTCGGGGGGCAAGCGGATCTCGCTGGCCGACCTGATCGTGCTGGCCGGCAACGCGGCGGTAGAACAGGCCGCGCAGGCGGCGGGCCAGCAGGTGACCGTGCCGTTCGCACCCGGCCGTACCGATGCCTCGCAGGAGCAGACCGATGTGGAATCGTTCGCGGTGCTGGAACCGGTCGCCGACGGCTTCCGCAACTTCGCCAAACGCCGCTATGCGGTGCCGGCCGAAGCGCTGCTGATCGACAAGGCGCAGCTGCTGACCCTGAGCGCGCCGGAGCTGACCGTGCTGATCGGCGGCCTGCGCGTGCTGGGGGCGAACGCCGAGGGTTCCACGCATGGCGTGTTCACCAGCCGCCCCGGCGTGCTGAGCAACGACTTCTTCGCCAACCTGCTCGATATGCGCACCGAATGGAAGGCCACTTCCGACGCGAAGGAACTGTTCGAAGGCCGCGATCGCAGCACCGGCGAGCATCGCTGGACCGGCACGCGGGTGGATCTGGTGTTCGGCTCCAACTCCATCCTGCGCGCAGTGGCCGAGGTCTACGCCAGTGCCGATGCACAGGAAAAGTTCGTGCAGGACTTCGTCACGGCCTGGACCAAGGTGATGCAGCTGGACCGTTTCGACCTGGCGTAGCCCGCCGTCGCCATTGAGTTGGCTTCGAGCAACCACGCGCGACGAACGCCCCGGACAACCGGGGCGTTTGCGTGTGTCGCAATACCACTCGCCGCTACAGCGCGTCGATATCGCCGAGCGCGTTGATCAAACGCCGTGCGCGCTTGTCGGGCTTGCCTTCCGGCGCCCGGTAACCGGTGCGTTCGGCGGCGCGCTGCAGTCGCCATTGCGCGCGCGCCTCGCGCGAGGGTTCGCCCTCCACGTACAGCGCCTGCGCTACCGGTGCCGGGCCGCGCACTTCGCTGAGTGCGGCCACCGTGATCTCGAAGATTTCGCCGCCACGATCGATGCGCAGGTGCTCGCCGCAGCGCACGCTGCGCGAGGGCTTGGGGCGCTGGCCGCCCACGTTCACCTTGCCGGTGTCCACCGCGTTCTTGGCCAGGCTACGGGTCTTGAAGAAGCGCGCGGCCCAGAGCCACACATCCAGCCTGACCGTCTTGCCCTGTTCCAGCTCCGGATTCATGCGCCTTGCCGCCTCGATCTATCAGGTAAACGATGTTTGGGCAGCCACCGGGAACTCAAGCTGGGCAGTAAGCGTTGTAGTCGGCGTCGATTGCCAGGCCGATGGCCGGCGCCACCCCCATCCGCCCTGCGGGCACCTTCCCCCGCAAGCGGGGGAAGGAAGCGGCGCGCACGTAGAATGCCGGTGAACAGCCACACGCCACCCGAGCAATCGCCTGCCAGCACTACCCTTCTCCCGCCCGCGGGAGAAGGTGGCGCGCAGCGCCGGACGAGGGGCTTGTCTACCCGCACGCAACGTCAACCGAGCAAGCCCTCGCCTGCACCGCCCTTCTCCCGCCTGCAGGAGAAGGTGGCGCGCAGCGCCGGATGAGGGGCTTGTCTGCCCGCACGCAACTTCAACCGAGCAAGCCCTTGCTTATACCGCCCTTCTCCCGCCTGCGGGAGAAGGTGGCGCGCAGCGCCGGATGAGGGCGCCCTTTCCCCGCAGCGCAAACCGGATGGCACTGCGTCGGATCTCAGCCGGCAGTGCTAATGTGCGCAGCTCCTGCGCGACGACACCGAGCGATGCCCAAATCCGCCATCCTGACCGAGGGCCCGATCGGCAGGAACCTGTTTTTGTTCGCACTGCCCATCCTGGCAGGCAACATCGCTCAATCGCTCAATGGTTCGATCAACGCGATCTGGGTGGGCCGGTACCTCGGCGAAGCGGCGCTCACTGCAGCTGCCAACGCCAACAGCATCATGTTCTTTCTGACCGGCTCTGTGTTCGGCATCGGCATGGCGGCCACCATCCTGATCGGCCAGGCCATGGGCGCACGCAACTCCATGCAGGCACGCAAGGTCATGGGCACCAGTGCGAGCTTCTTCGGCGGGCTCTCGGCCGCGATCGCCCTCCTGGGCTGGTATCTGTCACCGCACCTGCTCGCTGCGATGGGCACGCCTGCTGCATCGCAGGCCCTGGCCGAGGACTATCTGCGGGTGATCTTTCTGGCGATGCCCACGCTGTATCTGTTCGCGTTCTTTTCGGCGGCCTTGCGCGGCACCGGCGATGCGCGCACACCGTTCCGCTTTCTGCTGCTGTCGGTGGTGCTGGACGTCGTGTTCAACCCGCTGCTGCTGTTCGGCATCGGGCCGTTTCCGGCGCTGGGCATTGCCGGTTCGGCCTGGGCCACACTGATCGCGCAGGTCGCCGCACTGGCAGGGCTGTTGCTGTATCTGCGCCAGAAACGCCACGTTCTGTGGTTGGGGCGGCGCGACATGCGGCTGTTTCGCATCGACACCGCCATCCTGCGCGCGCTGATCGTCAAAGGCGTGCCGATGGGCTTGCAGATGGTGATGATCTCGCTGGCGATGATCGCCATGCTGTCGTTGGTCAACGGATTCGGCACCGCCACTTCCGCGGCATTCGGTGCGGGATTGCAACTGTGGAACTACGTGCAGATGCCGGCAATGGCGGTGGGCGCAGCCTGTTCGTCGATGGCCGCCCAGAACGTGGGCGCCGGCCTGTGGCCGCGCGTGGATGCCGTCGCACGCACCGGCATTGCCGCCAACTTCCTGATGACGGGCCTGCTGATCGTGCTGCTGATCGTGTTCGACCGCTGGACCCTGGCGTTGTTCCTGCCCGAAGGCAGCGCCACGCTGGAGATCGCACGGCACCTCAACCACATCGCGATCTGGTCGTTCCTGCTGTTCGGGGTGAGTTTCGTGGTGTCGGGCGTGGTGCGCGCCACCGGCGCGGTGATTCCGCCGCTGTTGATCCTGGGATTTTCGCTGTGGGGCGTGCGTGTGCCACTGGCCAATGTCCTGCTCCCACACCTGGGCGCGGACGCGGTGTGGTGGAGCTTTCCGATCAGTTCGGCATGCTCGATGCTGCTGTCGTTGGCGTACTACCGCTGGGGCGGCTGGCGCAAGGCCCGCATGCTGTCCACAGCCACGCCGCCACCCGAACTGGCTGCCGCTGCCGAGGTGCCCGCACATCCCGCCTCGCCGGTCGCCGATACCGCGCCGATCGCAGACGTTCCGCAGCCCCGCCAGCGCTGACATCGGCTGGCACCAGGCGGCACGCTGCCACACCGGCCGACCCCATGAGCATCGCCTACGCACGACCGGCGAATCCCCAATCCCCAATCCCGATTCCCACAACGCAGACGGCCGCCCGAAGGCGGCCGTCTGACAGTGGCGGGTTCGTCGACCCGCCAGTGTGGCTTACTCGGCCTTGGCAGCAGCCTGGCGAGCGGCCTTGGCCTGTGCAGCAGCGGCCAGATCTTCCTTGATGCGGGCAGCCTTGCCTTCCAGACCGCGCAGGTAGTACAGCTTGCCGGCGCGGACCTTGCCGCGGCGCTTCACTTCGACCGAATCGATGATGGCGCTGTGGGTCTGGAACACGCGCTCGACGCCGAAGCCGTGCGAGATCTTGCGCACGGTGAAGGAGGAGTTCAGGCCGGCATTCTTGGTACCGATCACCACGCCCTCATAGGCCTGCACGCGCTCGCGGTTGCCTTCCTTCACCTTGACGTTCACCACAACGGTGTCGCCCTGGTTGAATTCCGGCAGCTTGCGCTGGATCTGGGCGGCTTCGAAGTCAGCCAGGATGGTCTTGTTGAGTTTGCTCATGGTGGGCACCGCGTGTCTGGTGATATTGGACCGGCAGTCGCCGCACGGCGATTGCTCGAGGTTCGTAGGAGGGCCAGACGCAAGGCTGGCCAGCAAGCCGCATATTGTACCCCAATCGAATCTGCAAGAGCTAGGGGTGTGCCCTTATTCTCCGTCGTTCCGGGCGAGTTCGCGGCGAAACTCGTCCAACAAACGACGGTCGTTGTTGTCCAACCCGGCCTCGTCCAGCAGATCCGGGCGACGCAACCAGGTCCGGCCCAACGACTGCTGCCGGCGCCAGCGGGCGATGGCGCCGTGGTTGCCGGACCGCAGCACCTCCGGCACATCGCCCCACGCGTGCGTGGCTGGATGGCTGTAGTGCGGACAATCGAGCAGACCCTGCGGCCCCTCGAAACTGTCCTGCGCGGCGGACTCGGCGTCGTTCAGCACGCCATCCTGCAGCCGCGTCACCACATCGACAAGGACAGCAGCGCCCAACTCGCCTCCGGACAACACGTAGTCGCCGATGGAGATCTCCATGTCGACGGCCCGGCTCAAGAACCGCTCGTCCACGCCTTCGTAGCGACCACACAGCAACAGCATGCGCGGCAGCTGCGCCAGTTCGCGCGCCAGCGACTGCGTGAGCGGCCGCCCTTGCGGACTGAGATAGATCACCGGCGCCGGACGTGCGTCGGCGGCTTGCGCTGCATCCAGGCAGGCGCGCAATGGCTCGATCAGCATCACCATGCCGGGTCCACCGCCGAACGGCCGGTCGTCCACGCGGCGGTAGTTGCCCTGCGCATGATCGCGTGGATTCCAGCCGTGCAGTTCCAGCAGCCCACGCTCCTGCGCCCGCCCGACCACGCCGAACGCCGCGCATTGCGCGATGAACTCCGGGAACAGACTGATGACGTCGATGCGCACTGGCAGGGATTCGGGAATGGGTAAGGCAAGAGCGAAGCGGATGGCTTCGATCAGAAATCCGGGTCCCAGTCGACCACGATCAGATCGGCCTCGAAATCCACCGACTTGACGAAGTCCGGCAATACGAACGGAATCATCCGTTCGCGATCGCCGCGCACCACCACCACGTCGTTGGACCCGGTGGAAAACAGATGCGACACCGTACCCAGCTTGACCCCTTCGACGGTTTCGACCTGCAGGCCTTCCAGATCCACCCAGTAGTACTCGTCGGGCTTGGGCGGCGGCAGCGCGCTGCGCGCCACGAAGATCTCGGTGCCGTGCATGGCTTCGACCGTGTCGCGATCGGTGACCTCGGGAAACACCGCGATCAGATTCTTGCCCTGATCGCGTCCGCGGACCCCGCTGACCACCGACTCCTGGCCCGCCGGCGAGCGCACGATCCACGGCTGGTACCGGAAGATCGCGTTGCGCGGTTCGGTCCAGGACTCGAGCTTGAGCTCGCCCTTGACACCAAAAGCGCCGACAATCCTGCCCAGCAGGATGCGGCGCTCGGTCGGCTTCATCCGGGTCGACTCCGGGCCGGGCGCAAGGCCCGGCCCCCAGGATCAGGCCGCAGCGGCCTGGGACTTGGAGACTTCGCGGTACAGGTTGCGGACCTTGTCGGTCAGCTGCGCACCGTTGCCGACCCAATGGTCGACACGCGCGATATCGAGCACGACGCGCGGCTCTGCGCCCTGCGCGACCGGGTTGTAGTAACCCACGCGCTCGATGTTGCGGCCGTCGCGCGCGCTGCGCACGTCGGTCACGATGATGTGGTAGAACGGACGCTTCTTGGCGCCGCCGCGGGTCAGTCGAATCTTGACCATGGTGTCGTTTTCCTGAGTTGCCCAGTCGCCAGAATGGCGCGGTAAGCCGGCGAGTATAGCGGGCTGCGCCGACGAAGCCAAGCCACCATACCCGGTCTCGCGGGCTCCTCAGATCGGCTGCCAGGCCTGGGTCTGCAGCGCCCGCGCCAGCAACGGCAGTTGTGCCGCAGCCGGTGTCCAGCGTGCCGGCCCCAGCGCCACGATGGCCTGCTGCCCGCGCGCATTGCAGGCGAAGGCGCCCTCGAACCGCTCCAGCTCGCTCGACTCCACCGCACGACTGACCTGCGCCACGCCCAGCGCATCCAGACCCGCCCGCAGCAGTTGCTGCCGGGTGCCCAGCAGGGCCGGCCCCTGCGGCCAGACGAGCGTGCCGCGCTCCCACAGGCCCAGATTCCAGAACGCCCCCTCCAGCACCCTTCCCTGCCGATCCCGCAGCAGCACATCGTCGTGACCGGCCTGCAGCGCCAGCCGGCGCAGATCCAATAGCGGGAAGGTGCCGACATGCTTGAGTTCCGGCCGTTCGCGCACATAGTCCACGACCTGCACGCGCAGCCCGGCCTCGGGCATGTCGGCCGGCGGCGACAGGGCGACCAGCACCGCCAGCGCGACCTCGCGCAAGGGATCGCGGAAATCGTAATCGGGCGCGAACACGGTGATGCGCAGGCTGGCATCGGCAGTGGCCGATGCCGCCAGCGCGGCGCGCAATTGCGCCCTCACCTGCTGCGGTTCGAGCGCCTGGCCGAACAGCGCGCGGCTGCCTTCCTGCAGCCGCTGCAGATGCAGATCCAGCCCCAGCGCGGCGCCATTGCGCACCTGCAGCGTGGTGAAGTGGCCGTAGTTGACCAGCGCCGCGGCAGCGAGCTGCTGCGCGCTGGCCGGTACGCCATTGCAGAACATCAGCGCCATGCCTGCGCCTGCGCCCACCACTGCGTGACGACATCCGCGGCCGGCCGGGCGGGTGCCAGCCAGGCCGATTGGCCCGCCCAGGCCTGCATCGCCGCCAGCCGATCATCGCTGGCGGCGGCCTGGCGCATCGGCGCGGTCAGGCCGCGCTGCACCGGGTACGGCGCCGGCGGCGGCGCACCGGCAGCGGCAGCGGCCTGGACATAGGGCGTTGCCAGCGCACGACCCAGCCGGCCGGAAAATGCGCGGGTGGGCCAGGTGTGCTCGGGCTCGGACCGTGCCAGCGCTTCGGCCCAGGCACTGGGCACGCCGGCTTCGGGCGTACGCAGCAGGCCGGTGCCGATCTGCACCGCGCTGGCCCCCAGGGTCAGCGCCGCTGCGATGCCTCGCGCGTCGGCAACCCCACCGGCGGCGATGACCGGGATGTCCAGGTGATCGACCAGGCGCGGCAACAGCGCGAACAGGCCGGTCATCTGACGCTCGGCCTGGCCGGCCTCGAATGCGCCACGATGGCCGCCGGCCTCCGCCCCCTGGGCGACCACCGCATCGGCACCGGCGTCCTGTGCCGCGCGCGCCTCCTGCAAGGTGGTGGCGCAGGCGAACCAGGCGATGCCGGCCGCCTTCAGGCGTGCCACCTGATCGGGGCCGAACACGCCCATGATCGAGGACGCCACCGCCGGACGCGCGGCGAGCAAGGCGTCGAACTGCGCATCGAAGTCGGCCGGCGCAGCGTCGCCTGCCGACGCGGGCACCGCCGGCCCCCACTGCGCGAGAAATCCACGCAAGCGCGCCTCTGCCGCTGCATCGCGCGCAGGCGCCGGATCGGGAATCCACAGATTGACCTGTGCCGGGCCCGTGCTCGCCGCACGGAAGCCGGCCATCCACGTCGCGATGTCCTGCGGCTGCGACAATACCGCGCCCATCGCTCCCATGCCCCCGGCATTGGCGACCGCCGCCGACAGCGCCACCGGGCAGGCCCCCGCCATGGGGCTGAGCAGGATCGGCAGGCGCAGGCCGAAGCGCTGCTGGAAGGCATCCACGTTCGAAGATCTGCTCATCACCACCATCGACAGCGACCGGATGGCGCATGGTACTGCGCTGCTCGACGGCGATGCGCACGCGTGCGCCAGCGCGTACTGCCGAAGACGTGTGCACAAGATCGGCGCGCCAGGATCGGCAGCGATGGCCGGTCCTGGTCAGCTGCGGGACTTTGCCCCCAGAAAGGACTGCCTCTGGTCAACTCGTAGCGCCCGACCGACATCGCCTTGAGCGTCGCCGCCCGAGCCGATCGGCAGCGGGCCGGCGCTGACCATGCGCGCCCGCGAGAATCGGCACGGCGCGCAGTGCCAGACCCACTCAGCGGAACGGCATGCCGCCGCGGCCACCCATGGCGCCCATCATGCCCTTCATGTTGCGCATCAGGCCCTTCATGCCGCCGCCGGCCAGCTTGCCCATCATCTTTTCCATCTGCTGGTACTGCTTCATCAGCTTGTTGACGTCGGCCGGCTGCATGCCCGAGCCACGTGCGATACGGGCGCGACGCGAGCCGTTGAGCAAGGCCGGGTTGCGGCGCTCCTTCTTGGTCATCGAATTGATGATGGCGATCATGCGCGGCACTTCCTTGCCGGTGACCTGTTGCTTGACGTTGTCCGGGATCTGGCCCATGCCCGGCAGCTTGTCCATCAGCCCATGGATGCCGCCCATGTTCTGCATCTGCTCGAGCTGTTCCTTCATGTCGTTGAGGTCGAACTTCTTGCCCTTGGCGACCTTGGCGGCCAGCTTGGCGGCCTTTTCCTGGTCGACGCTGTGCTCGACCTGCTCCACCAGCGACAGCACGTCGCCCATGTCCAGGATGCGGCTGGCAACGCGGTCGGGGTGGAACACGTCCAGGCCGTCGGTCTTCTCGCCGGTACCGACGAACTTGATCGGCTTGCCGGTGATGTAGCGCACGCTCAGCGCCGCGCCGCCGCGAGCGTCGCCGTCGGTCTTGGTCAGTACCACGCCGGTCAGCGGCAGCGCCTCGCCGAAGGCCTTGGCGGTATTGGCCGCATCCTGGCCGGTCATGGCATCGACCACGAACAGGGTTTCGGTGGGGTTGACCGCGGCGTGCAGCGCCTTGATCTCCTCCATCATCGCCTGATCGATCGCCAGGCGGCCGGCGGTATCGACCAGCAGCACATCCACGAACGACTTGCGCGCATCGCTGATGGCCGCGCGCACGATGTCCACCGGCTTCTGCGAGGCGTCGGAGGCGAAGAACAGCACGCCGACCTGCTCGGCCAGGGTCTTGAGCTGCTCGATCGCGGCCGGGCGATAGACGTCGGCCGAGACCACCATGACCTTCTTCTTGCGCTTTTCCTTCAGGTGCTTGGCGAGCTTGCCCACCGTGGTGGTCTTGCCGGCGCCCTGCAGACCGGCCATCAGCACGATGGCCGGTGCCGGCACGTTGAGATTGAGGTCGCTGGCGGCCGCACCCATCACCGCGGTGAGCTCGTCGCGCACCACCTTGATCAGCGCCTGGCCCGGGGTCAGCGACTTGAGGACTTCCTGGCCCACGGCGCGCACCTTGATGCGCTCGATCAGCGCCTGCACCACCGGCAGCGCGACGTCGGCCTCCAGCAGCGCGATGCGCACTTCGCGGGTGGCTTCGCGGATGTTCTCCTCGGTCAGGCGACCGCGGCCGCGCAGGCGCTCCATGGTGCCGGAGAGACGTTGGGTAAGGGACTCGAACATGCGCAAGGGACCGCGTGAGGGGAAACGGGCGTCGATTATAGCGGCACCGGCCAAGCCCCCGCCCCCAGCCGACCGGCTGGCGACCGCCTCGGTCTCCACGTCACCCCCGCCCTGCGAATCCCGAATCCCGAATCCCAGCCCCCATATGCGAAACTTCCACGATGACAATCGTTCTCATCGCGTTCGCTCTGTATCTGCTGGCTGCGGCCCTGCTCACCCGGGCGGTCTTGCGCGATGGCAACCAGACCCCGGCTGGCTGGCTGGCGCCGGCGCTCGCAGCGGTGGCGTTGCACGCCGGCTATCACGTGCTGGTGGCCGTGCGCACCGCTGGCGGCCCGGACATGCACTTCTTCGCCGCACTGTCGCTCACCGGGCTGGGCATGGCCGGGCTGACCGCAGTGTTCGGTGGCCGTGGGCGCATGGCGGCGGTGGGCGTGGTGGTGTTTCCGCTGTCGGCGATCCTGCTGGCCTGTTATCACGGCTACGGACACGAACCCAGCGCAGACCTGGGCTGGCGGCTGGAGCTGCACGCCTGGATGGCCCTGCTGGCCTACGCCACGCTGGGCATCGCCGCGCTGCTGGCGATCATGTTGTGGTTGCAGGAACGGGCGCTGCGGCGACGCGACTTCCACCCCTGGCTGCGTGCGCTACCGCCGCTGACCGAGCTGGAGACGCTGCTGTTCCGCACGATCACGGTCGGCTTCGTGTTGCTGAGCCTGACCCTGCTGACCGGCCTGCTGTTCGTGCAGGACTTCCTGGCGCAGCGCCTGCTGCACAAGACCGTGCTCAGCATCCTGTCGTGGATCGCGTTCGGCGCACTGCTGGTCGGCCGCTGGCGCAACGGTTGGCGCGGCACCAAGGCGGTGCACTGGACGCTGACCGCGATGGCGCTGCTGGTGCTGTCGTTCTTCGGCAGCAAGTTCGTGATCGAACTGGTGCTGGGGCCGCGCTGAGCACGCGCATGCCGCTGCGCTGGAGCGCCTGCGGGCTTCAGCGCTGCAGCGCGGCGCTGACCGCATCCCAGGGCAGATCCGGGCCGGGGCAGGCGAAACGGTAGGCGATGCGACGGCGGTAGACCTCGCCCGGACGCAGGATGGTCGATGGGAAATGCGGGTGGTTGGGCGCATCCGGATAGTCCTGCGGTTCCAGGCAGATGCCGCGGCCCAGTCCCGGATGATGCGCGTCCAGATGCTGGCCTTCGTAGAGCTGTACTGCCGGCGCATCGCTGTCGATGCGCATGGCCACGCCACTGTGCGGCGAGTACAGCTCGGCCACGCACGGCGCGCCATCGGCCAGGACCAGGCATTGGTCGTACCCCTTGCCGAGCACGATCTGCGGATGCGCCGGGTCGATCCGCCCGGCCAGCGCGGCAGCGGCGCGGAAGTCGAAGGGCGTGCCGGCCACCGATGCGATCTCGCCGGTCGGGATCGATTCGGCGTCCACCGGCAGGTAGCGATCCGCCGGCACCCGCAGCACTTGCAACGCGGCGCGCCGCTGCGGGTCGCCGGACAGATTGAAGTACGGATGGTGGGTCAGGTTCAGCGGCGTGGCGGCATCGCACTGCGCCTCGAACTCCAGCTGCAGGCTGTGACCGTGGAGCGCCAGTCGCGCACGCACCTGCAGGTTGCCGGGGTAGCCCTCTTCGCCATCGGGAGAGTCGTAGCCGAGCACCACCTGCTCGGGCGCCTGCTCCAGCAGCGTCCATACGCGCCGTCCGAAACCGCGCAAGCCGCCATGCAGCTGATTGCGCCCTTCGTTGGCCGCCAGCGTGTGGGTGACGCCATCCAGGGTATAGCGCGCACCGGCGATGCGATTGCCGAAGCGGCCCACCAGGATATTGAGGCTGTCGCCATCGGCGGCGTAGGCGGGCAGGTCCGGCAGGTTCAGCACCAGCGGCACCACGCCCTGTGCAGTGGTCAGGCGCAGCGCATGCAGGATCCCGCCATAGGTCAGCACCTCTGCCTCCAACCCTGCATCGCTGCGCAAGCGCAACGCATGAACCTCGGTCCCGTCTGGCAACTGCCCGAACACTCGCTGCATGGATGACCCCACCGCTCCTGGAAGCACGCGAGCATAGCGGCCTCGCATGTGCGCCGACCATGCCCGGGCGCACATCCCGGCGCCTTGCAGCGATGCGCCAGCCGCGCCGCGGCACGGCAAGCGCCAGCAGGTATGCGGTGGCACCCTCCCGCGCGGCCGGAGGCGCCCAGGCAGCCCGCGTGTTCGAACCTGCTGCGCACCACCGCCGGACCGGACCTGGGCGCACACGGAATTTCCCGCACTGCATCCGCACTCGGCGGCGCGCGCTTCTCCCGCGGTGTCTCCACGCACAGGCCTGCGGCGGTCAGGACTGCTGCCGCGCAGCATGCGGTGGTCGAGGTTTGCGACCGACGTCATATCAATGATTGATTATTCCGTAATGAACAACACGAAACGGCAAGGCGCCCGATAATTGCTTTGACACTGAACGACACGCTGCGCAGCGTCGCTGGTCCACGGGGCCCTATCCCGCGCCTGGAGAAGCACGCATGAACGTCTTACGCAGTGTGGCTGTGCAGCTGGCGGTAGTGCTGGGCGTGGTATCGATGCCGGAGGCAGCCGGCCAAGCGCTGGTATGGGAAGAGAATTTCAACGGGCCATCCATCGATGGCAACAAGTGGACCTACGATGTGGGTAATGGCTGCCAGATCGGCTTGTGTGGCTGGGGCAATGGCGAAATGCAGTACTACACCAGCCGCCCGGAGAACGCGCGCATCGTCAATGGCCGGCTGGTGATCGAAGCGCGCCGCGAGGCATTCCAGGGCATGCCATTCACCTCGGCACGGCTCAAGACCGAAGGCCGCATGCATTTCAGGTACGGCACCCTGGAGGCACGCATCAAGACGCCGGTGGTCGGCAATGGATTATGGCCGGCGTACTGGATGCTGGGCACCATCGGCGTGTGGCCGGGCCGGGGCGAAATCGATCTGATGGAAGCCGGCATGGCCGCGGCAATCGCCAATGGCACCGCCAATCGCCGCATCGGTGCGGCCGTGCACTGGGACTACAACGGGTCGCAGGCCGATTACGACACCAGCTACACGCATCCGGTGAATCTGCACGATGACTTCCATGTGTACCGCTTGACCTGGGACCCGCAGTTCCTGCGCGTGTCGATCGATGGACAGCAGTACTTCGAATTTGCGATCTCCAATATCGAAGGCGCCTCGCTGCACGAATTCCATCAGCAGCATTATCTGCTGCTCAATCTCGCCGTGGGCGGCACCTATACCGGCGTGACCTCAGCGGCGGCTGTCACCGCGCCGCTGCCCGGCAGGATGGAGATCGACTACATCCGCCTGTATCAGAATCCCGGATCGCAGCTGTACGTGGGCACGCAACACACGGTCCCTGCAGGCCGGTTCGGCGTGTTCACCGAGCAACCCGATACCAGCGCGCGGCTGACCTTCGGGCAGGATGCCGAACTGTATCTGTGGAACAACCTCACCCCGATCGCGCAGGCGCCGTTCGAGGGGCGCAGCGTGATGGCCTATCGCGCCAACGCAGGTAGCTGGTTCGGGCTGGGCGTTCAGAGCGATTACCGCAATCTGGCCGCCTATGCGGGCGGTGCGCTCAAGCTGCATCTGAAGACCACCACCCCGTCCACCTTCAAGATCGGCATCAACACCAGTTTCGGCGACAGCTGGGTGGATTTCGTGGCTGGCGGCAATCAGTACGGGCTGGTGCGCGACGGTGCCTGGCACGAGGTGAACATTCCGTTCAGCGCGTTCTACGACCTGGACCTGCAGGCGGTGAAACAACCCTTCATGCTGGTGGCCGACCCGCCGGCAGCGCCGGTGGAGATCGCCATCGACAAGGTGTATTACCAGAGCCGCTGATGCTGGCGGCGCAGGTGCTGTCCGCGCGTTTCGACGCATGGATGAAGGTGGCGATAAGTACTGGCTGCAACGCTGGCCCGAACTGGGTGATGCCCACGCCACGGCCAGCCGATGCACCGTCACAGCCCGGGCCGCAGCCGGCGATCAGGCGCTGGCCGCCACGCCCTTCAACATGTCGATGAGCTGGCGCAACCGATAGGGCTTGGGCAGGAAATCCACGTGCGCCGGCAAGGGCGGCAGCTGGGCCTTCGCGAAGCCCGAGGCCAGGATGACACGCGCCTGCGGCAGTAACTGCGCCACCTGTTCGCTCAATTCGATGCCCGACATGCCGTTGGGCATGCGGATGTCGCTGAATACCACATCGTAGGGGCCGCTCTCGCGCAGCATGCGCAATGCGCCGTGGCCATCGTCGGCGGTATCGACGGTGATCCCGGCATCGCGCAGCGCTTCGCCGATCAGCTCGCGCAGTTCTTCTTGGTCTTCCACCATCAGCAGGCGCAGGGATTCAATCATGCTCGGCCTCCTCGATGGCCGGGAGAAACAGGGTGACAGTGGTGCCGCGTCCTGGTGCGGAGTCGAGTTCGGCAAAACCGCCCGACTGGGACGCAAAGCCGAATACCTGGCTCAATCCCAGGCCGGAGCCCTTGCCCACGTCCTTGGTGGTGAAAAACGGTTCGCTGGCACGCTGCGCCACATGCATCGACATGCCCGGGCCATCATCGCGCACTGCGATGCCGACATAGCGCCGTGCGGTGCCATGCGGATCCGTGGGCGCGACGCGTCGCTGCACGCACGTACTCACCGTGATGGCACCGCCGGAATGCATCGCATCGCAGCTGTTGAATACCAGGTTGAGCAGCGCCGATTCCAGCAGGCTGGGATCCACGCAGACATCCGGCAGCGTCTCCGACAGCGCCGGACTCACGCCGACTCCGGCCGGGCACGCGCGTCGCAGCAATTCCAGGGCGTTCGCCACCACCGCGTTGGCGGCCCGCCGTTCCGGCGCCAGCCGCTGGCCGCGCGCGAACGACAGCAACTGGCGGGTCAGCAGCGTGCCGCGGTCGACCGCTGTCTGCGCTGTCTCCACCAGCATGCGCGTGCGCGCATCGTCGCCGGCGCGCTGCGCGATCAGGTCCAGGCTGGTCACCATCACCGTGAGCAGGTTGTTGAAGTCGTGCGCGATGCCCAGTGTCAGCCTGCCCAGCGCTTCGGTCTTCTGCGATTGCGACAACGCGTGCTGGACCTGTTGCAGCAGCCGTTCCGCCTGGTGGCGTTCGGTGACGTCGCGGGTGATCTTGGCGAAACCGACCAATACGCCGAATTCCAGCACCGGCTCGATCACCACGCTGGCCCAGAAACGGCTGCCGTCCTTGCGCAGGCGCCAGCCCTCGGTGGCCAAACGTCCCAGGCGCCTGGCCTGCTCGAGGTTGTCCATGGGCGTGTTGCGCTGCACGTCTTCCGGCAGGTAGAACCGCGAGAAATGCGTCCCCAGCACTTCGTCGGCACGATAGCCCTTGATGCGCTCACCGCCCGGATTCCAGCTGCGCACATGTCCACCGACATCCAGCATGTAGATGGCGTAATCGGAAACGCTTTGCACCAGCAGCCGGCACTGCCGGCTGTCGTGCGACAGCGGCCCCGCGTTGTCGATGGCCGTCTCCGCATCCATCTGACGCTGTTCCCCCAGCAAAAGCGCGCGACCTTAGTGACGCGCGCGTGAAAATCGCGTGCAAGCCATCGCGGCAGGAAAAGCGTCAAAAACCCGGCGATTTATGCATGAAACTTATCGGCTACCATGACCGCCCTCCCAGTTCGGTCCGCGCCTCATGCAGAACATCTCGACCACACGCGATCGCTGGATCTGGGTGATCGCGGGGGCCTTGATGGCCGGCACGCTGGGCGCGGAACTGATCACCCCGCTCGGCTATGCCGTGTGGCTGACCTACTTCGTGGCGGTCGGCGTCACCGTCTTCCAGAACCGTCTGCAGGCGCCGCTCGTAGCGGGCGTGTTGGCGTGCGTGCTGCTGGCCACCGGCTACCAGCTTGCGCCGCCCAGCACCAATTCGAGCTTTTCCTCGATCAACCGTAGCATCGGCGGCGTCTCGTTCCTGGCCATGGCGCTGGTGGTGATGCAGGCCATTCGTGCCCGCCGCCAGGCCGAAGTGGCGTTGTGGCTGCAGCAGGCCGAGAACAGGGTGGAAGCCAGCCTGCGCGGCGAGCAGAGCCCGCAGGAGCTTGCCGATGCCGCGATGCGTGCGCTGTGCGAGGTGCTGCAAGCGCAGGTGGGCGCACTGTATCGCGTCGAAGGCGATCGCCTGCGGCTGACCGGCGGCGCCGCATTGCCGGTGGACATGCCGGCCACCATGCCGAGCAACGCCGGGCAGTCGGGGGAGGTGTTGCAGCAGGTGAGCGTGCGCCGGGTGCGCGGCGTGGATGCCGGGCACCTGCAGATCGCCTCCGGTCTGGGCCAGAGTGCCTGCCAGGAGCTGTTGCTGGCACCGGTCACCGCCGATGGGCGGGTGATCGGCCTGCTGGAGCTTGGACGCGTCAGCGATGCGCGGCCGGCCGCCACGCGTGAGGACGATCTGCTGACCCGCTGCGGCGAGAACATCGGCCTGGCCCTGCGCACCGCTTTGCTGCGCGCACAGTTGGTCGCCCTGCTGGAGGAAACCCAGCGGCAGAGCGAGGAGTTGCAGACGCAGCAGGAAGAGCTGCGCGTGGCCAACGAGGAGCTGGAAGAACAGAGCCGCAGCCTGCAGCAGTCGCAGAGCGACCTGGAGCAGCAGCAGGCCGAACTGGAACAGACCAACGTGCAATTGGAAGAACGCACCCAGGCACTGGAGGCGCAGAAGCAGGCCTTGCTGGTGGCGCAGAACCAGCTGGTGCGCAATGGCAACGAGCTGGCGACCGCGTCGCGCTACAAGTCCGAGTTCCTGGCCAACATGTCGCACGAGCTGCGCACGCCGCTCAACAGCGCGCTGATCCTGGCCAAGCTGCTGGCCGACAACAAGGACGGCACACTCAGCGCCGAGCAGGTGAAGTACGCGCAGGCGATCCTGTCGTCCAACAACGACCTGCTGGCGCTGATCAACGACATCCTGGACCTGTCCAAGATCGAAGCCGGGCATGTGGAGCTGGCCGACGAAACCGTCGATACCGGCAGCATCGTGCAGCGGCTGCGCGACACCTTCGAACCGCTGGCACGCCAGAAGGGACTGACGCTGGAGATCGGCAGCGAGGTCGGCGCACCCAGTCAGTTGGTGGTCGACAGCCAGCGCCTGCAACAAATCCTCAAGAACCTGCTGGCCAACGCCATCAAGTTCACCGAACACGGCAAGGTGCGCCTGTCGATCCAGGCGCATACGCCAGGGCGGGTGCTGTTCAAGGTGGAAGACACCGGGATCGGCATTGCGCGCGAGCAGACCGAGGTGATTTTCGAAGCGTTTCGGCAGGCCGATGGCAGCACGCGGCGGCGCTATGGCGGCACCGGCCTGGGCCTGTCGATCTCGCGCGATCTTGCCCAACGCATGGGCGGCGGCATCCGCGTAGACAGCGAGCCCGGGCGAGGCAGTTGCTTCACGCTGGAACTGCCGACCGATGGCGCCCCGGCGGAAGCCGCTGCCGCGACTCACCCCGCAGCGGCTGTGCCATTGCCTGCACTTCCATCTGCATCCGCGCAGCGCCCACCCGGCGATGCGGCGTCTTCCACACGCCGGAGCGATGTCGGCGACGCGACATCCGCGCCGCCGCTGCCGATTCCCGCCACTGGCACCCTACCGCTGCAGCGTGCGCTCGACGATCGCGAGCAGCGCCTGCGTCCGGGCCGCCTGATCCTGGCGGTGGAAGACGAGACACGCTTTGCGCAGGCGCTGGTCGATCTGGCGCATGAACTGGACTTCGACTGCGTGGTGGCGCCGAATGCAGAAGAAGCGCTGCAGCTGGCCGCCGAACTGCGCCCCAGCGGCATCCTGCTGGACATCGGCCTGCCGGATGCTTCCGGCCTGAGCGTGCTCGAACGCCTCAAGCGCGACCCGGCCACGCGCCATATCCCGGTCCATGTGGTTTCCGCGCTGGAGCGCAGCCAGGTTGCGCTGGAACTCGGCGCGGTGGGCTACCTGATCAAGCCGGCCACGCGCGAACTATTGGCCGGCGCGATCCGGCAGCTGGAGGAAACCAATGCGCGCGCGGTGCGGCGCCTGCTGATCGTCGAAGACGACAGCGCCCTGCGTGCCAATCTGCAGTTGCTGCTGGCCCGCGACCAGCTGGAGATCGTGGCTGTGGGCACGATCGCCGAAGCGATGGAGCAGCTGGCCGGCTCCACCTTCGATTGCATGGTCACCGACCTGGCACTGCCGGACGGCAGCGGCTACGACCTGCTCGAACGCATGGCCGGCAATGATGAGGTCGCCTTCCCGCCGGTGATCGTCTATACCGGCCGCGCACTGACGCGCGACGAAGAGCAGCAACTGCGTCGTTACTCCAAGAGCATCATCATCAAGGGGGTGCGTTCGCCCGAACGCCTGCTCGACGAAGTCACCCTGTTCCTGCACAGCGTGGAAGCCTCGCTGCCCAGCGACCAGCAACGCCTGTTGCGCGAGGCGCGCCGCCGCGATGCGGTGCTGGACGGCGCCACCGTGCTGCTGGCCGAAGACGATGTGCGCAACATCTTCGCGCTGTCCAGCGTGCTCGAACCGCTGGGCGTGCGGCTGGAGATCGCACGCAACGGACGCGAAGCGCTGGAACGCCTGGCCGAGCGTGAGGTGGATCTGGTGTTGATGGACATCATGATGCCGGAGATGGATGGCCTCACCGCCATGCGGCAGATCCGCGCCAACCGCCAATGGCAGGATCTGCCCATCATCGCGCTCACCGCCAAGGCCATGGCCGACGACCGCGAACGCTGCCTGGAAGCCGGCGCCAACGACTACATCGCCAAGCCCATCGATGTGGACAAGCTGGTCTCGCTGTGCCGCGTCTGGTGCTCGCGGCAATGAATCCGGTGGAGCTGTTCGACCTGGAACTGCGGGTGCTGCTGGAGGCCGTCTACCAGCGCTATCACTACGATTTCCGCGACTATGCCGTGTCGTCCTTGCGGCGGCGCATGCGCCATGCGATGGCGCGCTTCGACTGCGCCCGCGTGGCCGACCTGCAGCACCGCCTGCTGCACGAGCCGGACACCTTTGCGCAGGCGATGCAGTTCTTCACCGTGCAGGTGTCGGAGATGTTCCGCGACCCGGCATATTTTCGCGTGTTGCGCGAGCATGCGCTGCCGGTGCTGCGCACCTACCCTTCGATCAAGCTGTGGGTAGCCGGCTGCAGTACCGGCGAGGAAGTCTGGTCGCTGGCGATCCTGCTGCACGAAGAAGGCCTGCTGGAGAAGGCGGTGATCTACGCCACCGACATCAATCCCGAGGCGCTCGGCATGGCCGAAGCCGGTGCCTACGGCATCGACCGCATCGCGCAGTTCAGCCGCAACTACCTGGATGCCGGCGGACTGGCATCGCTGTCGGACTACTACACCACCGCTTACGGCGGTGCGGTGTTCGATCGCCGCCTGAAACGCAACATCGTGTTCGCCGATCACAGCCTGGCCACCGATACGGTGTTCTCCGAGGTGCACCTGGTGTCGTGCCGCAATGTGCTGATCTATTTCAACCGCAGCCTGCAGGACCGTGCCGTGGGCCTGTTCTTCGAGGCGCTGGTGCATCGCGGATTCCTGGGCCTGGGCAGCAAGGAATCGTTGCAGTTCGGCGCGCATGCGCAAGCCTTCGAAACCTGCGCGCGCGAACAGCGCCTGTACCGGAAGGCCGCATGAGCGCCCTGCCCGCACGCCAGCGGTTCGATGCGGTGGTGATCGGCGCCTCGGCTGGCGGGGTCTCCGCGCTGCAGGCGTTGTTGTCCAGCCTGCCGGCCGCCTTGCCGATGCCGGTGCTGGTGGTGCTGCATCTGCCGCGTGACCGCGCCAGCCATCTGGCCGAGCTGATGGATGCGCGCTGCGCGCTGCCGGTGCGCGAGGCCGAGGACAAGCAGCCGCTGCTGGCCGGCAGCGTCGTCATCGCCCCACCCGATTACCATCTGCTGGTGGAAACCCGCAGCAGTCTTGCGCTGTCGATGGATGCGCCGGTGCTGTTCTCGCGCCCGGCGATCGACCCGCTGTTCGAATCGGCCGCCGATGTGTTTGCCGAACGCTTGCTGGCGATCCTGCTCACCGGCGCCAGCAGCGATGGCAGCGCCGGCGTGGCGGCAGTGCGCGCAGCCGGCGGCACTGCCTGGATCCAGCGTCCCGACGATGCCGCCTCCCCACTGATGCCTGCCTCCGCGCTTGCCCATGCCGGCGCCGACGCGGTGCTGACCCTGCAGGCGATCTGCAGCGAACTGGAAACCTTTCGCCCATGAACCTCACCGCGACCGGCCCTGCAGCGCACGGCGACGAACCCGCCAAGATCCTGATCGTGGACGATGTACCGCAGAATCTGGTGGCGATGGAAGCGCTGCTGCAGCGTGATGGCATCGAAGTGCTGTGCGCCGCGTCCGGCGCGCAGGCGCTGGAGTTGCTGCTCGAACACGATGTGGCGCTGGCCCTGCTCGATGTGCACATGCCGGAAATGGACGGCTTTTCGCTGGCCGAACTGATGCGCGGCTCGCAGCGCACGCGGCATGTGCCGATCATTTTCCTGACCGCCTCGCCGAACGATCCGATGCGCGCCTTCCAGGGATACGAGACCGGCGCGGTGGATTTCCTGCATAAACCCATCGAGCCGCACGTGATCCTGAGCAAGGTCAACGTGTTCATCGAGTTGTACCAGCAACGGCGGCTGCTCAAGGAGCGCAATGCCTCGCTGGAACGCGCACTCACGCTCAACGAAACCATGATGGCGGTACTCACCCACGACCTGCGCACGCCGCTGTCGGTCATCCTGGTGTGCGCCGATAAGCTCAGTCTGGACGTAGCGGCCGATGGCTCGGCGGCACGCACGCTCGACCATCTGGAAGGCAGCGCAAGGCGCATGGCGCGCATGGTCGAACAGTTGCTGGACTTCTCGCGCCTGCGCACCGATGGGTTGCCGATGCAGTTCGGCCCCTGCAATTTCGGCGAGGTGGCGCATGGCGTGGTGGGTGAGGTGGCGCAAGCCAATCCGCACACCACCATCGACCTGCGCACCGAGGGCGACCTGCACGGCGATGGCGACGGTGATCGGCTGGCCCAGGTGCTGTCCAATCTGGTCGGCAATGCCGTGCTGCATGGCGGCCAGCATCCGGTGCAGGTGCATCTGGACGGGCGCGAGGCCGACACGCTGCGGCTGTCGGTGCGCAATGCCGGGCAGATTCCGGACAGCCTGATGCCGCGCCTGTTCGAGCCGTTCAAGGCCAGCTTCCATGCCAGCCAGGGGTTGGGGCTCGGGCTGTTCATTGCCGATCAGTTCGTCCGGGCGCATGGCGGCACGCTGCAGGCCCGTAACGAAGACGGCGAGGTGGTGTTCGAGGCCAGGCTGCGCCGCCGCAACCTGGCCGCCTGAGCGCCGCGCAGCGTTTTCGATCGTCCTGCTGCTACAGCCCGCATCGCATACGCGACCGCCTCCGCTGCCAGCGTGGGCCCGGCGCCTGATTGTCCAGGCCCAGGGCGTCAGGCAGCCGCCGCCATGCGGACTCAAGCAGTGCCGCCGCGCCGCTTACGCCGTATGCTCGTGCGGCAAGCGCGCTGGATGCACGCTCCTGCCCCCACGGCTGCCCACGTTCTTGGTCGCACCAACATCCCTTGGTCATCCTCAGGTGCACGCCGTGCACCGGAGTCTACGGAGGTGGTTATGTCGTATGTCGATGGTTTTGTGCTCGCCGTGCCCACGGCCAACAAGGAGGCATTCGTTGCGCACGCGCGCATGGGCGATGCCCTCATCATGGAATACGGTGCGCTGCGCGTGGTGGAGTGCTGGGGCGACGACGTCCCCAAGGGGCAATGGACCGACTTCTACCGCGCCGTCGATGCCGGCGAAGACGAGACCGTGGTGTTTTCCTGGATCGAATGGCCGGACAAGGCCACGCGCGACGAGGGCATGCGCAAGATGATGGAAGACCCACGCATGGATCCGTCGGTCAACCCGATGCCTTTCGATGGCAAGCGCATGATCTACGGCGGCTTCGTTCCCACCGTGGTGCTGGGGCAGTCGGCCTGAGCGGGCGGCGTGTTCTGCGGCGGCCGTCCGTGGTGCAGCACCGTGTGGATGACGAGCACGGCAGGCGGGGTTCGCGTGTCGCCGCTACACTGGCGGCCCGCGGCCGCGTTCGCCGCCAGTGCTGGCCGAACGCGGCGACCACCTCGCACGCCGACCGGAGGCCCGCATGACCGACGCACCGCTGCTGATCGCCTGCCCGCACTGCGCGTCGATGAACCGCATCGCACGTGCGCGCCTGCACGATGCGCCCAACTGCGGCCACTGCCACCGCCCGTTGTTCGTGGGCGCCCCGGTGGCGCTGTCTGCTGCCGATTTCGACAAGCACGCCGTGCGCAGCGATCTGCCGCTGGTCGTGGACTTCTGGGCGCCGTGGTGTGGGCCATGCGTGAGCATGGCACCGCAGTTCGCCGCTGCCGCACCGACGCTGGAACCGCAGGTGCGGCTGGCCAAGGTGGACACCGACCTGCACCCGGCGCTGGGCACGCGTTTCGGCATCCGCAGCATCCCCACCCTGCTGGTGATCCGCAGCGGGCACGAAGTTGGCCGCCATTCCGGTGCGGTGAGCAGCGCGCAGATCGTCGGCTGGGTGCGTTCGGTGTTGAGCAATCGGTGATGCAACAAAAAGGCCAGCTGCGCATGCACGCAACCGGCCCGGGTACGAAGGCAAGTATCACGGCGACGCATCCGCCGCCGTGATTGCGCTTAACCGATCGAGGCATTACTGCCAGTTGACGTTGACCGACACGCCCACGATGCGCGGCTCGTTGTAGACCGCGGCCATGTAGTTTTCGATCACACCCTTGACGTTCTTTTCGTTGGTGATGTTGCGTGCGAACGCAGCCACTTCCCACGCACCATAACCGCCGGTGTAGCCCAGCTTGAGGCCGCCTTCGAAATTGCCGTCGGCGCGGAACTCGGTGGAGTCGTACAGCACGAAGCTGGTCTCGCCCTGCCTGTTCCAGTCGGTGGAGACGAAGAACGCGCCGTCGTTGCCCATCGGGATGTCGTAGCGCGCGGCCAGGTTGAGGTTGTACTTGGGCGCGTTCGGCAGCGGGTTGCCGTCGATCTGCGCGAAGGTATTGGCACCCACGCGGATGGTCGGATCGTTGACGGTGCACACCACCACGCCATTGAGCGCGCAGGCCTGTGCGTAGACGCGTTTGTCGTGGATTTCGCTATGCAACAGGCTCAGGCCGGCGGTGAGCGACAGGTTGGAGATCGGGCGCCAGTCCAGATCCGCTTCCAGGCCGTAGGCCTTGGCCTTGTCGGCGTTGAACAGCACGCCGTTGCCGTCCGAATCGTTGCCGTTGAGCTGGATGTCATCGACGGTATAGGTGAAGCCGCTGACATTCAGACGCAGGCGATTGTCGAACAGGCTGCTCTTGATGCCGGCTTCCCAGGACAGGATGGTTTCCGAATCGGCGGTGGTGAAGTCCGAATTGAACACCGCGCTGCGGCCCTGGATGGTGGGGCCGCGGAAGCCGCGCGCCACGCGTGCATACACGCTCAACTCCGGGTTGAATTCATACATGGCGCTCAGGTCCCAGCTGGGCTGGGTATCGGACAGGCGCACGTCGCGCCGGCCGCGGTAGGTCACCACGCCGGCGGCGGTATCGGCGCTCTTGAGCAGGCGGGTTTGCTTGGTGTCCCTGGTCTGGCGGATGCCGGCGGTCAACGTCAGCGCATCGGTGGCCTTGTAGCTCAGCTGACCGAAGCCGGCCCAGGAGGTGTTGGTGTTGCGCAGGCGCACCCAGTTGTTGGGATTGCGCGCGGCGGTTTGCAGGAAATACGCACGCTGGTAGAAATCGGTGGTGTCGCGGCCATCGAAATAGAATGCACCCAGCTGCCATTGCAGGACGTCGTCGCCTTCGCTGGCCAAACGCAGCTCCTGGGTGTACTGGTCCAGATCGCGGATCTGTCCCATCGACTGGCCGAAGCCGTTCGGCACGCCATTGACCGGGTAGTTCGCAGCAGCGCCGCCGTCGGTGTCGCCACGGCTGTAGCCGGAGGTGGTTTCATAGGCGCTGATCGAGGTCAGCGACACACCGCCGAAATCGTAGATCGCCTTGATCGAGCCGCCGTCGGTCTGATACGCCTGCGGGTTGTCGTGGGCTTCGTCGTAGGCCACGCGATCACGCGGTGCGTCGACCTTGTCGCTGCCGCGCTTCACTGCATTGCGCAGGAACAGGGTGGACGTGCCGTCGTAATCGCGCGTATGCACCGAGCCCAGCAACGAGAACGCATCGTTGGGCTTCAGTAGCACCTGCAGGCGCGCATTGCGGTCGTCGTAGCCGCCCATCGCGTCCTTGCGGGGCGTGCGCGTGCCGTCGGCGCTGCTGCCGGCAAAGGTGTTGTCCACCCAATCGTCGCGGTGCTGGTACAGGGCCGACACGCGGAACGACAGCACATCGTTGATCGGCCCGCCGAAGCCGCCATCCAGCGACACGGTGTTGTAACTGCCGTAGCTTGCATCGAGACGGCCGGTGTACGTATCGCCGGGCCTGACCGTGTCGAACTTGACGATGCCGGCGGTGGTGTTGCGGCCGAACAGGGTGCCCTGCGGGCCGCGCAGTACCTCGACCTGATCCACGTCGTAGACCGGGTTGGATTTGAGCACCACGTGTTCCAGCACCACATCGTCCTGGATGATGGACACCGGCTGCGAGGCACCCAGGTAGAAGTCGATGTTGCCCAGGCCGCGGATATAGAAGCGCGGGAAGATGCGCCCGGTGGTGGTCTCGGCGTAGAAGCCGGGCACGCGACCGGACAGCGCCAGCAAGGTGTCGTCGCCACCGGCGGTGTATTGACGCATCGCCGCACCCTGCACCACGCCCACCGACACCGGCACCTCCTGCAGGTTCTGCTCGCGGTGTTCGGCAGTGACGGTCACCGCATCCAGCGCGGTTGGACTGGCCTGGTCCTGGCCCGTCGGCGTCTGCTGCGCGGAGGCGGCAGCCGCCATCGACGCGAGCAGCAGACCGGTGCAGGCGCGCGCCAGTGGCGTGCGCTGCAACGTGATACGGCGGCAGGCAGCGGCGCGCGAAGCGGCGGACGGCGGCGACGGCAAGACAGGCGAGTACAGCGACATGCAGATGGATCCTTGAATGGATGATGCGAGGATGAGTCCGTTCGGTATGGGCAGCCCGGACGGAAGCGCCGCGCGGCGCCGCGCGCACGATATGTCAGCAATATTGCAGCGCAATGGCAGACGCGCCGGCCGACACGATAGTTCGCGTCGGGCGCGCCATGCCGGAGTGCGTGCGCGGCATTGAAAATCGTCATGCCTCGCCCGACCCGAAACTGTCATGCTGGCTGCCAGGCTGGCCCCAGGTCGGCTGGCGACGATGAGGAGGCTGTCTTGAACCGATTTGGATGGATGTTGGGCATGCTGGCCGCGGCGAGCTGTCAGCTGGCGCACGCGGGCAACGCACTGATCGGCCGGGTGGACTATCAGGGCGACGACGGCGGCCCGGTGCCGACGCAGACGCAGTATCGCAACCCGGTCGTGGCCGGTTTCTATCCGGACCCGTCGGCGATCCGGGTGGGCGACGACTTCTATCTGGTCAACTCCACGTTCGGCTATTTCCCCGGCCTGCCGGTGTTCAAGAGCAGCGACCTGGTGCACTGGACCCAGATCGGCAATGCGATCGATCGCCCGTCCCAGATCAAGTACGGCAACGACGAACTGACCCGCGGCCTGTTCGCCGCCAGCATCAGCCACCACGACGGCACGTTCTACATTGCCAACACCTGTTTCTATTGCGACGGCGGCAACTTCCTGATCACCGCCAGGGATCCGGCCGGGCCGTGGTCCGATCCGATCTGGCTGGATGCCAAGGGCATCGACCCGTCGCTGTTCTTCGACGACGACGGCAGCGCCTGGCTGGTCCACAACGACGTGCCCGAGGGCAAGATGCGGTACGAGGGACATCGTGCGATCTGGCTGCAGCAGCTGGATCTGGCCAGCATGAAATTGATCGGCACGCGCCAGATGATCCGGGATTCGGGCTTCCAGCCGGCCACCAATCCCGAACACATCGAGGGCCCCCACCTGTTCCGCCACAAGGGCTACTACTACCTGACCGCGGCCGAAGGCGGCACCGGCGAACAGCACGCGCAGATGATCTACCGCAGCCGCAAGATCAACGGACCGTACGAGGCCTGGAGCGGCAACCCGGTACTCACCCAGCGCGATCTGGATCCCGGCCGCAGTGCGCCGATCACCTCGACCGGGCACGCACAGTTCGTCGAGCTGAAGGACGGCTCGTGGTGGGCGGTGTTCCTGGCCACCCGCCCCTACCGGGGCAACCAGTACAACCTGGGCCGCGAAACCTTCCTGCTGCCGGTGACCTGGCGCGACGGCTGGCCGGTGGTGCTGCCGCACGGGAGCGCCGTGCCGGCGGTGACCACGCGTCCGGCGCTGCCGAAAGGCACGCAGGCCATGCCCACCAGCGGCCCGATGCAGTGGAGCGAGCGCTTCCAGGCGGCGCGGGTACCGATGCAGTGGATGACCTTCCACCCGCCGGTGCAACCCTGGTACGTGCCCGGACCGCAGGGCCTGCGCATCACGCCATCGAAGGTGGCCTTGGGCGATATCGGCCGCGGCCAGCCGGCGTATCTGGGCCACCGCCTGCAGCATCATCACGCCACCCTGCTGGCACAGGTGGATGGCAGTGCCCTGGCGCCCGGCGAACAGGCCGGCCTGGCGGTGGTCGCCAAGGAAAGCCATTTCCTGGCAGCGATGCTGGCACGCGACGACGCCGGCACCGCAGTGGTGCTGTATCGCCGCGCGGGCTTGCAGGATCCGGCCACCGGCAGCGTGCTGGCACGTGCGCCACTGCCCGATGCCACACAACCGGTGCAGTTGCGCTTCGCCTTGGATGGCGCGCGGGTGCGCGTGGACTATGCCGTGGGTACCGGCCAATGGCGGACCCTGCTCGAGCAGGGCGATGCCAGCATCCTCAGCACCGACACGGCCGGCGGTTTCCTGGGCGCCACCTTCGGTCCGTACGCGTATGCGCGCTGAATACTCTCGGCGCGTGGCATGACGGCAGCGCCCGGCTGTGCGATCGGCGATCGCAGCCTGGCGGTGCGAGGGTTCTCCGATGCGGGTTACGCCTGGGCGACGCCCCTGAAGTGACGCCCCGCAGGCGATGGCGATCACATGCACGCTGCCGCACACGTGCTCGCCGCTGGTGCGCGGCGGCATGCACGTCCAACGAAGAATCGATCAGCGCGCGCCTGCGGCGGCGGATTGCCAGACAACGTGCCACCGCTCTGCATCGGGAGCGGCTTCACTTTCCGCATGCGCCGCTACGCGCGCGTCAGCGCACTGCTGTCGAGCATCTGCCCCACGGTATTGAGCAGGTCGTTGAGGCTGAAGGGCTTGGGCAACAAGGCCATGCCGTCGGCCAGGAATTCCTGCCGGGTGATGGCGTTTTCTGCATAGCCGGTGATGAACAGGATCGGCAGCCCCGGCCGCAACGTGCGCGCCACGTCGGCCATGTCGCGCCCGTTCATGCCGGGCAGCCCGACGTCCGAAACCACCAGATCGATGGCCACTTCGGTGCGCAGATGCGCCAACGCACTGTTGGCATCTTCGGCCTCGATCACCTGATATCCGGCGTCGCTGAGCACCTCGCTGACCATCACCCGCACCACATCGGTATCGTCCACCAACAGGATGCGCGCATTGTGTGTGCGCGGCGCGCTCGGTGCCGGTGCTGGCGGCAGTTCGCCGGCGGCCAGACCGCGCGGCAGCAGCAGGGTCACCGTCGTGCCCTCGCCCGGCCGGCTGGCGATCCGCGCGGTGCCGCCGGACTGGCGCGCGAACCCATAGGTCATCGACAGCCCCAGGCCGGTTCCCTCGCCGATGGGTTTGGTGGTGAAGAACGGTTCGAACACCTGGTTGAGGATGTCTGGCGCGATCCCGCTGCCGTTGTCGATCACCTTCACCGCCACGTAATCGCCGTCGTCCAGCTCGGGGTCGTCGTGCGCGGTATGCGCGGCGGTCTGTACGCAGATGCTGCCCTGGCCCTGCACCGCATCGCGGGCATTGATCACCAGGTTGAGCACCACGTTTTCCAGCTGATTGGCATCGGCTACCGCCACCAGCGCGGCATCGGCCAGCTCCAGGTCCAGCCGAACGTTCTCGCCGATCGAACGGCGCAACATGTCTTCCAGCGAACGCACGCGCAGATTGACGTCGAACGGCTGCGCGTCCAGCGATTGCTTGCGCGCGAAGGCGAGCATGCGCTGGGTCAGCGCCGCGGCGCGGTGCGCCGATCCGGTGGCGATCTCCGCCAGGCGCGGCACCCGCTCGATACGGTTTGATTCCACCGCCAGCTGGATCATGTCCAGACCGGAGATGATGCTGGTGAGCAGGTTGTTGAAGTCGTGCGCGATGCCGCCGGTGAGCTTGCCCAGCGCCTCCATCTTCTGCGCCTGCAGCAGCTGGATCTCGGTGCGCTGGCGCTCGGCGATCTGGTGCGCCAGCTCGGTGTTGGCAGTGTCCAGCTCCTGACGCTGCGCGCGCTCGCGCCGACGCTGCTCGGTCACGTCCTCAACCATCAGCAGTCCGAGATCCGGCTCGCGATATGGCGACACCCGCCATTCGGTCTCGCAGGGCTTGCCGTCGCGCAGGATGGTCAACGCCCCGCTCCAGCGCTCGCGATCGGCCAGCGCAGCAGTCAAGGCCTGCACCGTGCCCGCCTGCTCCGGACCTGCGGCGCGGATCGCCTCGCCCGGGCTGGCGTCGCCGATCAGGCGCTGGAACGCGGCATTGCTCTCATGCGTGCGCAATTGCGCATCCACCACCGCGATCGGCGCGCTGATGTGTTCGAAGATCTCGCGAAAGCGCGCCTCGCTGACACGCAAAGCTTCTTCGGCCTCGCGCGCGCGCAGCAGCGTGCGCAGCGTGGCGACCAGCACATTGGGATCCACCGGGTGGATCAGGTAGGCATCGGCGCCGGCATCCAGCCCGGTGATCATGTCGCCGGTGGCGATCGATGCGGCCGAGACGTGCACCACCGGCAGCAGCGCCGTGCGCGGCTCGGCACGCAGCGCGCGTACGACATCGAAACCGCTCATGTCCGGCAGGTTGACGTCCAGCACCACCGCAGCGAAGGACTGTGTGGCGAGCCGGTCCAGGCCCTCGCCGCCGGTGCCGGCCTCCTCCACCGCGAAGCGATGATGCTCGAGCACGCGACGCACCGAATAGCGCGTCACGGCATTGTCGTCCACGACCAGGATGTGGTGCTTACTGCCCAAGTGCCTTCTCCGCTGCCAGCGTGACCGGCAGTACCACGAAAAATTCCGAGCCCTGGCCCACTACGCTGTTGATGCCAACATGCCCGCCAAGCAGTTCGGCAAACCGCTTGCAGATCGACAGGCCGAGCCCTGTGCCGGTCAGCCGCTTCTGCAGCGGCGAGTCCACCTGTACGAAATCCTCGAACAAGGCCTCGTGAAGTTCGGCGGGAATGCCGATGCCGGTGTCCTGCACGCTGAAGCGCACATGGCTCTCGTCCTCCAGCTGCGCCAGCACGCGCACATGGCCCTGCGGGGTGAACTTGAGTGCATTGGAGATGAAGTTGCGCAGGATCTGCGCCAGCTTCTTGTCGTCGGTATAGAGCATCGGCAGCACCGGCGGATCTTCGAAGATCAAGGTGGTGGTGGTGCCGTCGGCGAGCGGACGGAACATGCCGCGCAGGGCGGCGAACAGATCCATCAGATCGAACCAGCCCGGCGAAATGGTGATGCGGCCTGCCTCGATCTTGGCCAGATCCAGCAGGTCGTCGACCATCTCGGTGAGCTCGCGCGCCGAAGCGCTGACGAAGCGCACCTGTTTGAGCTGCTCGCCGTTGAGCGGCCCGTCCATGCCATCCTCCAGCAACCGCGTGATGCTCAGGATCGATCCCAGCGGGGTACGGAACTCATGGCTCATGTAGGACAGGAACCGGCTCTTGAGCTCGGAGACGTCGCGCAGCTGTTCGGCCTGCTGGTCCAGTTCGGCATACAACGCGAGCACGCCCTGATTGGTCTCCTCCAGCTCCTCGCGCAAGGCCTGATTCTGCTGGCGCAGCGCAGCCAGTTCGGCCAGCGGATCGCTGCCCGGTGTCGCATCGGATGCGGTCATTGCATGGCTCCCAGACGCATGACGAAAACGCAGGCATCGTCGCGGCCGCGGGCGTAGTCGCGTGCCAGCACTGCGGCGATGATGCGCGGATGGCGCGACAGCAGCCCCGGATGGTCGCGCAGGTTCCAGCGCGACTGCAATCCATCGCTGTGCATGACCAGCCATCTGCCCGCCGCCTGTGGAAAATCGAACGGTTGTGCCTTTCGGAACTGCACGCCGACGATGCCCGGATGCGAGGGCATGCCCCGCACGCCGTCGCCATCGCACAGCGTCGCGGCAATATTGCCCACCCCGGCAAAGCGTGCCCGGCCGGTGTCGGCGTCGAACTGCAGCACCGCCGCCGCGCCGCCGCGGGTGCCGGACATGCCCGCATGCAGCCGCGCGAGGCGCTCGCCGGGCTCGCCGCTGGCAATCGCCGCGGCACGCACGCCGGCATCGGCGGCGTCGGCCGCCCCCGGTCCATGGCCCAGACCGTCGATGACGGTCACGGTGATGCGCTGCGCATCGATTGCCAGGTGCCAGGCATCGCCGCACGCCGCTTCGCCGTGCAAGGGCAGGCGCAGGGCGCCATACGGCAGGTCGGCCGCCAGGTCGGGATCGGCGTACACGCGGGCCAGTACCACCGCGCCATGGGTATCAGAATAGGCGTCCAGCAGCGCGGCATGCCGCTGTACCGTGCCGAGGCCGTTCCCGGGCGTGCGACCGGTGGAGTATCCATCCGGCAGGCAGTCGGCAAGCACGAAACCCGGGCCTTGATCGAGCGAGCACAGCTCCACGCCCGGACCGTCGCGGCCGGCCACGCTGCACAGCTGCATCAGCCCGCCGCCGGCATGGTTGAGCAGGTTGGTGCACAGTTCGGTGGCCACCAGGGCGACGCGTCCGCAGCCGTCCTCGTCGAAACCGCTGGCCTGGGCCAGCGCCACCGCGTCGCGACGCACCTGCCCCACCTGGGTGGCCTCCTCCACGCGGATCACCTGGGTGAGCGCGCCGCTGAAGGTCACTTCCATTTGGTGATGGTGATGCGGGTACCCTTGCCGGCTGCGCTGTCCAGGACGAAGTCGTCCACCAGGCGCCGGCTGCCGGACAATCCCAGGCCCAGCCCGCTGCCGGAGGTCCAGCCGTCGGTCAGGGCCAGGTCCAGATCCGGGATGCCAGGCCCCTGGTCGCGAAAGGTCAGCTGCACACCCTTGCGGCTGCCGCTGTCCAGCAACGTCCAATCCATATCGCCGCCACCGCCGTAGATCACGGTATTGCGCGCCAGTTCGCTGGCCGCAGTCACCAGCTTGGTCTGGTCGACCAGCCGTAGCCCGCATTGCACCACCAGCTTGCGCACGGTCTGCCGTGCCAGTACCACGTCCTGTTCGGTGCGCACCGGTTGCGAGCCGGCGGTCATGAATGCTGATCGGGTTGTTGCAGCAGACGCATGCCGCGTTCGACATCGAGTGCGGTGCGCACCGATGGCAGGGTCAGGCCCAGCTCGACCAGGGTGATCGCCACCGCCGGCTGCATGCCCACCACCACGGTCTGGGCGCCCATCAGCGCAGCCAGCCCGGAAATGGTGCTGATCATGCGACCGATGAACGAGTCGACGATATCCAGCGCCGAGATATCGATCAGCACGCCGCGCGCGGAGGTGGCGCTGATCTTCTCCGACAGGTCTTCCTGCAGCTGCAGCGCCAGCTGGTCGTGCATGTCCACCTGGATGGTGACCAGCAGCAACTGGCCCATCCGCAGGATTGGGATGCGCTCCATATCAGTCCGCCTTGCTCACGATCGAGCCGGTGCGCTTGAGCGCCAGCGCCAAAGCATCGGCCAGGTTGGCCTTGGTCACGATGCCCTGCAGATCCAGCCCCAGGTGCACGATGGTCTGCGCGATCTGCGGACGCACGCCGCTGATGATGGCGTCGGCGCCCATCAGCCGGATCGCGGTGACGGTCTTGAGCAGATGCTGCGCCACCAGGGTGTCCACGGTGGGCACGCCGGTGATGTCGATGATGGCGATTTCCGAGCCGGTATCGACGATGCGCTGCAACAGCGACTCCATCACCACCTGGGTACGCTGCGAATCCAGCGTGCCGATCATCGGCAGCGCCAGCACGCCGTCCCACAGCTTCACCACCGGCGTGGACAGCTCCAGCATCTCTTCCTGCTGGCGCACGATGATGTCCTCGCGGGTCTTCTGGAATGTCTTGACGGTGTACAGGCCCAGGCGGTCGAGCAGTTCGGACAGCGCCCACAACTGCGGGCCGAGTTCGTCGGGCATGCTGGCGTACTCGCGCTGCACCAGCGCGAACAGCACTTGCTTGAGCGAGAAGATGAAGTTGGCGGTTTCCTGCGAATCGAAACCGCGGGTGGCGCGGTCGCGCGACAGGGTTTCCAGGAAGCGGCGCACCTCGCTCCATTCGGCGCTGTCCAGGCTGCTGCCGTCGTCCTTCAATGCGGCCACCAGCAGGCTCAGGAACTGCGCGCTCTGGGTTTCCAGGTCCTGCCGAGGGAGGCGCGCATCGTTGCCAACGCCGGAGCCGAGCCAGGCGGCCAGCAATGCCTGTTCCTGGTCACGAATCGCGTCGATCGAGCGCTGCTGCAATGCCACCATGAGATCACCCGCCGGAAGATAAGAAGAAGGCTGGGCATGCGGGCCGGATGCGCCCGTGACGACGCGGCGTCCCCCACGCCGATGCGCAGCAGAGTAAAGCAATTCAGATTCGGCAACCAGCGACGCACCCTGTAGCAGTCAGGTGAGGCCGGCGCTGCAGTGTGACATCGCGGTGTCGGCGCCGACCGTGCGCCGTGCCACGCCTGCGCACATGGGCACGGCCACCTCGCCTGTAGCGATCGCCGCGACCGGCGACCGGCAATCGGCGAGTGGGGCCGCGCAACCCGGTGTCGGCCACAGCCACGGCGCTGCGCTGCGCGAACCACGTCGACCGACGCCGGCGTGGTGTACGACCGCTGCGTCGGTGCATGGCGCGACACACCGTTCCAGCGGTCACGGCGTGCAGGCGAGCGTACGCCATGTGCGCCTGCCGCATCCGTTCCGGCGCAGGCGCGGCAACCTGCAACGCGCTGTGCCATCGGCGACGGTGTCGTCGCGCCTGGCGTCATGCTCTGATCGCGCCCCTAGTTCTCCGAGACCCTGCTTCCCATGTCATCGCTGTTCTCTGCTTACACGCTCAAGGACGTCACCCTGCGCAACCGCATCGCGGTTCCGCCGATGTGCCAATACACCGCCGTCGATGGCTTCAGCAACGACTGGCATCAGGTGCACTACGCCAGCCTGGCGCGCGGCGGTGCCGGGCTGGTGATCGTCGAGGCGACCGGCGTGTCGCCGGAGGGGCGCATCACGCCCGGCTGCCTGGGCTTGTGGAACGATGCCCAGGCCGAGGGTCTGGCGCGCATCGCCGCCGCCATTGCGGCAGCCGGTGCGGTGCCTGGCATCCAGATCGGTCACGCCGGGCGCAAGGCCAGCGCCAATCGTCCCTGGGAAGGCGACGACCATATCGCCGCCGACGACGCGCGCGGCTGGGATACCTTGTCGCCCTCGGCAATCGCCTTCGGTGGCGGCCTCTCCAAGCTGCCGCGCGAGATGACGCTGGACGACATCGCCCGCGTCCGTGGCGATTTCGTCGCCGCCGCCCGGCGTGCGCGCGACGCCGGTTTCCAGTGGCTGGAACTGCATTTCGCGCACGGATATCTGGCCCAGAGCTTCTTCTCGGTGCACGCCAACCAGCGCCAGGACCGCTACGGCGGCGATGCCGAAGGACGCGCGCGCTTTCTGCTGGAAACCCTGCAGGACGTGCGCGCAGTCTGGCCGGAACACCTGCCGCTGACCGCCCGCTTCGGCGTCATCGAATTCGATGGCCGCGATGAGCAGACGCTTGCCGAGGCCATCGCGCTGACGCACGAATTCAAGCGCAGCGGCCTGGATCTGCTGAATGTCAGCATGGGCTTCAGCACGCCGACTGCGCAGATTCCGTGGGGCCCGGCCCTGCTGGCGCCGATCGCCGAACGCGTCACCCGCCAGACGCAGCTGCCGGTGGCCTCGTCCTGGAACATCGACGATCCCCACGAAGCCGAGCGAGTGGTCGCCGAAGGACAGATGGAACTGGTGATGGTCGGCCGCGCACACCTGGCCAACCCGCATTGGCCCTACCAGGCGGCATTGGCACTGGGTCAGGACTCGCCATCGTGGGTCTTGCCGGCTTCGTATGCGCACTGGCTGGAGCGCTACGGTCAGCGCAGCTGAACGCAGGCGCGTTCGCGCTGCCAGGCAAGCCGCATCGCGCCCGCATCAGGCGGCGCCGTGCGGGCCGGGCACGCCGCTGCGGCAGGATGTCGCCGCACCGTCTCGCGGCGGCGGGCAGCGTAGCCGATGCCCGGCTGGCAGGGCCTGGCGGAACCCACCCGTCAGCGGACGCAGACCGCCAATCGCAGTCAGGCGCCCGGCTTACAGGCCATAGCGCTCCAGGACGTCCAGATGCGGGCGCAGATCCTGATCGCTGGCCTCGGCCAACCGCAGCCAGCACATCGGGTGAGGCCACCGCGCCAGCAGGACGAGCAGGGCACCATGCAGCTCCAACGGGGCCACCGCCTCGGGCAAGGCCACGGTGAACAGCACGCCCTGCAGGCCCGAGTCGGCGCGCTCCGGGTCGAACGCGTCCGGTTCGGCCGGATCGATCACCCGGTAATCGTCGCGGCTGTGCACCCACAGCTTCCAGCCCCGCGCCTGGATGTCCGCACGCAACGCCTCGATCGCCTCCTCCCCGGGATGGGCACCGTCCACCAGCCAGCTGCTGCCGTAGCCGCCGGCCTGCAGCACGTGCACCTGCGCGTAGGTCGGCACGAACCGCTCGCGCTCGTCGGGGTCCTCGGGCAGCGCATGCAGCAGCTCTGCATCGAACACCACCCAGTCGCCAACGTGCTGGCGCCGATGCGCGGGCGCATTTTCGACGATACGTGCGGTAACCGGCCCGGTACGGCGTGCGCAGTACTCCACCGCTTCGCCGTCGTCCACGCACCGCACGATCACCCAACCCCAGTCTTCTTCGACAACGCCCTCGGAGCTGCTCAACTGCATGCCCAGCGCCTGTGCCGATACCCGCACCGCCGGCCAGTCCTGCGCTGCGCTGGCGGCGGTCAGGTGGTCCCAGTGCGCCGAGCGCGGCTCGTCCATCAGCACGGTGAGCTGCCGGTAGGCCGCGGCGGCATCGGCGAAGCGGCCGGTCTCCAGGTACATGCGCGCCAGCAGTCCACGCGCGCCATGCGAATCGGGCGAGCGCTCCAGCAACGCGGTGCAGGCCTGCTCCAGCGCCGGCCAGTCGGCCAGTCGCTGCGCCAGCTGCGCTTCGCACCACAGGGCCACGACCGGCAGCTGCGGGCGATACAGCTGCGCCAGCCGGCGCACGCCAGCCTCGTCGCCGCGGCTCAGCAGCAGGTTCATCAGCCGGAAGGTCGGGCCTGTTTCGCGATCGGCATGCCGCTGCACGAAGCCCCACAGCAGCGCGATGGCCTGCTCGTCCGCGGCGCAGGCGCTCAATGCCGAGGCGGTGGTATCCACCAGCTCGGCATCGTCGGGCCGCTCGGCCACCGCCTGCAGCAACCAGTGCGCTTCGCGTTCGGGATTGCGCACGATCCGCTCGCCCTGGCCGTTCAACCACTCCAGCAACTGCGCAGCCGGCACCGGCATCGGTTCGCCCACCGGCGCGGCCTCGATACGCGCCGCCAGTCCATCGAGCAGCTGCGCCGCACCGCGGTCCCGGCGCAAGCGGGGCAGATGCGCGCGCGCCAACGCCAGGTGCCGGCGCGCGGTCCACACCGCCCCGCGCAGCAGCGCCAGCTCGATCGCCAGTTCGGCCGCCTCGATCAGGATGCGGTGCGCACCGACCTGAGCGTAATGATCCAGCATCGCCTGCAGCCGCCCCCCCAGATCCCAGGTGTTGCGCTCGTGCGAGCGAGCCGCCAATACGGCCACCGCCCGCAACCAGTGCATGCGATAACGCGGCGCCACCTCGCGCCACGGCAGCAGCGCATCCAGCGCGTCGTCGTCGCGATACAGCAACGCCAGTGCGCGCGCCTTCTGCAGGCGGCGCGGCTGGCTGCAGTTGGCCCATTCCACGCCCTCGCGCGCGGCCTCGCGTTCGCGCTGCTCGATCAGTGTCAGTGCCTCCTCGGCGCGCCCCAGCGATAGCAGGATCGAGATGCGCATATCCGGCACGCCGTCGTAGATCTCGCCACCGTGCGCCACGATCGCCTGCGACTGCCGCTCCAGATACTCCAGGGCCGCCTCGCCACGCCCGTCATCGAGCAGCGCATCGGCCTTTTCGCAGCTCAGGCACTGGTAGCACGACCAGCTCGGATCGATGCGCGCCAGGGTTTCGTCGCAGACCTCGATGCGCTCGTCCACCCAGCCCGGACCATCGACATTGGCGTAGCAGGCGGCCAGATCCTGGGTCACGCAGACCGATTGCGGGCACTCCACCGCATCGGCGCGGTGCGCCCGTTCGAACAGCGTCACCGCATCGCCCAACGCGCGTTCGCCTTCGCACAGATTGCCGACCCGGTTGCGCATCTCCCAATGCCCGACGAACACCTCCAGCCAAGGATTGGCCAGCGTCTTGCCCAGTGCGCGCGCTTCCGGCAGCAGGGCTTCGGCGCGTTCGATCTGCAGATCGCAGATATGGTCGGTCAGCCGCGTCAGGAGCTGGGCGTTCTGCGACTGCCCTGCCTCGCTCAAGTCGTCCTGCAGCTTTTCCACCCAATTCCAGATTTCCATCGCGTTGTCCTGCGTTGCGGCGCTCAGCGCGCCAGCAGTTGGGTCACCGCCCCGGCAAGATCGCCGAAGGCCTGGTTCAAATCCGGGCCGCCTGCCCCTGCGCTGCCGCTCTGCGGCGGCGTGCGCCCCTGCGCGGAGACGATCACCTTCAGCGCGCGCAGCAGCCGTGCCGCCGCCTCCGCCTGCGGATTGCCGCCGCGCCACGCCGCCAGTAGCGCCTGCAGCGCCGGATTGTCGAGATTGAGATACAGCCGCCGGGTCTGGCGCGCGTCGATGCGTGCGGTGAATTGCCGGGCCAGCCGCAATGCAGCGGTCGAAATGCGTTTGTCGTTTTCGTCCTGTTCCAGCCGGCGCTTGAGCTCTGCCTCGCGATCGGGCACCACCACCAGTGGCAGCTCCGCTGGGCTGAAGCGTGCCGGCACCAAGGCTTCGCCGTCGCCCAGATGGTGTTCCAGCCATGCCAGTTCGTCGGCCGGCAGGCTATCGATCCGAAACAGCTGGCGGTTGCCCTGTTCGGTTCCCAGCTCGACCAGGCGCATGCCCTTGACCTGTGCCCAGCGACGCAGGAACGGCACCACCGCATACCGGTTTCCGTACGCCACCGGCACGCCCATCGCACGGAACAGCATTTCTTCGAAACCGCTGTCGCTATCGAGGATCACGTGGACGGCGCCGCGCGACGGCAATTGCTGGGCCGGCAGGTCGCCCTGCGAGGTGGGCACGCGCACATGCTCCAGCAGCAGATCGAACAGCCGTTCATCGCACAACGCCGCACCCAGCAGGGCCTCGTTGTGCCGGAGCAGGATGCGTCGCCAGGCTTCCGGCTGCTGCCGCGCCACCTCCGCCAGCCCCTGCACCAGTGCTTCGGACAAGGCGTGTTGTACCGCTCCGTACACCGGGTCGCGCTGCAGGTCCTCGCGGCTGGCGGTCGGCGTCAGGCGATTGGATTCGATCACCCCGCCGATGAATCCGGCCCACGGCGGCAACAGTTCGCGCGCGTTGTCGTCCAGCAGCATCCCGCGCAGGAACACCGACAGGTTGCGGTTGTCGCTGGTACCGTAAGTGGCGCCGTCCTGCACCCATAACAGGCCCACCGCATCACTGCTGTCGTCCGCCCGCACCGGCATGCAGCACAGCGGCTCGAAGTTGCGCTCGAAGCGCGCCGCGAACTCGCGTTGCCGGCGCCACGCCTGCACGGGGTGCAGGGGCGCCGCATCGGGCATGCGCCACGGCGGCGGCTCGGGATTGATCGGCCGCGCATCGGCGCCCACCCAGATCGGCTCGCGCAACAGCGCGCAGTACCGCGACAGGATCTCGTGCAGCCGCGCATCCTGCGCCAGTGGCAGATATTGTTCGTGCAGCTCCAGCACCACTTCCGTTCCCACGCCTGCGCGTGCCGGGATCGGACTGACCGTGTAGTGCTCGGCGGTACTGGAGATGTAGCAATGCCCCAGCGCCGGAGCCTGGTAGGACGTCGTGCGCACGGTGACCCGCCGTGCCAGCACGAAGGCCGACAGGAAGCCCAGCCCGAACATGCCGATCAGGCCGCTGTCCTCATGCCCACCCTGACGCAATCCACGCGTATAGCCGACGCCCACGGTGGCCAGGTAGTCGTGGATTTCCTGCTGGGTCAGTCCTGCACCGGTATCGACGATGCGTACGATGCCCTGCCCCGGCTCGGCGTAGACGTGGATCCGCGCGTCCTCGTTCCAGCCGGGTTGTTCCAGGCGACGCCGCAGAATCGAATCGTGCGCGTTCTGCACCAGCTCGCGCAGTGCCACCACCGGCGTCGAGTACAGATGCTTGCTGAGGACAGACATCAATCCGTTGAGATCGACCCCAGCGCGGCAGATCTGTGAGGCGTCCATCGCCTCGGCGGTGTGATCTTGCATGATCGTCGTCGTTTCGGGGGCGACCACATCCATCCTCGGACGCGCGCGCGGGTGGAAGAGCGAGCCGGAAAGGATAGCCGCAAGCCACTCCCCGCGCACGCATGCCTCGCTCCGGCAGCACGGGTATGGTACCCGCCCGAGCGTGACGCCCCCGGCCCTCTCGAAACGGGCACCGGGGGCGTCGCTGCCGCCCCGGCTCCGGACGGTCAGCGTTGCAGGGTCTCCATCGGTGCCTCGTTGAAGTGCTGGCGATAGCCCTTGGCCAATGCCGAACGGCTGCCGACTCCCCAGCGGCTGGCGGCCTGCAGCACGCTGCCGCAACCGCCTTCGGCAAGCAACTCGTCGCGGATGCTCTGCATCCGGTAACGCCGCAGCACCTGCGTTGGCGACAGGCCGGTAGCGGACTTGAAGGCCTGCTGCAGCGCGCGTCCGGTGACGCCGATCTGCGCCGCTACCTCGTTGATCGAAAGATCCGACCGATGCGCATTGGTGATCATGTAGCTGTAGGCGCGCCGGTACTTGGCCGGTAACCGCGCCGAGATATCGTCGCTGACGTGCACTGGCGCGCCGCCTTCCAGCAATCGCGGCGCCTGCACCTCGCTACGCAGGCATTGCACGGCACCCAAGGCGTAACGGTTGTACAGCAACAATGCCTGTTCGGTGCGTCCGAGCGCCTGGCTGATCTTGGCCTGGCAGTACTCGAACTCCAGGTTCCAGCGCGGCGCGTGGTGCCGGCCGGCACCGGCCAGCGCGCGCTCGGCCAGATCCGCGCGCCCCACCGCCAGGGCCGCCAACGCCAGCTCCACCTGCGCATCCTGTCGCGCACACGGTGGGTACCCCGTGGCCGCCGCCGGCAACGCATCGATCTGGGCATCGAACCCGAAGGTATCGCCGCCGGCGATTCGCAACAGGTTGCGTACATGACGCATACGCTGAGCGAGTACCGGCATGCTTTCGGTCAGATCTGCGATACAGGCGCGCAGCTCGCTGGGCTCGAATGCATGCGTGGCGTCTTCCTGCCGCAGCGTGGCTTGCCAGAACACATGGTCGCTCATCCGCTCGGCGCGGCGGATGCGCAGCTGCGCGAGCATGTCCAGGCGCAGTGCGGAGCTGATCTGCAGCCATTGCGACGCGTTGGTGTCCAGCTCCGACAGCGCCTCGTGGGCCCGCTCCAGGGTTTGCAGGGCGAGCGTGCTCTGGCCGAGATGAAAATGGGTCAGGCTCTTGCCGAGCAGGCTCTCCCCGCGCAGGTAATCTGGCGTATCGCGATCCATCGCCAACTGCGCAAAGCAGTTCAGGGCGGCGCTCAGACGGCGCTGGCTCAGCATCAGCCACGCCGTATTGCGACACGACAACAGGCGCAGCTGGCGTTGCTGTCCGCGCACGGACTTCAACGCCTGGCGGTACGCCTCTTCGGCTTCCTCTTGGTACTCGAGGATCAACAGCACATCGCCACTCGCACCGAGCAAGCTGACTTCATCGTCGTCCGGCTCGGAGGCGACCTGCCCGTCGCGACGTTGTTGAAGATGTTGCAGACCTTGTGGCCAAGCACCGACCAGCATCCTGCTTGTATAGATAGGAAGACGATCTGCGTAGGACAACGCAGAAATCGCTGCAAAGTAGGTGGAAAGGATCATGCCGAGCTCTCTCAGGGGGAATGAGCAAAAGAACGCAGTCCGCCGATGTGGCGGACGCAACCGATTGTATGCAGCGGATCCGTTGGAAATTCCCCTCCCCGCAGGCGGTAAACATCAAAAAATCTCAACCTGTCCTCCTGCGCGCAGAACGCGCGTTTCGCCTGTGCGGGCGGTGTTTGCGCACGCGTCAGCCATGACATGTCTGGACATCGGCGCGCCATGCGTCGGCGCATCGAAAGCGACTTTCTACCCCGGAGCATCCGACGCCTTCGCGCAAGATCGGTTTACGTATGGCTTCGCCGTCGAGCCACCGGTGTCATTTCATGTCTTGTGTGTGACCACTTCGATGTCGTGTCGATTCGGGACGTGGGGCCCACGCGCTCGATCAGATTGGTCTTCTCGATGCAGTTGCGCTGCCCGACTATTCCGTCCCACCGGAATGCCCCTCATGAATCGCACTAGATTGGTCTAGACCTTTGCGCCAGCGCTGGCGGAGCCTTCTCGATGGCCGCGCGTCGTTGGGATCCGGCGGATCAGGCGCACGCCTATCCGCAGCCGCTCCCTGGCCTTGGTTGCATACCCGCTGAGTTAGAGCAGCATTACGCGGAGCTGAGCGCAGGTTAAAGCGCAACCGCATCGAACCGAAGAAAAGTACGTGGGAGTGAAACTTTTCGGCCCAGCAATGGTACATACCATTGCGTCCGAGCTCGACCGGACGCCCCTGTTAACCGGACGATGTGGCGATGCGCTTATTTCTCTTTGCCGGCTTTGGCTCCATACCAGCGGCCCACTGGCCGTATTCCGAGCGGGCAGCCCATGTCCACCGTCAGGCGGCGGCAGGCTGATGCACGGCCCCCTCTCCGGCAGGCAACGATCGGTGTTTCTGCTGACGCAGGACGCCCGACTGACCTCCCAGGTCCATGCCAGTCTCGCTCCGTTGGAGGCCAATCTCGCGGTGTTTTCCGACGAATTGGAACTTCTCCGTTCCCTGCGGCATTCGCCCTGCGAGCTGCTGGTGTTCGATGCCGCCTGCGTCGCCCCCGACGACAGCTCGGTGCTGGCCTGGCAGCGCTGCCACAGTGGTCATCCCACCCCGTTGATCGTATTGGGGCGCTTCGATTGCGCCAGCGACATCCTGGCCTGGTATGGGGTAGGCGCACATGAGGTCCTGGCGCTGCCGTTCAATTCGCATGAGCTGCATGTGCGGGCGACGCTCGCGACCGCACAGAGCGCGCCGAGCTGCCCGCAATCCCAGCACCTGAGCGTCGGCCCCTATCGTCTGAGCCGGGAGCAGAACACGGTCTACCTGCACGGCAACCCGATCGTGCTGACAGCTCGCGAGTTCTCGATCGCCTGGCTGCTGTTTTCCAGCCCTGGCGTGTGCTTTCGCCGCTGCCAGCTGGCCAAGGCCGTGTGGGGCAGCCATACCGAGTTCACCGACCGCACCATGGAACAGCACATCTACAAGCTGCGCAAGAAATTGCAGCTGTGCAATCACGATGGTTCGGTGCGCATCAGAACCGTGTATTCGCATGGCTACAAGCTGGAACTTGCCATGCAGGACCAGGAGGCATCGCTATCCAATAAAGGTGGCAGCCAGAACCAGGGGCATCATTCGGCTGCCTGCTAGCGCGTCCGGCCTGCGTTCCTGGACAGCGCAGGCTCTGAGGTACCGATGCGACCCGACAACACGCCGGGCATGCCTAAGCCTCACCTAGAACAGTGGGCCGCCACTTCGCGTGTGCGACCGCCACCCATGCAAACGACGACGGCGCAGATTTTTCTGCGCCGTCGTCGTTCGATCGGACGATCCGCCCTTACTGCTTCGGATCTTCGCCATATTCGTTTGCGCCCGGCGTGCCCTCCAGGCACATGAATACCAGGACGATCAGACCACCCACGTAAGGAACGAGACTGATCAGATAGAACCAGCCGGACTTACCCTGGTCGTGGAAACGACGGACGCTCACTGCGATGCTCGGCACGATCAAAGCCAATGCGACGATTACCATGATCGCGCCAATCAGCCACGCCAGCGCACCGGGACCATTGTCACTGCCCATTACTGCCGCTGCGATGGCGAACATGCCACCGAGCACAAGCAGGACGATCAGCTGCAGCAGCACAAACATCCAATATTCCTTGCGGCGCGAACGACCATTGAAGTCGGCATAGCGCTTGAGCGGCAGCAACATCCATTCCATCGTGAGTGTCCAAAGCAAGCAATGTGACCCGCTGCACAATGCAGCAGGCCGCGCATGGTGCCATAGCAGACGTCTTGTGAAAAACGATTTATCCATAGGCGGATGTGTTCCACGCTCCGCCGTCCGACGGACGGTCGCATGCAACGCGCTCCAGTGCAGGCAAGCCCAGCGCCTTCCGCCAGCGCCCTTATCGCAAGGAGCTGGCTGGCGGCGGCTGGGCTCTGACAGCAACGAGTGATTCAGTCCGCCGCCGCTTCCAGCGCCTGGCTCAGGCGCTCCACCGCAACGATCTCCATCCCCTTGATACTGGACGTCTTGGGGGCATTGGCGCGGGGCACGATGGCGCGTTTGAAACCGTGCGTCGCGGCCTCCCTCAAGCGGTCCTCGCCGTTGGGCACCGGGCGGATCTCGCCGGACAACCCCACCTCGCCGAAGGCGATGGTCTTTTCCGATAGCGGCCGATCGCGCAGCGAGGACAGTACTGCCAGCAGCACCGGCAGGTCGGCCGCGGTTTCCTGCACCCGGATGCCGCCGACCACGTTGACGAATACGTCCTGATCGCCGACCACGATACCGCCGTGGCGATGCAGCACCGCCAGCAGCATCGCCAGCCGATTCTGTTCCAGACCCACCGCCACCCGACGCGGATTGGACAAAGGCGATGCATCCACCAGGGCCTGCACCTCCACCATCAGCGGCCGGGTGCCTTCGCGCGTCACCATGACGCAGCTGCCGGGTTGCTGCGTGCTGCCTCCGGACAGAAAGATCGCGGACGGGTTGGAAACCTCCTTCAGGCCCTTCTCGCCCATCGCGAACACGCCCAGTTCGTTGACCGCGCCGAAGCGGTTCTTGAACGCACGCAATAGCCGGAACCGGCTGCCGCTTTCGCCTTCGAAATACAGCACCGCATCGACCATGTGTTCGAGTACGCGGGGACCGGCGATGCCGCCCTCCTTGGTGACATGCCCGACCAGGAACACGGCCGTGCCGGTTTCCTTGGCGAAGCGCACCAGCCGTGCCGCGCTTTCGCGGACCTGGCTGACCGAGCCGGGCGCTGCGGTCAGCGACTCGGTCCACAGCGTCTGCACCGAATCGGCCACGATCAGCTTCGGTCGTGCAACGCTGGCATGCTGCAAAATGTGTTCGATGCCGGTTTCGGCCAGTGCATTCAGGCCCTCCAGAGGCAGGTCCAGACGCACCGCGCGGCCGGCGACCTGGGCCAGCGATTCTTCGCCGGTGACATACAACACCGGAAGCGTGCCGGCCATGCGCGCCAACGCCTGCAGCAACAGCGTCGATTTGCCGATACCGGGGTCGCCACCGATCAGCACCACCGCCCCCTCGACCAGCCCGCCACCCAGCACCCGATCGAACTCACCGATGCCGGTGGATACGCGGGCCTGCTCAGTCTGCCGCACATCCTTGAGCGCGGTGATCTTCGGCGCCTCGGCCTTGCCGGCCCAGCCGCTACGCCGTGCGGCGGCAGGCGATGCCTTGCCGCCCGAGGAAGCACTTTCGAGCACGATTTCGCTCAGCGTGTTCCACACGCCGCACTCGGTGCATTGCCCCTGCCACTTGTTGTATTCGGCACCGCATTCGCCGCAGACATAGGCCGTCTTCGCCTTCGCCATCTCGCTGTTGCCTGTCTCGTCAAACCGCCAGCATAGTGGTTGACGGTCTCAATCGGCGCGACCGCACCGCCAGCCACCGTCCTGCCCACGACGTCTGCGTGTCGCGGGTCTGCCGCACATGCCATCCGCAAGACTCGCTGCGGCGTGGCGGCACACGTTCTGCGGAACGCAGACGGGAAAACCAACATGCGGCGCGGCATGCGACAGGTCGCTGCCGACGCACAGCACTGCACCCGCAACAACTGCTTGCACGCGCAGCGCGGGGCTTCGATCTGCTGGCAACCACCGGCTGCGTTCTGACGTGGCTGCAGGCGCGCGGCAACGGCTCGGCGATCGCCTGCTTCACACGCCCCTGCTTGTACCGCTTGTAGCGTCGCTGCCGAGATCGGCCGCGCAGGCGACTGATAGGCGTCGCTTATCGGAAAGCCGGTCCGCTTCGCTGCAGGTCGACAGGACACTGCAAGGCACGCAACCAACGGAAGAGGTCGCCATGAAACATCTCATCATTCTGCGATTGGGACTACTTGCACTCGGCCATGCGGGCGCGGCGCACGCGGATGGCTGCGGCGGCAATCTCATCGATCACAAACCCGTCCGCATTGCGGGCGAAAGAGTCGGTGAGCTGCAGCTGTACTACAACGGCGGCAACGGCCGAAACTGCGCGGTCTTTGCGCATCTGGGCCCTACCCGAGGCAAGCCGTTGATGACCAGCGTGGAGGTCTATGTCTGCAAGCCCAACCGCAACAACTGTGGCGTCTGGCAATGGGACCCGTGGTGGGATCGCGACGACGACATCTATTCCTACCAGGCAGGCCCGGTGCGTATCGACGGACGCAACAAATGCGTACGGGCGATGGGCTATCTCGAATACAAGGGAGAAACCGCGGTTGCGGTTTCCGACGTGCATTGCCGCTAGTGCAACGCGCGTCCAATCGAAACGGCGGCGCATCCACGCGCCGCCGTTTCGCCGTAGGAGCCCAACGCTGGGCTCAGCGAGCCTTGTACAGTTCGCTGAGGCGATCCGGCTTACCGGCGATGCGTTCCAGATGCGGATACAACAGACCGCCGTGGTAATCGATGCGGACCGTCTCGTAGCGATCGCCACGCCTGACCAGCAGTTCGATCGGCGCGGTAGTGCCCTTGGCAGCCTTGATGGCGTCCTTGATCACCTCGCCACCGAACGCGCGTCCGTTGACGGCGACGATGGCGTTGCCGCTGATCAGCCCCGCAGTGAATGCCGGGCTGTCCCATAGCACCTCGCTGATCTCGCCGGAGCCTTTCAGCGACAGACCCAACGAGTAGGTCAGGCTGACGTCGCTCTCGTTGCTTTCTTGGGTCTTCGTGGCCAGATTCGGCTCGTCGTTGTAGACCAGTTTCCAGCCGTTGGCCTCAATGCCACCATTCAACGAGCCGTGCCCGTCCATGCGACTGCGCAGCAGGCTGGCCCAATCGTAGGCAGCCACGCCGTTGAGGGTGGCAACGATCTCGTCGAAGGTGTACGGATTGACGTCCCAGTCTCCATTCTTCATGCCGAAGAAGGCCTTGCCGAAGTCGTCGATCGAACGCTTGTTGTTGGTCAGCTCGCGCAGCTTGCTGTCCACTTCCAGCCACATCATCTGTCCGCCGGAGTAGTAGTCCTCGCTCATTTGATAGCTGCGGTAGGCCTTGGGCCGGCGCATCGACATGGTGGGGTCATTGGTGGTGTCCTGCACCGTGCGCCAGGCCATGCCCGGGCGACCACGCTCGTAGGTGGCTGCAACGCCGGCCAGCATGTCGCGCGCCTGGTCCTGCGTCCACAGCCCCGAACGCGCCGCCATCACCTCGCCCCAGAACTGGGTCTGGCCTTCGTACAGCCACAACAGGCTGTCGCCCATCGGCACATTGAAGTTGGGCGTGGCCAAGTCGGCGCCGCGACGGTATTTGCCGTTCCAGGAGTGATTGTATTCGTGCGCGAGCAGGTCGCGCATGGTCCAGCTCTTGTCCCACTCGGTGAAATAGTTGGGCGGGCCGCTGTTCTCGCTGGAACGGTGATGCTCCAGCCCGATGCCGCCCAGCTTCTTGGTCAGCGCCAGCAGGAATTCGTAATGATCGAAATGCCGTGCGCCGTACAGCTTGTCCATCTGCTGCACCAGTGCCGCATGCGCCTTGATCTGCTCCGGCTTGGCCTCCAGCGACTTGGCTTCGTCGGCGAATACGTTGAGATAGACCGGCTGCTTGCCGCCGCTCAGCTCCACGCGCTTGTAGTACTTGCCGGCGAACATCGGCGAGTCGACCAGGTCGTCGAAGTCGATCGGCTTGAAGGTCACCGTGTCGCCAACCCGGCGGTCGGTCTCCAGCGCCGTGGCATAGCTCCACCCGGCCGGCAGGGTAACGCTGGCCTGCGCCTTGATATTGCGCGCGCGGATACCGGCCGGATACAGCGCAGTGGTGTTCCACTGCAGGTTGAGCATTTCCGGGGTCATCATCACCCGGCCCTGGTTGCTGGCCTGCGGCGAAAGGAATCTGTACTCGGCGACCAGCTCGCTGGCACCCTGAGGCACATCCACCTTGAACGCGTAGACATCGAACTGGTCGCGAGTCCATGGCACCACCTTGCCATCGACCTTGACCACCAACCCGGCGAGCTTGTCGATCGGCCCGGTGGGCGAATGATTGCCGGGAATCCACTGCGGATACAGCAGCGTCATCGGGCCCGGCTTGGCCGGCATCGTGGTCCTGACCTTGAAGATGCGTCGCGTCAGATCGGTGGCATCCACGTCGATCTTCAGCGTGCCCTCGAACGGGACGTCCTGCGGCGGCGCGGTTTGCGCAGCGGCTGGCAGAGACAACGCCGCCAGCAACGACACGGACAACAAGCTTGGCATTTTCATCGCAACTCCGCAGGTGACCTGGAACAGGCAAGCCCACGATGCTAAGCGCCAACCAGGCGTTACCCGTATGCCATTGGTCATGGCATGGACCGCTTGCCGGCAAAAAAAAGCCGCCAACGAGTGGCGGCTTGTTCGCTCGCACGCCAATGCCTGTCAATGCATCATGTTGACATTCATGTTGTGCAGCACCCACAGCGAGCCGACGATCACGATGCCGATGATCAGCAAGGAGAACAGCCCCACCTGCACATTGGAGCGCTGCTCCGGCGAACGGTCCATATGCAGGAAATACACCATGTGCACCAGCATCTGCACCCCGGCCATGACCGATATCACAACAACGGTGACGCCCTTGGAGAATGCCCCGCTCATCACCATCGCAAACGGGATCACGGTGAGGATGACGGCCATGACGAAGCCGATCAGGTAAGACTTCAGGCCGCCGGCATGCGCATCGGCGGCGTTTTCGGTGTGGTGGTGATTGGCCATTACAGCGCTCCCAACAGATAGACGACGGTGAACACACCGATCCAGATGATGTCCAGGAAGTGCCAGAACAGACTCAGGCAGGCCAGGCGGGTGCTGTTGCGCGCGGTCAACCCATGCTTGGAGATCTGGATCACCAGCACCGCCATCCACAACAGGCCCGAGGCCACGTGCAGGCCGTGGGTACCCACCAGGGTGAAGAATGCCGACAGGAACGCGCTGCGCCCAGGACCTGCGCCTTCATGGATCAGGTGGTTGAACTCCCAGATTTCCATGCACAGAAAGCCGATGCCCAGCAGCGCGGTCACCGCCAGCCAACCGTACAGGCCACCCATCTTGCGCTTGTGCGCGGCGATCATCGCAAAGCCGAAGCTCAAGCTGCTGAACAGCAGCAAGAAGGTTTCCACCAGCACGAACTTCAGATCGAACAGTTCCTTGGCGGTCGGTCCGTCCACCGTGGCGCCGGACAGCACCGCATAGGTGGCGAACAGGCCGGCGAACAGCAGGCAGTCGCTCATCAGGTAGACCCAGAACCCGAAGACGGTGTTGCCACCGGCATCGTGATGTTCGTGGTCGTGATCGTGGCCGCCCGCGTGGGCGGCGTGGTCAAGCGTGGTCGAGGAAGCCATGGTCATACCACCTTCGCGGCCTGCGCCGCCTGTTGCTGTTCGAGCAGGGCAAAGCGTGCATTCTCGATGCGCTCTACTTCTTCGGCCGGCACCCAGTAATCGATGTCGTTATCGAATGTCCGTGCGATGAAACTGCCGATCATGCCCACCAGGCCGACGATGGCCAGCCACCAGATGTGCCAGGTCAGGCCGAAACCCAGCAGCACGCTGAAGGCCCCCATGTACACGCCGGCGCCGGTGTTTCGCGGCATGTGGATCGGCTCGTACTTGGACGGGCGCACCCAGCCCTTGCCGTTCTGCTTGTCGGCCCAGAACTGATCGCGGTCGTCGATGTGCGGCAGCACGGCGAAGTTGTAGAACGGCGGCGGCGAAGAAGTTGCCCATTCCAGCGTACGGCCGTCCCACGGATCACCGGTATGGTCCATGTGTTCCTTACGCTTCCACACGCTGTAACCGATCTGCACCAGGTTCAGGAAGATGCCCAGGCCGATGATCGCCGCACCCACTGCGGCCACATACAGCCACGGCGCCCACTCGGGATGGTTGTAGGTGTTCATGCGGCGGGTCATGCCCATGAAGCCGAGCACGTACAGCGGCATGAAGGCGATGAAGAAGCCGATGATCCAGCACCAGAACGAGGCCTTGCCCAGCTTCTCGTTGAGCTTGAAACCGAACGCCTTCGGGAACCAGTAGGTCAGGCCTGCCAGGTAACCGAACACCACGCCGCCGATGATCACGTTATGGAAGTGGGCGATCAGGAACAGGCTGTTGTGCAGCACGAAGTCCACGGCCGGAATTGCCAGCATCACGCCGGTCATGCCACCGATGGTGAAGGTGATGATGAAGCCGATCGTCCACAGCACCGGCGAGGTCATGTGCACGCGACCGCGGAACATGGTGAACAGCCAGTTGAAGATTTTCACGCCGGTCGGGATCGAGATGATCATCGTCGTGATGCCGAAGAAGGCATTGACGTTGGCACCCGAGCCCATGGTGAAGAAGTGATGCAGCCACACCACGAACGACAGCACGCCGATGCACGAGGTGGCGTAGACCATCGAGGTGTAGCCGAACAGACGCTTGCGGCTATAGGTGGCGATCAGCTCGGAGAAGATGCCGAACGCCGGCAGGATCAGGATGTAGACCTCCGGGTGACCCCAGATCCAGATCAGGTTGACGTACATCATGGCGTTGCCGCCACCGTCATTGGTGAAGAAGTGCGTGCCCAGGTAACGGTCGGCACCCAGCAGCGCCAGCGCCACGGTCAGGATCGGGAACGCGGCGATGATCAGGATGTTGGTGATCAGCGCGGTCCAGGTGAAGATCGGCATGCGCATCAGGGTCATGCCCGGCGCGCGCATCCGCATGATCGTCACGAAGAAGTTCACGCCGGTCAGCAATGTGCCCAGCCCGGAGATCTGCAACGCCCAGATGTAGTAATCCACACCGACGCCCGGACTGTATTCCAGCCCCGACAACGGCGGGTACGCCAGCCAACCGGTCTGCGCGAATTCGCCGACGCCCAGCGAGATGTTGATCAGCGCGGCGCCGGCCACGAACAGCCAGAAGCTCAGCGAGTTCAGGAACGGGAACGCCACGTCGCGTGCGCCGATCTGCAACGGCACGATCAGGTTCAACAGGCCGGTCATGAACGGCATGGCCATGAAGAAGATCATGATCACGCCGTGCGCGGTGAAGATCTGGTCGTAGTGATGTGGCGGCAGCACGCCTTCGCCACCGCCGCCGGCCAGCGCCTGCTGGGTGCGCATCATCGCTGCGTCGGCAAAGCCGCGCAGCAGCATCACCAGCGCCACGATGATGTACATCACGCCGATGCGCTTGTGATCCACCGAAGTGAACCACTCATTCCACAGGTAGCCCCACAGCTTGTACTTGGTGATGGCGCCCGCGATGAGCAGGCCGAGCAGGCCGGCACCACCCAGCGCGACCATGATGATCGGCTCGTGGTACGGAACCGCCTCGATCGTCAGCTTACCTAACATCAGTTGTCTCCGAAGTACACATGGCAAACGGCTCTACGACCTTTGCCTTACCGCCGGCATGGCTTTCAGAATGATGGCTACCCATCATGTATTTATCGATCAGCGACCGGAACATGCCGTCGGGCACCGATGAGTAATAGGTGACCGGATACTGTTCCTTGTCGTTGCGATTGGCGGCCAGCGCCTGGTATTCGGCAGCGTCCAGCGCCTTCGGCGATGCCTTGACCTTGGCCACCCATGCCTCGAAGCCGGCCTGGTCGGTGGCACGCGCCACGAAGCTCATCTTCGAGAAGCCGTGACCGCTGTAATTGCTGGACAGGCCGAAGTACTCGCCCGGCTCATTGGCAACCAGATGCAGCTTGGTCTCCATGCCGGCCATCGAATAGATCATGGTGCCCAGGTGTGGAATGAAGAAGGCATTCATCACCGTATCGGAGGTGATCTTGAAGTTCAGCGGCGCATGCACCGGGAATGCGATCTCATTGACCGTGGCGATGCCCTGATCCGGATAGATGAACATCCACTTCCAGTCCAGCGACACCGCCTCGATGTTGATCGGCTTGATGTCCGAGTCCAGTGGCCGGTAAGGGTCCAGCGCATGCGACGAGCGCCAGGTCAGCACCGCCAGCACCAGGATGATCACGCACGGGATCGACCACACCACGACCTCGATGGCGGTGGAGTGCGACCAGTCCGGCTCGTAGCGCGCCTTGGTGTTGGATGCGCGATACTTCCACGCGAACGCAATCGTCATCACGATCACCGGGATGACCACGATCAGCATGAGCACCACCGAGGTGATCAGCAGTTGCTTCTCGTCGTGGCCGATCTGGCCTTTCGGATTGAGGATGGCCGAGTTGCAGCCTGCCAACAGCAGGAACGGCAACATCAGGCCTGGACGAAGTAAACGCCCGAGATGTTTCAGCGGAATCATCGGTCGATCCAAGTGCGAAGGAACGCCAGCCCCGTTCGTCGTATCTGCAGCGCAGATGTCCAACGGTGCCCATCGGTGTTGATGGCGGGCGCGCGCAGACCGAGGACCCGGGTTAGCGCGCCAATTTTAATCTTTGCTGCACCTGCACGAAAGCCGTTGGCAATGATCCGCCGCAATTAATCCGCGCAAAATTGTGCGACATGTTGTCGCAGCGCAGCGAAACGCCGCCACGCGTACTGGCGCCGGTTCGCAATGGCCGGAAGATGCGGCCGTGCGACTGCCTCCAGAAGGCAAGAACTGCATGGGCACGCCCAAACGCAGCTGGGCCGGCCAAAGGCCGACCCAGTGCAAGGTGATGGTGCCGGAAATAGGAATCGAACCTACGACCTACGCATTACGAATGCGCCGCTCTACCAACTGAGCTATTCCGGCGAGCCGCCAATTGTAGAAGTGTGGTGAGCCTGCGGTCAATCGCCCGGCCGCTAGCGACTGGCCGGTGGCCGCTGCCAGCGGCCTCAGCCCACCAGCCGCAACCGCAGTTCCTTGGGCAGCGCGAACACCATCGATTCCGGCTCGCCTTCCAATTCGGACACGCCCTCGGCACCCAGTTCGCGCAGCCGCGCCAGCACGCCGTCCACCAGCACCTGCGGGGCGGAGGCGCCAGCGGTCAGGCCGATATGCTGCTTGCCGACGATCCAGGCCGGGTCGATCTCGCTGGCGTTGTCGATCAGGTAGGACTCCACCCCGTCGCGCCGGGCCAGTTCGCTCAGCCGGTTGGAATTGGAGCTATTGGGCGAACCGACCACCAGCACCAGGTCGCACTGCCGCGCCAGATCGCGTACCGCGTCCTGGCGGTTCTGGGTGGCGTAGCAGATGTCGTCATGGCGCGGCCCCTGCATGGCCGGATACCGGGCCCGCAGGGCTTCGATGATGCCCATGGTGTCGTCCACCGACAGCGTGGTCTGGGTGGTATAGGCGAGATTGTCCGGCTGATCGATCTGCAGCGTGGCGACCTGCCCGATGTCTTCCACCAGGTAGATCTTGCCCGCGCCTCGCTCGCGACTCCATTGGCCCATGGTGCCTTCCACCTCCGGATGGCCGGCATGGCCGATCAGCACCACGTCGCGGCCGGCCCGGCAATGCCGTGCCACCTCGAAATGCACCTTGGTCACCAGCGGACAAGTAGCGTCGAACACCTTCAGCCCGCGACGCTCGGCTTCCTGGCGCACCGCCTGCGAGACGCCATGTGCGCTGAAGATGACGGTGGCGCCGTCGGGCACCTCGTCCAGCTCCTCGACGAAGATGGCGCCGCGCTCCTTGAGATCGTCCACCACGAAGCGGTTGTGCACGACTTCGTGCCGCACGTAGATCGGTGCGCCCAGCGTCTCGATCGCACGCTTGACGATCTCGATCGCGCGGTCGACACCGGCGCAGAAGCCGCGGGGGTTGGCGAGCAAAACATCCATGGCAGGCATTCTACGGCAATGGGAAGTGGGATCGGCGGGAATGACAGTCGCCAGCAAGCGGCTTCAGCCTCGATTCCCGATTCCCGATTCCCGATGTCCGTGTTTGTCGAACAGGCCGAACACTGCGATCCCGATGGCGCCTCCCACGATCGCCGAGTCGGCGATGTTGAAGGCCGGCCAGGTATGGCTGCCGATGTACCACTGGATGAAGTCGACCACATGGCCGTGCATCAAGCGGTCGATCACGTTGCCGATCGCCCCGCCGATCACCAGGGCATACGGCAGCGCGCTACGCCAGTGCCCGCGCGCGGTGCGCGACAGCCAGAACGCCAGCAAGCCGCTGATGCCCACCGCCAGCGCGGTGAAGAACCACAGCTGCCAGCCGCCGGCATCACTCAGGAAACTGAAGGCCGCGCCGGTGTTGTAGGTGCGATACCAGTTCCAGAACCCGTCGATGACCGGCACGGGCGTGTATTCAGGCAGGCTGGACAGCACCCAGGCCTTGCTCCACTGATCGAGTCCGACCACTGCAACGGACAGCAGCAGCCAGATCAGGGCGGAGGGTTTGGGTCTTGCGGTCATGGAATCACCTTGGCTGTTGCGACTCCCGGGTTCGGAAGAAGCTGCCCAACGGGCAAATCGGCAGGCGGCGGTGGATGCGCCGGTATGGCCCTCATCCGGCGCTGCGCGCCCCCTTCTCCCGCTTGCGGGAGAAGGATATTGAAGCGCCCCCGCTTGCGGGAGAAGGGTATTGAAGCGCCCCCGCTTGCGGGGGAAGGATATTGAAGCGGACTCCCGCTTGCGGGAGAAGGAATTCAGACATCAGAACCAGCGACACTAGAACCAGCGACGCTGCTCGCCCGGGCCCTCGATATTGCTGACGCAGCGACCGCACAGCTCCGGATGCCGCGGGTCGCTGCCCACGCTGGCCTGGTGGTGCCAGCAGCGTACGCACTTGGGCTTGGTGGTCGGCTGCGCGCTGACGAAGATGTCGTCGGTGCTGGCCGCGGTCACGGTGACGTCGCCGCTGATGAACAAAAAGCGCAGCTCCTGGCTCAACGGCTGCCAGCGCGCAGCGGTCTGCGCATCGGCGGCCACGGTGATTTCCGCTTCCAGGGCCGCACCGATGGCGCCATTGGCACGCATCGGCTCCAGCACCTTGGCCACCTGCTCGCGCAGCGTCAGCAGCTTGTCGACATCGGCACTGGTCAATGCGGCATCGGCCGGCAACGGCGCCAGGCCGTCGTACCAGGTGGCGAACAGGACGTTGCCGACATGCTCTCCCGGCAGATAGGTACACAACTCGTCGGCGGTGAAGCTCAGCACCGGCGCGATCCAGCGTACGAACGCCTCGGCCACGTGGTACATCGCGCTCTGCGCCGAACGGCGGCCGCGCGAATCCTCGGCCATCGTGTACAGACGGTCCTTGGTGACGTCCAGGTACAACGAGCCCAGGTCCACGCTGCAGAAGTTCAGCAGCGCCTGCACGATTTCGGCGAAATCGTAGCGCGCATAGGCGGCCACGATCTTTTCCTGCAGCTCGTGCGCGCGATGCACGATCCAGCGATCCAGCAGCACCATCTCGTCCAGCGCCACCAGATGCTGCCGTGGATCGAAACCATGCAGGTTGCCGAGCAGGAAGCGCGCGGTATTGCGCAGGCGGCGGTAGGCGTCGGCATTGCGCTTGAGGATCTCCTGCGACAGCGACATCTCGTTGCTGTAGTCGGCCGAAGCGATCCACAGGCGCAGGATGTCCGCGCCCAGGGTCTTCATGATGTCCTGCGGCTCGATCCCGTTGCCCAGCGACTTGGACATCTTGCGGCCGTGCTCGTCCACGGTGAACCCATGGGTGAGGCATTGCCTGTACGGCGCCGCCTTGTCCATCGCCACACCGGTCAACAGCGACGACTGGAACCAGCCGCGATGCTGATCCGAGCCTTCCAGGTACAGGTCGGCCGGCTTGGGCAGGCCGCGGTCCACCAGCACCGCTTCGTGCGTCACGCCCGAATCGAACCACACGTCCAGGATGTCGGTGATCTTGTCGTAGTCGGCGGCCTCGTCGCCGAGTAGCTCGGCCGCATCCAGCGTGTACCAGACATCGACGCCGCCCTGCTCCACGCGGTCGGCCACCTGGCGCAGCAACTCGGTGCTGCGCGGATGCGGCTCGCCGGTTTCGCGGTGCACGAACAGCGCAATCGGCACACCCCAAGTGCGCTGACGCGAAATGGTCCAGTCCGGACGGCCCTCCACCATGCCGGCGATGCGCGCCTGGCCCCAGGACGGGTACCACGTCACGCCTTCGATGGCCTTGAGCGCATCGGCACGCAATCCCGCTTTTTCCATCGAGAAGAACCACTGCGGTGTGGCACGGAACGCGATCGGCGTCTTGTGCCGCCAGCAGTGCGGGTAGCTGTGCTCCATCTTGCTGGCCGCCAGCAGCACGCCGGTATCGCGCAGCGCCTCGATGATGATGTCGTTGGCCTTCCAGATATGCAGTCCGGCCAGCACGGTGTCGCCCAGCGGCGGCGTCGACGGCAGGTACACGCCGCGGCCATCCACCGGGTTGATCTGCGCGGCGCCATAGCGCTCCAGCAGGCCGTACTGCCTGGACACCTGGTAGTCCTCCTGGCCATGGCCAGGGGCGGTGTGCACGGCGCCGGTACCGTCTTCGGCCGACACGTGATCGCCCAGCAGCAGCGGGATCTCGCGCTCGGCATAGAACGGGTGCGCCAGCAGCATCCGTTCCAGCGCCGTACCCTTGGCATGGCCATGCACCAAGACCTCGTCCACGCCGTAGCGGGCCAGCGCCTTGGCCGCCAGGGCCTCGGCCACCACCAGCCAGCGCGGCTGGCCGCGGTCGGCCGGGCCCTCGACCAGCACATAATCCAGGTCCGCGCCCAGGCTCACCGCCAGCGAGGCCGGCAGCGTCCACGGCGTGGTGGTCCAGATCGGCACCGCCACACCCACGCCCGCCGGCAGGCTCGCGCCGAATGCGGCAGCCACAGCCGCCGGGTCACGCACCGGATAGGCGATATCCACCGTCGGCGACACCTTGTCGGCGTACTCGATCTCGGCCTCGGCCAGCGCCGAACCGCAGTCGAAGCACCAGTGCACCGGCTTCACGCCACGGGTGAGGTGGCCGTTGTCGACGATCTTCGCCAGCGCGCGGATCTCATTGGCTTCGAAGCGGAAATCCAGCGTCTTGTACGGGTTGTCCCAATCGCCGATCACGCCCAGCCGCTTGAAATCGCGCCGTTGCAGATCGATCTGCTCGGTCGCGTATTCGCGGCACTTCTGGCGGAACTCGGCCGCATCCAGCTTGACGCCGACCTTGCCGTACTTCTTCTCGATGGCGATCTCGATCGGCAGGCCATGGCAGTCCCAACCGGGGATATACGGCGCATCGAAGCCAGCCAGATACTTCGACTTGACGATGATGTCCTTGAGGATCTTGTTGACCGCATGGCCGAGATGGATCTGGCCATTGGCATACGGCGGGCCGTCGTGCAGCACGAACAGCGGGCGCCCTGCCGCATTGGCGCGCAGCTGCGCATACAGCCCCTCGCGCTCCCAGCGCTCCAGCATCGCCGGCTCGCGCTTGGGCAGGTCGCCGCGCATCGGGAATTCCGTGGCAGGCAGATGAAGAGTGGCTTTGTAGTCTTGGGTCACAGGAATCTACCGTTGCGCTGGATTTCTTAAAAAGTCCGCACATGGATGTGCGGGCTCTTGCGAGGGACTCGCATGTCTATCGTCCGCACATGGACGTGCGGGCTCTTGCGAAGGACTCGCATCATAGGCCGGCTGTTGCGAAGAACTCGCCGTTGCTGCCAGCACCGCACGCGCCTGTTCGGCGTCGCGGTGCATCTGCACGGTCAGCGACTCCAGGCCATCGAACTTTTCCTCGTCGCGCAGCTTGGCGACGAATTCGACCTGCAGGTGCCGGCCATACAGATCGCCCTGGAAATCGAACAGGTGCGCCTCCAGCAACGGCTCGACGCCGGCCACGGTCGGCCGCGTGCCGAAACTGGAGACCGATGGCCACGGCTGCGCGGCCACGCCATGCACCCAGGTCGCGTAGATGCCCGACAGCGCCGGGGTGCGCGAAAACCGCAGATTGGCGGTGGGATACCCCAGCGTGCGCCCCAGCTGCTTGCCGCGCACCACCCGCCCCCCGATGGCGTACGGGCGGCCGAGCAGGTCGGCGGCATGCGCAAACTCGCCCGCCACCAGCAATTGACGGATGCGCGTGGCGGAAATGCGCTCGCCGTGCAGATGCACCGGCGCGATCTCGCCGGCCGCAAATCCATGCTGATCGCCCAGGGCGCGCAACAAGGCGATGTCGCCACCACGGCGATGACCGAAGCGGAACTCCGGGCCGATCCACACCTCGCGGGCGCAGAGCCGGCGCACCAGCGCCAGGCGCACGAAGTCCTCGGCGCTCATCGCCGACAGGCGGCCGTCGAAGCGGATCAGGCCCACGCTGTCGGCACCGAAGCCGAGCAATCCTTCGATCTTGGCGCGCGCCAGGGTCAGCCGCGGCGGCGGTGCAGCCGGAGCGAAGAACTCGCGTGGCAACGGCTCGAAGCTCACCGCCACCGCAGGCACGCCGAGCGCGCGCGCGCGCGCAACCGCGTGCTGCACCAATGCCCGATGCCCCAGGTGTAGGCCATCGAAGGCGCCGATGCAGACCACGCTTCCGTGCGGGAACAGCGTCCCGCCCTCGACGTCTCTAAACAGCCTGCTCATTCCTCGATCCAAACAGATGCCGGCCTGCGGCCGGTCCTCGTTGATGCGTAACCCGTGAGTATAGCCGTGCCTGTCAACCCGCACGGCCCGCACCGATCACGCAAGCGCTCAGCGACGCTACGCCTGCCGCCGGCGCGGTGCGACCCCCATCCGCGCTTCGGGCACCTTCCCCCGCACGCGGGGGAAGAGAGTCGACTCCAGGCTCAGCTCTCGCGCAAGTGGCGCGGGCGCAAGCCCAGCGCCAGCTGCGCTGCCAGGTAGGTCAGGCCGCCACTGCCGACCAGCACCGCCAGCCAGCCGATCCGTTGCCACTTGTCCATCGTGGTGAAGGACGGCAGCCACCACAGCAGACCCAACAGCACCGCCACCATCGCCGCACACGCCAGCAGCAGACGCGTCGCATAGCCCCCCCAACCTGGCCGGCGCTGATAGACGCCGGACCTGACCAGCCAATACCACAGCAGCCCCAGATTGAGATAACTCGACAGCGCACTGGCGATACCCAGCGCCAGGTGCAGCCCCGGCTGCTTGCCCAGCGCCTGCATCACGCCCTGCGCCTTGAGCTCGGGCGGCACCATGAGCTGGTACAGCACTGCCAGGAAGGCGAAGTTGAACACCATATTGGCCACCAACGCGACCACGCCGGCACGCACCGGGGTGCGGGTGTCCTGGCGCGCATAAAACGCCGGCAGCACCACCTTGAGCATGGCATACGCCGGCAGGCCGAAGCTCAGCCCGTACACCGACAACGCCGTCATGCGGGTGTCGAAGGCGGTGAACTTGTGATACTGGAACAAGGTTGCCACCAGCGGCTCGGCCAGCAACAACAAACCCAGCATCGCCGGCATTGCAATCAGCAAGGTGGTCCGGAAACCCCAGTCCAGCGCGCTGGAAAACGCGGCGCGGTCGGTCTTGACGTGATGGCGCGCCAGCGCCGGCAGGATCACCGTGCCCAGCGCCACGCCGAAGACACCCAACGGCAATTCAAGGAATCGATCGGCCAGCGACAACCACGACTGCGAGCCGTCGGTCAGCTTGGCGGCGATGACGGTGTCCAGCAGCAGGTTGATCTGCGCCACCGAGGAGCCGAACAGGGTCGGCACCATCAGGGTCAGCACCTTGCGCACCCCCGGATGTCGCCAGCCCCAGCGCGGAAGGGTCAACAGATCGATGCCTTTCAGCGAAGGCAGCTGGAACAGCAACTGCAGCATGCCCGCCGCCAGCACCGCCCAGCCCAGCGCGAGGATCTGCTTCTCCGGCGTCCCACCCAGCCGCGGCGCCAGCCACACGGCCCCGGCGATCATGCACAGGTTGAGGATCACCGGAGTCAGCGCCGGCATGGCGAATTTCTGGAAACTGTTCAGCGCCCCGCCCGCCAACGCGGTCAGCGAAACGAACAGCAGGAATGGGAACGTCAGGCGAAACAGATCCACCAGCAGGCCATGCTTGGCCGGATCGGTATCCACTCCGCTGGAGAACAGCGTGGCCAGCTGCGGGGCGAAGATCAGCGCTAGCGCAGTGACCACCAGCAGCACGCCGCCCAGGGTACCGGCCACGCGCGCCATCAGCTCGCGCAGCTCGGCATGCGGCCGGGTCTCCTTGACCTCGGTGAACACTGGCACGAAGGCGGTGGCAAAGGAGCCTTCGGCGAACAGCCGGCGCAGGAAATTGGGGACCCGGAAAGCCACCCAGAACGCATCGGTCACCGCATTGCTGCCGAAGGTGGTGGTCACCACCTGGTCGCGCACCAATCCCAACACCCGCGAGACCATGGTCATACTGCTGAACGAGAGCAGGCCCCTCAACATGCGGGGTGTGCTCATGGGCGATCCCTCTTGACAACTGACTTGACGTACATAATTGGGTCCATCATACTTTCGCGCTTGCTTTTTCCACCATACCGATTTTTCAGGAACCCACCACCGTGGCCAATATCAAGTCCGCCAAGAAGCGCGCCAAGCAGACCGTTGTGCGCAATGAGCGCAACACCGGCCAGCGCTCGATGCTGCGCACCGCCGTCAAGAAGGTGATCAAGGCCCTTGACGCCAACGATGCTGCAGGCGCCGAAGCCGCCTTTGCCGTCGCCCAGCCCATTCTCGACCGTTTCAGCGCCCGCGGCCTGATCCACAAGAACAAGGCTGCACGTCACAAGAGCCGCCTGACCGCACGCATCAAGGCCATCAAGGCCGCGTAAGCGATCAACCGCGTCAACGCCGGCAGCCTGGCTTCCGGCAATACAGAAAAACCCGGCCTTGGCCGGGTTTTTTGTGCGCCCGCTGCGGCACTCAGCCCGCATCGCGCGCTTCGAGCTCGTCCTCACGTTGGCGGTCGAAGAACGCCATGACGTCTTTCATGATCGGGAAGGTGCCATCGCGACCCAGCGCCGAGACCAGATACCATGGCGCCGTCCAGCCCAGCTCGGCCACGATGGCCTCGGCAGCGGCATGCGCCTCGTCCTCGAACATCAGGTCGGCCTTGTTGAGCACCAGCCAGCGCGGCTTCTTCAGCAACTCCGGGTCGTGACGCTCCAGCTCGCGCTCGATCGTGCGCACCTGTTCGGCCGGCGATACACCCTCCACGCCACCATCCATCGGCGCCATGTCCACCAGGTGCAGCAGCAGGCGGGTGCGCTGCAGATGACGCAGGAACTGCGTGCCCAGGCCGGCACCGTCGGCCGCACCCTCGATCAGACCCGGCACGTCGGCAATGACGAAGCTGCGATGGGCCTCGACGCTGACCACGCCCAGATTCGGGTAGAGCGTGGTGAACGGATAGTCGGCCACTTTCGGTGTCGCCGCCGACACCGCGCGGATCAGCGTGCTCTTGCCGGCATTGGGAAAGCCGAGCAGGCCGACGTCGGCCAGCAGCTTGAGTTCGAGCTTGAGCAGCCGCTCCTCGCCCTCCTCGCCGGTGGTGGCCTGGCGTGGCGCACGGTTGACCGAGCTCTTGAAATGCATGTTGCCCAGACCGCCCTTGCCGCCCTTGGCCACCAGCAGGCGGTCGCCGTGCTGGATCAGGTCGCCAATCACTTCATCGGTCTGCACATTGATCACCACAGTGCCGACCGGCACCACGATGATGCGGTCTTCGCCGCCCTTGCCATAGGCCTGGCGCCCCATGCCGTTCTCGCCGCGCTGCGCCTTGAAGGTGCGCTCATGACGGAAGTCGACCAGGGTATTGACGTTCTCGTCGGCCACGATCCAGACACTGCCGCCGGCCCCGCCATCGCCACCATCCGGCCCACCCAGCGGAATGAACTTCTCGCGGCGGAAGCCGACACAGCCATTGCCGCCATTACCGGCGGTGACCAGGATTTCTGCTTCGTCGACTAGCTTCATGGGATTCGGAATTCGTGATTTGGGATTGGTAACAGCACCGCAGGACGCCGCTTGGCGGTCGCGGAAACAGCAGGAAGCAACGGTATCGGGACTCTCGAAATCCGCCATTGCGAATCCCGAATCCCCACTCCCGGCCCTCAAACGAAAAACCCCGCAAAAGCGGGGCTTTCCGTCTGGCCCGCAAGGCGTTACCGCCTCGTGGACTGGCCTGCATGGAGCGGGCGATTACGCCTCGGCAACCACGCTGACGGTACGACGCTTCTTCGGGCCCTTGGTGGAGAACTCCACCTTGCCGTCGACCAGCGCGAACAGCGTGTGGTCACGACCCAGGCCGACGCCGGCGCCCGGATGGAACTGGGTACCGCGCTGACGCACGATGATGTTGCCAGCCTCGATGACCTGGCCGCCAAACATCTTCACGCCGAGGTACTTCGGGTTGGAATCGCGACCGTTGCGCGAGGAACCTACGCCCTTTTTATGTGCCATGACTGGTTCTCCTTACTTCTTGTCGCCACCGGCGATGCCGGTGATCTCGATTTCGGTGTAGTGCTGACGATGTCCCTGACGCTTCATGTGGTGCTTGCGGCGACGGAACTTGATAATGCGCACCTTGTCGGCGCGGCCGTGGGCCACGACCTTGGCGGTGACCGAGGCGCCCTTCAGCGCATCGCCCAGCTTGATGCCGTCGCTGTCGCCCAGCATCAGGATGGTGTCGAACTTGATCTCGTTGCCGGCTTCGACTTCGAGCTTTTCCACGCGGAGCGTTTCGCCCTGCGCGACGCGGTATTGCTTACCGCCGGTTACCAGAACTGCGTACATGACCAGGTGTTCCTCTGTAGTTATTATGGTCGCCTGACCTGCCCTTGGGGCAGACAGGAGCGGAATTGTACTTGCCGGGCTGGTTTCGGGTCAAGTCGCAGGCAGATCGGCCACAACCACCCCCGCAATGGGCCGGTGGAACGCATCATCCGGCCGCCACAACGGCCCCGGCAGACTGGCATCTGGGGCAATTGCCCTCACCTAGGTCGGCGGGTAGGCTGATCGACTGCCACTCATTCCTGCTGAGCACGCTCGCACCACCGCCGGTTCGCCGGCCCGACATCGGATCCCCCATGGCGATGGATTTCATCCGCATCCGCGGCGCGCGGACGCACAACCTCAAGAACATCGACCTCGACCTGCCCCGCGACAAACTCATCGTGATCACCGGCCTGTCCGGATCGGGCAAGTCGTCGCTGGCGTTCGACACCATCTACGCAGAAGGCCAGCGCCGCTACGTCGAGTCGCTGTCGGCGTACGCGCGCCAGTTCCTGAGCGTGATGGAAAAGCCGGACCTGGACCACATCGAAGGCCTGTCCCCGGCCATCTCGATCGAACAGAAATCCACATCGCACAACCCGCGCTCCACTGTCGGCACGATCACCGAGATCTACGACTACCTGCGCCTGCTCTATGCACGCGTGGGCCAACCGCGCTGCCCGGACCATGGCTTCCCGCTGGAAGCGCAGACCGTCAGCCAGATGGTCGACCACATGCTGACCCAGGACCAGGAGCAGCGCTACATGCTGCTGGCGCCGGTGATCCGCGACCGCAAGGGCGAGCATGCGCAGGTGTTCGAACAACTGCGCGCGCAGGGTTTCGTGCGCGTGCGCGTGGACGGCGAACTGTACGAGATCGATGCGGTGCCGCCGCTGGCGCTGCGCCAGAAGCACACCATCGAAGCGGTGATAGACCGCTTCCGTCCGCGCGAGGACATCAAACAACGCCTGGCCGAAAGTTTCGAAACCGCACTCAAGCTGGGCGAAGGCATGGTGGCGGTGCAGTCGCTGGACGACCCGACCGCCGCGCCGCATCTATTCTCGTCCAAGTACAGCTGCCCGGTGTGCGATTACTCGCTGCCGGAGCTGGAACCGCGGCTGTTCTCGTTCAACGCCCCGGTGGGCGCCTGCCCGAGCTGCGATGGCCTGGGCGTGGCCGAGTTCTTCGACCCCGATCGCGTGGTTGTGCATCCCGAATTGTCGCTGTCGGCCGGCGCGGTGCGCGGCTGGGACCGCCGCAACGCCTACTACTTCCAGCTGATCGCTTCGCTGGCCAAGCACTACAAGTTCGACGTGGACGCGGTCTGGAACACGCTGCCGGCCAAGGTGCGCCAGGCGGTGCTGTTCGGCAGTGGCGACGAGGTGATCAGCTTCACCTACTTCACCGATGCCGGCGGGCGCACTACGCGCAAGCATCGGTTCGAAGGCATCCTTCCGAACCTGGAACGCCGTTACCGCGAAACCGAATCGCCGGCGGTGCGCGAAGAGCTGACCAAGTACGTCAGCCAGCAGCCCTGCCCTGCCTGCAACGGCACGCGTCTGAATCGCGCAGCGCGCAATGTGTTCGTGGCCGATCGTCCGCTGCCCGAGCTGGTGGTGCTGCCGGTCAACGAGGCGTTGAGCTTTTTCCGTGGCCTGTCGTTGCCGGGCTGGCGCGGCGAGATCGCCGCCAAGATCGTCAAGGAGATCGCCGAGCGCCTGGGGTTCCTGGTCGATGTGGGCCTGGACTACCTCACGCTGGAACGCAAGGCCGACACCCTGTCCGGCGGCGAGGCGCAACGCATCCGCCTGGCCAGCCAGATCGGCGCAGGTCTGGTCGGGGTGATGTATGTGCTGGACGAGCCGTCGATCGGCCTGCACCAGCGCGACAACGAACGCCTGCTCGGCACGCTGACGCGGCTGCGCGATCTTGGCAACACCGTGATCGTGGTCGAACACGACGAAGACGCGATCCGCCTGGCCGACCACGTGCTGGACATCGGCCCTGGCGCGGGCGTGCATGGCGGCGAGATCTGCGCGCAAGGCACGCTGGACGACATTCTGGAATCGCCGCGCTCGTTGACCGGCCAATACCTGTCCGGCAAGCGCCGCATCGAGATTCCCAAACAACGCCACAAGCCCAATCCGAAGATGATGCTGCATCTGCGCGGGGCCACCGGCAACAATCTCAAGAATGTCGATCTGGACATTCCGGCCGGCCTGCTGACCTGCATCACCGGCGTGTCCGGGTCGGGCAAGTCCACGCTGATCAACGACACGCTGTTCTCGCTGGCGGCCAACGAGATCAACGGCGCCTCGCATCCGGTGGCGGCTTATCGGGAAATCGAGAACCTCGACCTGTTCGACAAGGTAGTGGATATCGACCAGTCCCCGATCGGTCGTACACCGCGCTCCAACCCTGCCACCTACACCGGCCTGTTCACGCCATTGCGCGAGCTCTATGCGCAGGTACCGGAAGCGCGCGCGCGCGGTTACTCGCCCGGGCGCTTCAGCTTCAACGTGCGCGGCGGCCGCTGCGAAGCCTGCCAGGGCGATGGCCTGATCAAGGTGGAGATGCACTTCCTGCCGGACGTGTACGTGCCCTGCGATGTCTGCCACGGCAAGCGTTACAACCGCGAGACCCTGGAAATTCTGTACAAGGGCTACAACATCAACGACGTGTTGCAGATGACGGTGGAAGACGCGCTGCGCCTGTTCGAACCGGTGCCGGCGATCGCGCGCAAGCTGGAAACGCTGGTGGATGTGGGCCTGAGCTACATCAAGCTGGGGCAGAGCGCGACCACCTTGTCCGGCGGCGAGGCCCAGCGCGTCAAGTTGTCCAAGGAGCTGTCGCGGCGCGACACCGGCCGCACCCTGTACATCCTCGACGAGCCGACCACCGGCCTGCATTTCCATGACATCGAAGCCCTGCTCGGCGTGCTGCACAAGCTGCGCGACGAGGGCAACACGGTGGTGGTGATCGAACACAACCTCGACGTGATCAAGACCGCCGACTGGATCGTGGACCTGGGCCCGGAGGGCGGCCACCGTGGCGGCACCGTGCTGGTGTCCGGCACGCCGGAGGAAGTGGCTGCCGAACCGAGATCCTATACCGGGCAGTTCCTGGCCAAGATGCTGCCGTCGGTCAAGGCACGCGAGACGCGCCCTGCGGCGATGGCCAACAAGCCCGATGCGCGCCCGCCGCGCAAGGTCAAACCGGAGAAAGCGAGCAAAACCGCCGCCTCCGCCACCAAGAAGACTGCGAAGAAGAAGGCAAGCCGATGAGCGAACACAAGGTCCTGGCACGCATCCCGATCAGCGTGCGCTGGCGCGACATGGACAGCATGGGGCATGTCAACAATGCCAAGTACATCTCCTACCTGGAGGAAGCGCGCGTGCGCTGGATGCTCGGCGTGCAGGGCGTGGCGATGACCGATCGCATCGCGCCGGTGGTCGCCGCCACCAACGTCAACTACAAGCAGCCGTTGATCTGGCCCAACGACATCACCGTAGAGCTGTTCGTCGAACGCCTGGGCACCAGCAGCGTGACCATCGGCCACCGCATCTTCGACCAGAAGGACGACAGCAAGCTGTATTCGGACGGCAACGTGGTGGTGGTATGGATCGATACGCAGACCGGCAAGAGCGCCGCGCTTCCCGACGCCGTGCGGGCCGCCAGTAGCTGAGCGGCGAGCGGCGGCAGCGCGACGGACGCGACTGTTTCCCAGGACGGCGGCTCCCCCAGGAGCCGCCGTTTTTCATGCGACCGCAACGGTGCCGTGCCCGGGCACGCATCGGGGGCGACGCGTGCCGGCAAGCGGCTGCATGCAGCAACCGTTTGGCGGCAGTGCGACGGCACCTCTCGCAACCATCTGGGCGCGCCAGCGGCTCATGCGGGGCGCACGCCCCACCACCGCATTTCAGGACCCGGGTGCGCGCTTGCGTGCCTGAAGCGTCGCCTGGATCTGACGGCCATCCTGCAGGGTGAACGTCACCGGCACCTGCGCACCTTCCTGCAACGGCGCCCGCGCTTCCATCAGCATCAGATGCAGGCCGCCCGGCGCCAGCGCGACCGTCCTGCCGGCCGGCAGCGTCAGCTCCGGCACTGCGCGCATGCGGCTGACGCCGTCGCTCTGCGTGGTTTCGTGCAAGGACACATCCGCGAACGCTCCGCTCTTCACCGCGGTGACCTTCAGCGCTTGCGGGCAGCCGTTGTGGAACTGTCCGAAGCCTGCCGCCATCCCCATGCCACCGGGTGGCGGGATGCGGATCCAGCCGGCCTTGAATTCCGGTACGCACTGCGCCGCAACGCCGGCACTGGCCGACATCGCAATTGCCGCTGCCATCGCACCGAGCAGCACACGTGCATGCCGGTGCCGCCTGCTTCGACTGCCGTCTATCATGTCCCGACCTCCAGGAGCCCCGAATGAGCATCCAGATCTTAGACCATGGCCGTGTTCGCGAAATCCGCCTGGCGCGCCCGCCGGTCAATGCACTGGACAGCGCGCTATGCCAGGCACTGAGCGCAGCCGTGCAGCAGGCCGGCGACGAGGCCGACGGCATCGTGCTGTCGGGCGGCGAACGGATCTTTTCCGGCGGCATGGATGTGCCGCAGTTGCTGGCGCACGGCAGCGACCGCGCCGCGCTGCTGGCCAGCTGGACGGCGTTCTTCGAAGCGGCGCAGGCGCTGGCCAACAGCCGCATTCCGGTGGTGGCCGCGATCGGCGGGCATGCACCGGCCGGCGGCTGCGTGCTCGCGTTGTGCTGCGACTACCGGGTGATGGCACGCAGCGCAGACACCGCCAGGCCGTACGCGATCGGCTTGAACGAAGTGCAAGTGGGCCTGGCCGCCCCGGAAGGCATCCAGCGCCTGTTGCGCCGGGTGGTGGGTGCACACCGCGCCGAACGCCTGCTGATTGCCGGGCAGCTGCTGCCGGCTGAACAGGCCGTGCAGATCGGTCTGGTGGACGAACTGGTCGATGGCGAGTTGGTCACCGCGCGTGCAGTGGCCTGGCTTCAGGAGCTGCAGCAGTTGCCGCGCCAACCGATGCTGGCCACGCGCGCGGTGGCGCGTGCGGATCTACGCGCCGCGCTGGCGCCGGAGCTGATCCAGTTGGAACGCTTCGTCGACGGTTGGTATGCGCCCGACGCCCAGGCCGCCCTGCATGGCCTGGTGGCGCGGCTGCAGAAGGCGTGAGGCGCCTGGCCGGCAGCGAGCGCCGGGCCGGCCGCTATAATCGCGGTCCGTCGCACGCCCAGGCCAGCCTCTTGTCCGCCACCGCCGAACCCGTGGTCTCCGAACTGATCAGCCTGCTGTCGCTGGAGCGCCTGGAAGACAATCTGTTTCGCGGCCAGAGCCGCGACATCGGCACCAAGTACGTGTTCGGCGGCCAGGTGCTGGGCCAGGCCTTGTCGGCGGCGCAGGCCACGGTGGACAACGGCCGCCAGGCGCATTCGCTGCACGCCTACTTCCTGCGGGCCGGCAATATCGATCACCCCATCGTCTACGACGTCGACCGCACCCGCGACGGCGGCAGTTTTTCGGTGCGACGGGTCACCGCGATCCAGCACGGCAAGGTGATCTTCTTCTGCGCGGCCTCGTTCCAGGAACGCGAAGGCGGCGCCGAGCATCAGTCGGCGATGCCGGTGGTGCCGCCGCCGGAAGACATCGAGCCGGCAGCCCCGCTGGCACCGGATGTGTTGGCCAAACTGCCTGCCAAGGTGCAGCGCTGGCTGTCGCGCGGCGGCCCGTTCGAGTTTCGCCACGTGTTTCCGCGCGACGAACTCAAGCCGCCCAAGCGCCCTCCGTTCCAGCAGATGTGGCTGCGCCTGAGCGACCCCATCGGCGACGATGTCGGCCTGCACCAGGCACTGCTGGCCTATGCCTCGGACTTCCAGCTACTGGGTACCTCCACGTTTCCGCATGGCATCAGTTACTACACGCCGAACGTGCAGATGGCCTCGCTCGATCATGCGCTATGGTTCCACCGCCCGTTCCGTACCGACGACTGGCTGCTGTACTCGCTGGACAGCCCCACCGCGCAAGGTGCACGCGGCCTGGCGCGCGGACAGTTCTTCACCCGCGACGGCGTGCTGGTGGCCAGCACCACGCAGGAAGGGCTGATTCGGGTGGTGCCCGACGGCAGCGCGAGCGCCGTGCCGGCCAAGGAGTAGGCAGTGCCACACGCGCGGGGCCGGAGTCGATCCGCCCGGCGCATCCCGGCGCGACCGACTGCACCACTGCCCACGCCGCGCGAACGGTCGCAGCGCGAGCTGGCATGCTTGTCCGCACGCGCGCCGCCTCCCCCACCCGCGCGCGCCGTCCCCAATGCTTCCTCTTGAACCGGCACCGCAGCGGCGCCATCTGTTCCGGACCCAACGGCGTTTTCCACCATGCGCAAGATCTTCAGCAGTCAACGTATCGAAACCGCCGAAGGCGTGGCCAACCTGTTGCGCGAGGCCGGCATCGAGATCCGCATCAGCAATGGCCGCTCCTACCAGAGCAAGCGCGGCGGCCAGTTCAGCTATCTGGAACAGGGCAATGCGCAAGCCCATCCCACCGTGTGGATCGTGCATGCCAACGACCAGCCACGTGCCCGCGATCTGCTGCGCGAGGCACGTCTGCTGGACACTACCCGCCGCGACCTGCCGAACGTGGAATACACCTTTCGCGAAGGCGAGAACGGCTCAAGCGCCAGCGCACGCAGCTGGGCCTGGCGCATCCGCCTGGCGCTGCTGCTGGTGATCGGCGCGGTGGCCATGGTGGTGGTGATGCGCCATCGCGCTGCACCAGCGCCGGCAGCGCCCGCTGCATCGCAGCCCGCGCCGAATGCAGCTCCGCCAACAGAAGACGATGAGGTGCGCGTACGGATCCAGCCGGCGCGCTGAACAAGCCAGGGGCGCGGACCCGCGGCCGTCGGGTGGCGGTTCCGTGCCCAGGATCGACGAACCGCAGACGCGCTGACCGAAAAGTGCCGCCCCTGCTCCCCCAGGAGCAGAGCTTCGTCACCGTTGTCGGCGTCCGCCTGGCGCGTGTAACGCCTGCGTCGCCGGCCCGATTCCAGCGCGGCACGGTGCATCTGGCGCGGCACGCGTGAAGGCCGTCAGCGTCACACGCTGCCGGCGACGGCCTGACTGCCGGTTGCTCCCCATGGCAAGCGGCACCCGCCTGCGACGACCGCACTGGTCACATCCGTCGCGGCGATGCGTCCTGCTGGCAACAGGACATAGACTGCGCCGATGAACACCGACACGCTGGACCTGATGTTGCAACGCGAGCTTCCCCACGCTGCAGCCGGCTGCCAGCAGGCGTATGGCCGGATCGTGACGGCATGCCAGAACACGGTCACCGCCATTGCACTGGCGATCACCCGCGATATCGCCGCCAGTGAGGACATCGCCCAGGAAGCCTTCCTGCGTGCCTGGCAGCGCCTGGCGCAGTTGCATCAACCCGCCAGCTTCCTGCCGTGGCTGCGCCAGATCACCCGCAACCTGGCGCGTGATTGGCTGCGTGCGAATCGTCACCGCGCGCTCAGCGGCGAAGCGGCCGATCTGGCGATCGCGATGGCAGCCGATCCGGCACCCTCGCCCACCGATCGCTTGCTGCAGGTGGAAGAGGAGATCGCCGCGCTCGACATCATTTCCGCGCTACCGGAAGAAAGCCGCGAAACGCTGCTGCTGTATTACCGCGAAGGCCAGAGTTCGCAGCAGGTCGCATCGCTGCTGGGCCTCAGCGACGCTGCGGTGCGCAAGCGGCTGTCGCGCGCGCGCGCCAGCGTGCGCAGCGATCTGATGCGTCGATTTGGCGATTTCGCACGTGGCAGCGCGCCCAGTGCGGCCTTCGCGACCACGATGGCCTCGGCAGTCATGCTGGCAGCACCGGGCACCGCAAGCGCGGCGATCGTGTTGGGCGGCGCGGGCAAGCTCGGTGCTGGCGGGTTGACCGGCTCGGCACTCAGCGGCGGTGGCGCTGCCGGCGCGTTGAGCGTCTGGTTCGGCGCGCCCGCATTGATTGCGGCAGGTAGCGTGGTGATCGCCGCGCTGGGAACCTATTGGTCGGGCTGGTATCTGCTGCGTTTTGCACGCACGCCGGCCGAAGTCGGGGCCATCAGCCGCTTCATCCGTACCAGCACGGTGACGGCCGCGCTGCTGTGTTGCGCGACGCTGGTGCTGCACCGCTTCAGCCACAGCGGGTGGCCTGCGTTGCTGGTGCTGTGTGCGGGACTGGCGGTCGTCAACTACCAGACGATGGCCGTGCTGCCACGCCTCATGCGCCCCATGCTGGAGCGCGAGGCACGCAACCGCGGCACCACGCGAGCCCCCTGGCTCTATCGCTGCATGTTCAGCCCTGGCGCAATGCTCGTGAGTACCGCGGCGGTGCTGCTGCCGATTTTGCGCCATTACCTCGTCCGGGGAATGCTGTAACGCGTCCGGGAGCCTGCTCCAGCACCGCAATGGCCGATGCCACAAGGAGCAACCGGATTCCGTACACCGACGCTCCGCAAGGCAGGGTGCCATCCGGGCGCGCCAGCAGAAGCCTTGGACACAGCGCTGGCCGTCACCCGGCAAGTGATCGCAGTCCTGCCCAGGGTGCAATCGCCACCTGTCCGACGGTATCGCTCGCATGGATTGCCCCGACATAGTGCAGGCGCACGCGGTGCATACGCCCCTGCCAGACGGCTCAGAGCGGGCGACGGTGGCCATGCGTCATTCCGCCCCATACAGGCGGCTGTGTCCATAAAACAACGGCCCCCTGCTTGCACAGGAGGCCGTCGGTCGATCGGCGCCTTGTTACGTATTGCTGATGCTCTACCGTCTACTGAGAACGCGGTATGCCGGCTGTGCCTGGACTGCCGGGATGCGATCGCACGCTGCCAGCATCAGCTGCTCGCCGCAGGCTTGGCCGGCATCGCATGCTTGCCGTGGTCGCCCGGGCCACGCGGTCCGTGCTCGCCGCGCAGCTTCGATGCGGCATCGAACTCGGCCTTGCTCAGCTTGCCGTCCTTGTCGGTATCGGCTTTGGCGAACCATGCGTCGCGATGCTGCTGCTTGCGCAGCTCACGGTCGGCACGATCGATAAAGCCATCCTTGTTGAGGTCCATCTGGTCGAAGCGCGCGGCGAATTTCGGATCGGCCTTGGCCTCCTCGCGGCTGATGCGCCCGTCCTTGTCGGTGTCGAACTTGGCTAGCCAAGCGCCACGCCCCTCAGGTCTGGGGCCATGATGGCGCGGACGTTCATCGCGCGACAGCTTGCCGTCCTTGTTGGTGTCCAGCGTGTCGAACTGCGCGGCCAGCTTCGGGTTGGCAGCCGCTTCGCTGCGGTCGATCACACCATCGCCATTGCTGTCGAGCTTGGCAGGACGCGGCGCATCGCCGGGTGCCGGCGGGGTGGCGGCGACGACTGCGCCGGTAGACAGCGCAGCCAGCATGGCCAGGGCAAGAACGGGTTTGCGGGACGTCATGAGAAACTCCTGATCTGTGGGAACCACACGCGGCACCTGCATGGGCCGCATCGCGTAGGTGGCGCACCCGGATCTGCCGTGCGCTGCCACCAATACCCACATCAACGAGTCACCGGCGCAGGCGTTGACGCGCGCATCGGCCGCATTCATGGAGCGGACAGTCGCCGCTGTTGCGACGCGCAGGCGCTATCCTGAGCGCATGGCCATCCACGCCGACACCCACGAGGACCTGCGCCTGTTTCAGACCGGCGAGCATGCCTGTGGCTACTGGCCGGACCGTCAGGCACGCGATCTGGTACTGGATCCACACGATCCGCGCCTGGGGACGATCTACACGCAAGCCCTGGCGTGGGGATTCCGGCGTTCCGGCGATCTGGTCTATCGCCCGCATTGCGAGCGCTGCCGCGCGTGCGTACCGGTGCGCATCGCGGTGGACGCCTTCCACCCGGATCGCAGCCAACGCCGCTGCCTGGCACGCAATCACGACCTGGTGGTACGCATCGTCGCCGCCGAACGCACCGACGAGCAGCTTGCGCTGTACCGGCGCTATCTCAAGCACCGGCATCCCGGCGGTGGCATGGACGGGCATGGCGCGAGCGAGTTCGACCAGTTCCTGATCGGCGGCTGGTCGCATGGGCGCTTCCTGGAAATCCGCCAGGCATCGGTCGCGCATGCGCCCGGGCAACTGCTCGCGGTGGCGGTCACCGATGTCACCGAGCATGCGTTGTCGGCGGTGTACACGTTCTACGCACCGGAGGCGGCCGCGCGCAGTCTTGGCACCTTCGCAATCCTGCAGCAGATCCAGTGGGCACAGCGCGAGCGACGCGCACATGTCTACCTGGGCTACTGGATCGACGGTCACGCCAAGATGAACTACAAGCGCCGCTTCACTGCGCTGGAGGCCTACGACGGCCGCCATTGGCGTGGACTGCCCGCCAGCGCGCCGGCGCCGTAGGCTGCCAAACGACGACATCGGCCTGCCGTATCGGCCATGCGAGAATGCCGCCATGATCAGACCTCTCCTGCTGCTGGCGCTGACCGCGCTGTGCACCGCCTGTACCCATCGCACGCCTTCCGCCACCACAGCGCCCGATCGCTCGCCCGAGCCGGCGACCGCGCCCTTGCGCATCGCCACGTACAACACCTCGTTGTATTCGGACCAGGCGGGTGGCCTGATCCGCGAACTGCAGGGCGACAGCGCGCATGCGCGCAAGATCGCCGCGGTACTGCAGCGTGTGCGCCCGGATCTGGTACTGCTCAACGAGTTCGACTTCGATCCGGACCACCGTGCCGCCGATCTGTTCCAGCAGCGCTATCTACAGGTGGCACAGCCGGGTGGCGGCGAGCCGCTGCGTTATCCGTATCGGTATCTGGCGCCGGTCAACACGGGCGTCCCGAGCGGGCTGGATCTGGACAACAGCGGCAGCGTCGGCGGCGATGGCCGCAACCGCGGCAACGACGCCTGGGGCTTTGGCCTGCATCCTGGTCAGTACGGCATGCTGGTGCTGTCGCGATATCCGATCGACACGCAGGCCGTGCGCAGTTTCCAGTTGCTGAAGTGGAGCACGTTGCCGGGCGCGCTGCGGCCGATCGACCCGGCCACGCGGACATCGTTCTACAGCGACGCGATCTGGGCGCAGCTGCGGCTGTCGTCCAAGTCGCATTGGGACGTGCCGGTACGCACGCCGCTGGGCGTGGTGCATGCGCTGGTGTCGCACCCCACTCCACCGGTGTTCGACGGCGCGGAAAAACGCAACGCCGCGCGCAACCACGACGAGCTCGCGCTATGGCGCGCCTACCTGGACGACACGGCCGACAGCAAGCGCTGGTTGTGCGACGACAAGGGAGGCTGCGGCGGGCTGGCGGCCGATGCACACTTTGTGATCCTTGGCGATCTGAACAACGACCCGATCGACGGCGCCGGCCGCCACGAAGCGATCCGGGCGCTGATCCAGCATCCGCGCGTGCTGCAGTACCCGGCCCCGCGCAGCGCCGGCGGCCCGGAAAAAACCGCCGACTACGCCGCGCAAGGCATCGCGCACATCGGCGACCCGCATCAGGTGACCGGCGACTTCGGCCCGCAGGCAGGCACCATGCGCCTGGACTATGTGCTGCCGTCGCGGCAGTTCACGCTGGTCGACAGCGGCATCTTCTGGCCGGCCAGCGCCAGCCCGGATGCAGCGATCGCCGATGGCAGCGACCATCATGCGGTGTGGGTGGATGTTGCTTGGTAGCCGGGATTGGTGACTAGGGATTGGGGATTCGGAAGGGCGAGTTGCTTGGCCGTCTGCGTTCTTCGCGCCTGTCTGGTAGGCCGACGCAGGTGCGTGCGGTTAATCGCACTTAGACCCGCGGCGTTTGGCGCGTTGAAGAAGTGCAGCGGTGCGCTGCACTTCTCGGAACCTGCGGCGATCAGCCCTGCAACTGGATCGTCAGTGCCGCGGCGGCCGCGCGCGCCTTCTCGCGTGCGCCATCGATGCCATCGGCGCGCGCCAGGGTGACGCCAACGCGACGGTGGCCGTCCACACGTGGTTTGCCGAACAGGCGCAGCGCGGTCTCGGGATCGCGCAGCGCATCGGCCACGTTGTCGAACACCGGCACGCCATTGCCATGCGCCAGCAGCGCGCAGGATGCGGATGGGCCACTCTGACGGATGACGCCGCCGTCCTGCGCACCCACCGGCAGCCCGAGAATGGCGCGGGCGTGCAGCGCGAATTCGCTCAGGTCCTGCGACACCAGGGTGACCAGGCCGGTGTCGTGCGGGCGCGGCGAGACCTCGCTGAACCACACCTCATCGCCCTTCACGAACAATTCCACGCCGAACAGGCCCCAGCCCCCCAGGTCATCGGTGATGGCTTTGGCGATCTGCTGCGAGCGGTGCAGCGCGGCCGCCGACATCGGCTGCGGCTGCCAGCTTTCGCGGTAGTCGCCATCCTGCTGCCAATGCCCGATGGGATCGCAGTACGAGGTGCCGCCAGCATGCCGCACGGTGAGCAAGGTGATTTCGTAATCGAAATCGATGAAGCCTTCGACGATGCAGCGGCCAGCACCGGCACGCCCACCGGTCTGCGCATACTCCCACGCGGCATCGATATCGGCCTCGCTGCGCAGGGTGCTCTGCCCCTTGCCGGAGGAAGACATCACCGGCTTGACCACGCAAGGCAGGCCAACGGCGGCGATCGCTTCGCGGTACTCGGCTGCGGTGTCGACGAAGCGGTACGGCGAGGTCGGCAGGCCCAGCGTTTCGGCAGCCAGCCGGCGGATGCCTTCGCGGTCCATGGTCAGGCGCGCGGCGCGCGCGGTCGGAATCACTTTCTGACCCTGCTCGCGCTCCAGCGCCACCAGGGTTTCGGTATGGATGGCCTCGATCTCCGGCACGATCAGGTGCGGCTGCTCGCTGGCGATCAGCGCGCGCAAGGCGGCGGGATCGAGCATGTCCAGCACGTGCGAACGGTGCGCCACCTGCATGGCCGGCGCGTCGGCATAGCGATCTGCAGCGATCACCTCCACCCCCAGGCGCTGCAGCTCGATCGCGACCTCCTTACCCAGTTCGCCCGAGCCCAACAACAGTACGCGGGTGGCTGAAGGCGACAGCGGGGTGCCAAGAGTGGTCATGCGCTCATCCAGTTCGAGGGGGCGGCCATTTTAACGGGCCGATGACATGACCGCTGGTCGGAAAGCCGTCAAAAATTGATATCAATTTGATATCTTAATCCAAACCACAAGGACGCCCCAGCCATGAAAGAGCAATCCCTCGGTTCTGCCCCCGGCATTCCGGTGATCGTTATCAGTGTCGTCGTCTTGCTGCTGTCCGCCACGACGCTGATCGCGGCGGGCATGGGCTATCTGCCGATCCTGGCCATGCCGCCAGCCATTCTGGTGGCCGCCTGCAATGTGTTCGTCCTGGTCGGCCTGTACACGCTGGAGCCGAATCAGGCGGCCGTCCTGAGCCTGTTCGGCAAGTACGTCGGTACGGTCAAGGACCAGGGAATGCGCTGGAACAGCCCCTTCTACGCCAAGCGCCGGGTCAGCCAGCGCGTGCGCAACTTCGAAAGCGGGCGGCTTAAGGTCAATGAACTGGATGGCAGCCCGATCGAGATCGCGGCGGTGATCGTGTGGCAGGTGCTGGATGCCTCCGAGGCCGTGTACAACGTGGACGACTACGAAAGCTTCGTGCATATCCAGTCCGAAGCCGCATTGCGCGCGATGGCCACCAGCTACCCCTACGATCAGCACGAAGAAGGCCAGATTTCGCTGCGCAGCCACCCGGCCGAAATCAGCGAACAGCTCAAGCGGCATCTGGACGAACGCCTTACCCAGGCCGGTGTGGACGTGATCGAAGCGCGCATCAGCCATCTGGCCTATGCACCGGAAATCGCCCAGGCGATGCTGCAGCGCCAGCAGGCCAACGCGGTGATTGCTGCACGCACCCGCATCGTGGCGGGCGCAGTGGGCATGGTCGAAATGGCGCTGGCCGAGCTGCAGAAGAACGGCGTGGTGCAACTGGACGAGGAGCGCAAGGCGCATATGGTCAGCAACCTGCTCACCGTGTTGTGTTCTGATCGCGGTACCCAACCGGTGGTCAATGCCGGCTCGCTGTATTGAGGTGATGCAATGAATGTGATGGTGCCGCTGGCGGTTGCGCTTTCCGGGTTGCCCGCGCTGGCGATCGCCGCCTCGATCGGAGCGAACGACGACGACCGCGCGCGTGGCCTGGGCTTGCGCTGGGCGCTGATCAGCCTGGTCATCCTGGTCGGGGCAGCCTGCCTGTATTGGGCAGGCGACAACCGCGTCGGCATCTACGCGGTGGCGATCGGCATGATCGTCGGCGTCAATGCGCTGATCGTATCGATGGTCATGCACCTGCGTCGCCACGGCAGCCGCAGGAACGGCGAATGAGCGAAAAGAAGGCCTACCCGCTGCGTATCAATGCCGAAGTGCTGGCCGCTGCGCAGCGCTGGGCCGATGACGAGCTGCGCAGCCTCAACGCGCAGATCGAATATGTACTGCGCGATGCGTTGCGCAAGGCCGGACGATTATCCAAGCCGCGCGACGAGCCGGAAGCGGACGCTTAAGCGCTCACCGCTCCAGGGGCATGCGCATGCGGAAGCGGCCACCCTGCCCATCGCCCTGGAGATCGGCGTGGCGCCTGCGCCTCGGACAGGGGCGAGGGCGCCGGGCGTGGGACGTCTGGCCGCGCACGGCCGTTCGCCCTACCCTGTCGCGATGCGCCCGACCCTGACCCTGCTGCTCAACACCACCGCTATCGAGCTGTTGCCTGCCGCGCTCCTGCGCGCGCGCAGCAACGCCGACGCCCGCGTCCTGGCGCAGTCCGACTGGCTGCTGCGGCGCAAGTGCGATGGGCGTTACCTGGCCGCGCACCTGCCGCAGGGCCTCATGCCGTTGATTCCGCGCCTGTCGCGGGAGCCCGGTCTGGACGAAGCGCTGGACCGGCTGCAGGCCGCCGCCTCGGGCCCCATGCGATCAGGCGGCGCGGCGCTGGCGATCGATGGACTGCAGCGACGCCTGACACGACTGGGGCTGGCCGCGGACGATTACATGCGACAGACCGGCCTATCCCTGATCGCCGAACCGGCGACGCTGCAGTTCGCCGGACGCGATCGTTTCGGGCGGCCGTTGTGGTTGAGCGATGGTGCCGCGCGCGCGTGGCATCGCCTGCGCGCCACTGCGCTGCGCGCAGGCGTCGTGCTCGATGCGATCTCCGGCTACCGCAGCCATGCCTATCAATTGGGCATCTTCGAGCGGAAATTCGCGCGCGGACTGTCGTTGCAGCAGATCCTGGCGGTCAACGCTGCGCCGGGGTTCAGCGAACACCACAGCGGCGATGCCCTGGATATCGGCACCCCGGGCGAGGCGCCCGCCGAGGAATCGTTCGAAGACACTCCCGCGTTCGGCTGGCTATGCGCCAATGCGCAGCAGTTCGGCTACCGCATGAGCTATCCGCGCGGCAATCCGCATGGCATCGTGTACGAGCCGTGGCACTGGCGCTGGCATGCGCAGACTTCGACATGACACGCATTCCGGCGCTGCGGGCGCCACGGCCGGTCAATGATCCGTGCAATGCCGTCGCCGCTTGCCGAGGCTCCGGCATACGGGCGCGGCTCTACTCCTGCGAGCGTGGTGTCGGCACCTTGGCGGCCACGCTGAAGTCGGCGATCTTCCACAGATAGAACGCGGCATAGCTGCGGTAGGGCCCCCAGCGCTCGCCGCGCCCGGCCAGTGCCTTGGCGGCGGGCATCAGCGCTTGTTTGTCCACGACCTGGGCGCCCTTGCGCACGCCCAGGTCGTCGACGGGCAGCAGATCCGGTCGACCCAACCGGAACATCAGCATCATCTCCACCGTCCAGCGGCCGATGCCGCGTACCGGCACCAGGGCCTCGACGATCGCCTCGTCGGACATGAAGGCAAGCCGGCGCAAGGAGGGAATCTCCCCAGCGAGCTCGCGCTGCACCAGATCGCGCAGCGCCAGCGCCTTGTTGCCGGACACACCGCAGGCGCGCAGCGCGGCATCGTCCACGCGCGCAAGCGTGTCCGCATGCAGCCGGTCGGATCCGATCGCAACCTCCACCCGCGCCACGATGGTGGACGCGGCCTTGCCGCTGAGTTGCTGGAACAGGATGGCGCGCGCCAATGCATCCACGGGGTCGAACGGTTTGCACCACCCCGGCTGCGGCGCGATGGGACCGATGCGACGCATCCACGCACCCAGCGCACGATCGCGCCGCGACAGGTACGCGAAGGCGGCCTCTACATCGAACCCGCGGGCATGGCGCGGCATCTCAGCGCCTCAACGCACCGAAGGCCAGTACCACCCAGCCCAGCATCAAGCCGACGCCGCCCACCGGCGCCAGGCTGGTCGGCCAGTGCAGCAAGGCACCGCCGACCAGGCTGCCGGCGAACAGCAAGGTGCCGAGCAACAGCAGGTACAAGCCGACTCGCCCGAGAACGCGCGTTTCGGTGGCGCCCAGCACCGTCAGCACCGCGCCATGGCCGAACGCATACAGCGACGCCAACTGCAGCCGCGACTGCACCAGCGCATCGGCCACGCCGTGCGAGGCATAGGCCGACAGACCGACCGCTATGGCGGCCAGCAGGCCGCCGCAGAACGCCAATAGCGAGGGATGCTTCTTACGACGATCGAGCAAGGACATGCAGGCAACTTCCATGGCAGCGCGGTGACGCAAAAAAAACGCGCCGCAGGACTGCGGCGCGTTCTTCTTCTGGATCAGGTCATCGCGGTGAGACGATTACTTGATGGCCCAGTAAACATCGTAGGTACCATCCTGGGTGAACGACTTGTCCACGCCGCCCTTCCAGGCTTCGTACGGACGCTCAGTCACGTCCATGCCGCTGGTGGCAGCCCAGGCGCGCAAGGAATTGCGCACCGCGTCCAGGCCGGCCATGTGGCCTGCGTAGGTCGCAAACACCGAGCGGTGCGCCGGGGTACGCTGATACTTCACCGGTGCTTCGGACGGGATGTTGACCTTGAGCTCTTCACCGGCGGCGGCGACCGGCGTCGCGTCGATCGGGGCAGCCGCAGCAGCGTCGTCCTTCTTGGCGTCGGTCTTGGCGGTATCGGTCTTGGCATCGGCCTTCGGCGCGCCACCGGCACGCTTGCGGACCGGCTGGGCGACGTCGAAGGCGTACTTGTCGGTCGCAAAGTCGGTGGTGACGATCCGGACCGGACCTGCCGCTTCCAGACCGTTGGCGTCCATCACGCGCTTGATCCACTCCTGGTTGTCCTTGATCGACTTCTTGATCGTCTCGTTGTCGCGATCGATGTTGCCCGCGGTGACCACCAGCAGGTCTTCGGCCGGCACATCGACGACCTTCAGATCGCTCAACACCGGCTTGCCGTCCAGCTGCGCGCGATAGTCGAAGTTCGGCACGGTCGCCAAGGCGGTCGCCAGGCGCGCCAGACCCAGCTTCAGATCGTCGCCGACGTGGCGGCTGACATACAGGCCGGCATAGCGGCCAAACAGGTTCCAGCCGTACTTGACGCTGTAGTCCTGCGTGATCTTGACGTTGCGGTTGTTCTTGCCGGTCGGTGCCAAGGTGAAGTTGGTGACCTTGTCGTAGCCCTTGGTGGGATCTTCGATCGCGATCTCGACACGCTCGTTCTTGACGGTATTGGTGATCTCCCAGCTGCCGTCGCCGATGTAGCCTTCGGTGGAGCTGTATTCGATGCGTGCGCCCTTGCCCTCTTCCGGGCCGGCCAGCTTCAGCTGGATCTTCGGGTCGCGCAGCACGAGCGGGTTCCAATCCTTGAACCGACGGAAGCTGTTCACGGTGTCGTAAACAATCGTCATTCGGCGGTTGGTCTCAACACTCTCGGACATCTGCCGCTCCGAGGGAAGCACCAAGCCCACCACGACAAACAAGCCAGCCACGATCCCCAAGGCGATCAGGAACTCGATAATACGGGTCATTCAGGAGGTCTCCGGGGCCGATCCCACGGCCGGGTTGAGTGAAGCGAAGCCACCATCCTAGCAGGCTTCGGCAAAGATGTTCAGTTGTGCGACGGGTAGCGCGGTCCTGCGGTGTCATTGCGCGCGCGCGATGGCGCGGCCGAACGCTGCAAGGCCAGCCCGCGCAAGGGTTTGAGCCGGCGGCGCGCAGCCATCATGCACAGTGCGCGCCGGCTTCGCGTGATGCAGCCCCCCCTGGCCGCCGCATCGGTCGACTGCCCCGCCCGGCGATCGGCACTACCTGCTGCGGCGGCGGCGCGGCAGCGGACGCGGCCATACCACGCGTCGCGCCGAACACGCCCTCCAAACAGCGAAGCCGCGCAGCGCGCCGGGCAGGGCATCCTGCCGTCAGACCAGTTGCAGTTCGAAGGCCTTCAATACCGCCCGGGTGCGGTCGCGTACGCCGAGTTTCGACAGGGTGAGCCGGCGCTGTCTGCAAGCCGCAGGCTTGCGCGCAGGCGAACGCCCGGCGCGCTGCGCCGGGCGGGGCATCCTGCCGTCAGACCAGTTGCAGTTCGAAGGCCTTCAGTACCGCCCGGGTGCGGTCGCGTACGCCGAGCTTGGACAGGATGTTGGACACGTGATTCTTGATGGTGCCTTCGGCCACGCCCAGCGAATTGGCGATCTCCTTGTTGGAGAAGCCGCTCGCCATCAGCCGAAGGATCTCGGTCTCACGGTCGGTGAGCGGATCGGGCCGGTCCAGGCTGACGAATTCGTTGCGCATATGCTCCAGGCCCGACAACAGCCGCTGGGTCACCGCCGGCTGCACCAGCGAACCGCCGTCGGCCACGGTGCGGATGGCGCCGACCAATTGCTCCAGCGACACGTCCTTGAGCAGGTAACCCTTGGCGCCGGCCTTGAGTCCGGCCAGAACCAGTTGGTCGTCGTCGAAGGTGGTCAGGATGATGGTCGGCGGCAAGGTGCCGTTGCGCGAGAGCATCTGCAGCGCCTCCAGCCCGGACATCACCGGCATACGCATGTCCATCAGCACCACATCGGGCCGGATCTGCGGGATCTGCTCGACCGCCTGCTTGCCATCCGACGCCTCGGCCACCACCTCGATGCCGTCGTCCAGCGCCAGCAGCGAGCGGATCCCCTGACGCACCAGGGTTTGGTCGTCGACCAGGCAGACACGGATCATCAGAACACTCCTTGAAGGACGGCCGCCGGCATCAGTGCCGGCGCGCCTGGAACGGAGATGCGCAGGCCGAAGCCGTCTCCCCGCCGGGTTTGGATCTCCACCTTGCCACCATACTGGCTGAGCCGCTCGCGCATGCCGCGCAAGCCGTTGCCGGGCGACACCGTCTCGGCGCCGCGACCGTCGTCGCGCGCGTCGATCAGCACACAGTCACCGTCGCGGCGCACCTGGATCCACAGGTTGCGGGCGCCGGCATGGCGCACCGTATTGGTGATGATTTCCTGGGTACACCGCAGCAGCACGTGCGCACGCTCGGGATCGTCCAGGGTGAGCGGCTGGGAGATGTCCAGGTGGATATCCAGCGAGGGCACCTGGGTGACCAGTGGGCGCAGCGCCGCTTCCAGATCGATCGCGCCGCTGTCGCGCAGTTGGCTGACCGCCTCGCGCACGTCGGTCAACAGCAACCGGGCCAGGGTATGGGCCTGGCGGACATGCTCCTGGGCCTGGCCCTCGGTGATGTGGCCGGCTACTTCCAGATTGAGGCTGAGCGCGGTCAGGTGGTGGCCGAGCAGGTCGTGCAGCTCGCGCGAGATGCGCGTGCGCTCGTTGATGCGGGCGCTCTCGGCCAGCAGCGCGCGGGTGGCGCGCAGTTCGGCATTGAGGCGGCGCTGTTCCTCGCGGGCCTCGGTCTGCTGGCGCGCGACCAGGCTGGTCACGAAGATGAACATCGAGAACCCGCCATACAGCAGGGACTGCATGACCGCGGCAAACAAGGTGAAGCCGGGCAGCAGGTAATAGACCGGCAGCACCGCCAGTTGGCTCAGCAGCAGCCACAGCACGCCCACGCGCAGCGGCAACAGCCAAGGGATCACCCCGGCTGCCACCATCATCAGGATGCTGCCCAGCCCGGTCCCGGTCAGATAGCTCACCGCCAGCGCGCAGATGGTGAGCAGCAGCAGGATCAGACGGTCGTACCAATGCGCGTGGCCACCGCTGTCCAGACCGCGGGTGAGCCAGAAGTAGCTGACGCCGAAGCCGATGAAGAAGGCCGACATCGCCAATGCTTCGCGCAGCACGCGGTAACCGCCATCCTCGGACGGAGCCCAGTAGGTGTACACCAGGGGCATGGCGATCATCGCCCAGGTGAACAGGCCGGCGAAGCGCAGGACGCGCGTATGGCTGAGGTATCCCAACATGCCGGCATCTTAGGGCCAAGCGGTGTGACCGCCCTGCTGCCGGAAGTCATGCCTGTGCCAGACGCCCCCGCGGAAGGTCCAGGGCGCAGCGCAGGTCGCCGCTTCAGGCCACGCATGTAATAATCCGACGCAGATCCGATTTCGGGTCGACGCGTTACCCCACGGAGACCTAATGTCGATCGTCATCCGCGACGTGCGCGAGCACGAGCTCGATTCCGTTCTGGCCCTGAACAACAATGCCGGACTGGCGATCCTGCCGCTGGATTCCACCAGGCTGCAACGTTTCTATGCGCAGGCCGAGTATTTCCGCGTTGCCGAACGCGATGGCAACCTGGCCGGGTTCCTGGTCGGCTTCGGCAGCGGCAGTGCCCATGACAGCAGCAACTTCGCCTGGTTCCGGGACCGCCATCCAGAGTTCTTCTATATCGACCGCATCGTGGTGGCCAGCCGCCGCCGCGGCGGCGGTGTCGGGCGCGCGTTCTACGCCGACGTGCAGAGCTACACCGAATTGCGCTATCCGCAGCTGGCCTGCGAGGTCTTCCTGGACCATGGCGCCGATGCGGCGCTGCTGTTCCATGGCAGCTTCGGTTTTCGCGAAGTGGGCCAGAACACCATGCCGGACGTGGAGGTGCGCGCCAGCATGCTGATGAAGGACATGTGCAGCTATCCGTGGGTCAAGGAAACCTATGGCGGCAACCTGCCCGAAGAGTTGCCGTGGGTCGGCCGGCCGCGTCTGGCCGCCGCCACCGCCAACCAATCGACGGGGACCTGAGCGTGGCGAGCGTGAACGTGGACTTCGAACAGGCCGGCGAACTCAAGATCGGCCAGGTCGGCATCGCCAACCTGCGCGTGCGCACCCTGGACGTGGCGCGACTGGTGCAGGAGATGCGCGAACGGGTGAGCCGCGCACCCAAGCTGTTCGGGCGCGCAGCGGTGATCCTGGATTTCGGCGGGCTGTCGCAAGTACCGGATCTGGCCACCGCCAAGGCGTTGCTGGACGGCCTGCGCGATGCCGGCGTACTGCCGGTGGCGCTGGCCTACGGCACCAGCGAGATCGACCTGCTGTCGCAACAGCTCGGCGTGCCGTTGCTGGCCAAGTTCCGTGCCCAGTACGAGCCGACTGCGGCCAGCCCGCCACCGCCGCCTCCGCCAGCGCGCGCCGAACCCCCAGCGCCCGCTGCGCGTCCGGCGCCCGGACGCATGCAGCGCACCGCCGTGCGTTCGGGTCAGCAGCTGTACGCGGAGAACTGCGACCTGACCGTGCTCAGTACGGTCGGCGCCGGGGCGGAGGTCATCGCCGACGGCAGCATCCATATCTACGGTACCCTGCGTGGCCGCGCCCTGGCCGGCGCGCAGGGCAACCCGGACGCGCGCATCTTCTGCCGCGATTTCCACGCCGAACTGGTCGCCATCGCTGGCCACTACAAGGTGCTGGACGATGTTCCCATGGACCTGCGTGGCAAGGCCGTCCAGGTCTGGCTGGAGCAGGATCAGATCAAGATCGCTGCGCTTGATTGACGCGGCCCAACCACAGAAACATTCGGAGAAATCCTTTGGCTGAAATCATCGTAGTCACCTCCGGCAAGGGCGGCGTCGGCAAGACCACCACCAGCGCGAGCCTGGCCTGCGGGCTGGCGCGGCGCGGCAAGAAGGTCGCGGTCATCGACTTCGACGTCGGCCTGCGCAACCTGGACCTGATCATGGGCTGCGAACGGCGCGTGGTGTACGACTTCGTCAACGTCGTGCACGGCGAAGCCACGCTCAAGCAGTCGCTGATCAAGGACAAGCGGTTCGAGAACCTGTACGTGCTGGCGGCCTCGCAGACCCGCGACAAGGACGCGCTGACCCAGGACGGCGTGGAGAAGGTGCTCAAGGACCTGGCCGCAGACGGCTTCGACTACATCGTCTGCGATTCGCCGGCAGGCATCGAGAAGGGCGCGTTCCTGGCGATGTACTTCGCCGACCGCGCGGTGGTGGTGGTCAATCCGGAGGTCTCCTCGGTCCGCGACTCCGACCGCATCATCGGCCTGCTCGATTCCAAGACCCGCAAGGCCGAGGAAGGCAAGCCGGTGCCGGCCTTCCTGCTGCTGACCCGTTACAGCCCGGGCCGCGTGGAAGGCGGCGAGATGCTCAGCATCACCGACGTTGAAGAAGTGCTGGGCCTGAAGGCGATCGGCGTGATCCCCGAGTCCGGCGATGTGCTCAACGCCTCCAACAAGGGCGAGCCGGTGATCCTGGACACCGAATCCCCGGCCGGCCAGGCCTACGAAGACGCGGTCGCCCGCATTCTGGGCGAGGAGCGCCCGATGCGATTCACATCCGTGGAGAAGAAAGGCTTCTTCAGCAAGCTGTTCGGAGGGTAAGCATGGGCCTGCTCGATTTTCTCAAGAGCAAGAAGAACACCGCCGAGACGGCCAAGAACCGCCTGCAGATCATCATCGCGCAGGAGCGCAATCACCGCGGCGGGCCGGATTACCTGCCGCTGATGCAGCGCGAACTGCTGGAAGTGATCAAGAAGTACGTCAACATCGATGCCGATGCGGTACGCGTGGATCTGGTCAAGGACGGCGAACACGACGTGCTGGACATCACCGTCGCCCTGCCGGAAGACGGCGACAAGTAAACCTGCCGCGGCGTGCCTGCAGCCTGCAACGGCGGCACACGCACCGGCACGACGCGGCATGCAGCCCCGGCTGCATGCCATCCGGCTGCGGCGGGGTCACATCGCTGCGGCCAGATGGCGCGCTCCGGCGCCCCGCAACCCGCGCGCACGCCAGCGCGCGCAAGCGCCAATCCCTGCCGCGCGACGCGGCGCTGCCCCATCGCGAGATCGCGTGTGAATCCATTGCCCGCCCCTGACCCCGCTGCCGACACCGTGCTGTGCGTGGGCCGCATCGGTCTGGACGCAGCGGCCGCGCTGCTTGCCGGTTATGGCCTGCGGCTGCATCGGGTGGAAGCCGGCCAGCCCATTCCCGGCAGCTATTGGGGCGAGCCGGAGGCCGGCATCATCGGTTGCGACGTGTACGTGCGCGACGACACGCCGGTGCATTCGTTGCTGCACGAAGCCTGCCATCTGATCGTGCTGCCGGCAGACAGGCGAGCGCTGGTGCATACCGATGCCACCGATTCGGTGGATGAGGAAGACGCTACCTGCTATCTGCAGATCCTGCTGGCCGAGCACCTGCCCGGCGTGGGCAGCGCGCGACTGATGGCCGACATGGATGCCTGGGGATACACCTACCGGCTGGGCTCCACGCGCGCCTGGTTCGAACAGGACGCCGAGAACGCCCGCCTCTGGTTGAGCGAGCGTGATTTGCTGCCTGCCCGGCCGGCGCTTGCCGGCGTCTGACCAACCCGTCGCGCGTCCATCCGGGGCAGCCATGCGTCAGGCAGGCCTGACCGCTGCGCCGCCCCCCTGTCCCCCGCTCCCGGCGACAGTTCTGCCACTGACCATTGCACCGGCAGCGCTGCGGTCGGCGCGACCACAGCGCCTGCCGCAGACGACACGTGCCTAGGCCTGCGCGGATTCGGGCGTCTTGCCGCCGACCAGATCCAGCGTGGCCACGGTGCCCTGCCCGGCGTCGGATTCCAGGCTCAGGCGCCACCCCAGATGGTCGCAGAGCCGCCCGATCAGCTCCAGTCCGATGCCATTGCCCTGGCGCGCAGTGCCGCGCGCCAGCCGGGTGTAGATCGCACTGATTTCTTCCGGGCTCATGCCGTGGCCGGGATCGGTGATGCGGACCACGCCGCACGCCGTCAGCGAGACGCGGATGACGCCGCGGTCGCTGTTCTCGATCGCGTTGCGCAACAGGTTGCCGATGGCCGTCTGTACGATCGCCACCGGAGCGGTCAGGCTGCATGGCGGCAACGGATCGACCACCACCTGCAGATCCTTGTCCGCACACAGGTGTGCATGGTCGGCCACGATGTCCGGAAGCAACTGATCCAGACGCAGCGCGTCACTGCTGCGCACCAGCCGGCCAGGATCCTTGGCCAGTACCAGCAGCAAAGCAATCAGTTGTTCCACCGACGCGCTGGTCTGGGCGATCCGCTGCAACTGGTGGCGCACGGCCGGCGGGGTGTCGGGTTGTTCCAGTGCCAGCTCGACCGCATTGCCGATCACCGCGATCGGCGTACGCAACTCGTGGCTGGCGCTATCGATGAAGGCGCGTTCGCGCTCGACGAATTGACCGTTGCGCTCCAGGTAATCGTTCAGTGCATCGGCGATGACGTACAGCTCTGCGCTGCCCTGTGCGTCCACCGCGATCTTCTGCTCGCGCCGTTCCGGGCGCAGCGCGCCGATATCGCGCGCCAGTGCCACCAGCGGGCGCACCAACCGGGCCATCGCGTAGGCGCCCATCAACAAGGTGATGCCGATCAGCGCGATGCCGGCGGCCAGCATCCAGCGGATGAGGAAGTGTTCCAGCGCTTCGAAGTCGGTGATGTCCAGCACCAGCGCCAGGCGCCCGGCATGCGGCGTGTCACGCACCATGACCGCGCTCCGGCGCCCGACGACATCCAGATCGTCGTGCAGGCCGGGATGCAGCGTGCGCAGCGCCGGCGGCACGCCAGGCGATCCGTCGATGCGGTACAGCCGCAAGGTATCCGAGTCCTGCCAGTGGTAGTCCGGGCTGCGCGCGCTGCGATCCAGGATGCTGTCCAGCTCGGAATTCAGCAGCGAACGCCACACGCCATGCTCTGCGCGTTCGTGCAGGTACTGCGCAGTGCTGAACACTGCCAGGGTCATCAACAGGGTGTAGCCGCACAGCCAGGTCAGGACGCGGCGTCCCAATGGGCGCCGCCTAGCCATCGACACTGTCACCGGGTGCTGCCTCGCTGCCGCAGTCGCGCTCGGCCAGGCGATAACCGAGGCGTGGCAGGGTGTGGATCAGCTTCTGCGCGAACGGGCCGTCCACGCTGCGGCGCAATTCGTAGATATGCGAGCGCAGCATGTCGCCATCGGGCGGATCGTCGCCCCACAGCGCCTGTTCCAGACGCTGCCGCGTGACCGCAGCCGGGCTGGCCTGCATGAGCACTTCCAGCAACTTGCGGCAGGCCGGATACAGGTGCAGCGACTGCCCGGCGCGGGTCACGTCCAGCGTGGCCAGATCCAGACGCAGATCGGCCACCTGCAACAGCTTGCCGCGGCGGCGCCCATGTGCGCGCGCGAGCAACGCATCGATACGCACTTCCAGTTCGGGCAGCGCGAACGGCTTGGTCAGATAGTCGTCGGCGCCGGCGCGGAAGCCGGCGATCTTGTCGGGCAACTCGTCGCGCGCGGTCAACATGATCACCGGCAGTTCGCTGTGGTGTTGCTCGCGCAGGCGGCGCAGCACCTCCGGGCCGTCCATGCGCGGCATCATCCAGTCCAGCACCAGCACATCGTATTGCTGGGTGGTGGCCAGATGCAGGCCGGTGACGCCATCGGGCGCGGCGTCCAGGGTGTGCCCGCGCGCTTCGAAATAGTCGAACAGGTTGGCAACCATGTTGCGGTTGTCTTCGATGACCAGCAGCCGCATGCGCGCAGTTCCATAACAGCCCGACCGGGACGGTGCTGGCATCCTAACCGAGCCTGACCGCCCCCGGCCGCCCTGGCCCGCATGCGCTGCCATGACGCGCGCACCGAAGTTCCGACGGAATTCCGACCCTGCTGCCCGCTATCGTTTCGCCCCCTTTCCAACCGGGCGTGCGCGTGTCGCCTGCCATTTCCACCTCCGTGCGCCGCCGGCGCGCCCTGTTCGCCGCACTGGTCCTGATCGTGATGAGCCTGCTGGCCGGGCTCGGCATGCGCCAGCCCAATCCGCCGGACGAACCGCGCTTCGTGCTGGCTGCACGCACCATGGTCGAGACCGGCCAGTGGTTGCTGCCGCACCGTGGCAGCGAACTGTACGCGGAGAAGCCGCCGGTATTCATGTGGATGCAGGCGGCGGTCTACCGGCTGTTGCCGCACTGGCCGGTCGCGTTCCTGCTGCCCTCGCTGCTGGCCGCACTGGCCACGCTGTGGCTGACCTGGGATCTGACGCGCCGGCTCTGGAATCGGCGCATTGCCGGCCATGCGGTGCTGGCCCTGTTCGCAGTACTGCAGTTCGGCCTGATGGCCAAGCGCGCGCAGATCGACATGGTGCTGGTAGCGCTCACCACGCTGTCGTTGTGGGGGCTGCTGCGGCATCTGTTGCGTGGTCCGGACTGGGGCGCCTGGCTGTTGGGGCTGTTCGCCGCCGGCGTCGGCACGGTCACCAAGGGCGTGGGTTTCCTGCCGCTGCTGCTGTTGTTGCCGTGGATGGCGCTGCCGCGCCGGCACTGGAGCGTGCTGCCGGCGCGCGCCTGTGCCGGGCGCAGCTGGTTGCTGGTACTGCCGGCATTCGTGGCCGGTACGGCGGTGTGGCTGGCGCCATTGTGTCTCGCGTTGCTGCGCAGCGAAGACCCGCAACTGCACGCGTATGCGCACGAACTGCTGTTCAGGCAGACCGGCACCCGCTACGCGCATGCCTGGCATCACGTCAAACCGGCCTGGTACTACCTGCAGGTGATCGCCACGCTGTGGTTGCCGGGCTGCCTGTTGCTGCCCTGGCTGCTGCCGGCCTGGTGGCGCCGGCTGCGGCGCGGCGATCCGCGCTATGTGCTGCTGCTGGCGTGGAGCGTGCTGGTACTGCTGTTCTTCAGCGCCAGCCCGGGAAAGCGCGAGGTCTACATCTTTCCGATGCTGCCGGCGCTCTGCGTGGCGGCCGCGCCGTTGCTGGCCGGGCTGCTGCGCCGCCGCGGCGTGCGCGCCGTGCTGACCGGCTATGTGGTGCTGCTTGCGCTGGCCGCGCTGCTGCTGGGCGGCGGCATCGCACTGCATCTGCATTGGGCGGAACACACCGCCCTGAAACGCGGCATGGAGCTCGCGTCGCTGCAGTCGGTGGGGTTCTGGCTGCTCGGCCTGGGCGGGATCGGCGCAGGCCTGGTCGTGTGGTCGCGCGGCAGACGCGCCGGGACCGCGGTGATCGCGATGACCGCTGCGCTGTGGACGGTCCATGGCCTGGGGCTGATGCCGGCGCTGGATCCGTACAGTTCGTCCGCGCGCCTGATGCAGCGTGTCGGGCAGCGCATCGGGCCGGACGCCGAGCTCGGCATGCTGGCCTGGCGCGAGCAGAACCTGCTGCAGGCCGACCGGCCGGTGACCGATTTCGGCTTCAAGGCGAGCTGGCAGCAGCAGTGGGCGAAGGCCGGTCCATGGCTGGCGCAGGCGCCGGAAAAGCGCTGGTTGTTCGTCCTCAGCGAGGCGGTACCGGCGTGCATCGATCCGGCCCAGCGCATCGATATCGGCGAATCCAACCGCAATCGATGGCAATTGCTGCCGGGCACGGCGTGGCACGCCGGTTGCATCGCTACTGCATCCGACACCGAACAAACCGGTAGCGACGGCGATGCAGACTGAACGCCCGGTGTCGGGTTAACGGCCGGGCAACTCCGGTCCGACCGCTCTCCGACATACGGGTTTCGAAGATGTCACACATTGACACAAGCCCACCTTTCGATGACCACGCTTTCCGCCTACTCGCCCATCCAGCGTCGCGCCACCGCGCTTGCGCCCACACGCTTTCTTGCCGTGCATCTGTGGCTGCCGCTGGCAGGCACGTTACTGGCCAGCGCCTTGCTGATGGGCGCCGGTGGCGACCAATGGATGGCGGATCTGCTGTACCGCCTGGAAGGCGGACACTGGTTGCTCAAGGAGCATTGGTTCACCAGCGGCGTGGTCCACCGTATCGGCAAATGGCTGAGCACGGCGGCTGGTGTGAGCGTGGTGATCCTGGCCGTGGCGGCATGGTGCCGGCCGCGCCTGCGCGTGCTGCGCTGGCCATTGACCTACCTGGCCGCGTCGGTCGCCGTGTCGACGTCGCTGGTGTCGCTGCTGAAGGCATGGACGGCGATGGACTGCCCATGGGACCTCGCCCGCTACGGCGGCACGCGTGCCATGGTCGGCGTCTTCGAGTCGCGCCACGGCATCGCCGCCTCCGGATGCTTTCCTGCCGGACATGCCAGTGCCGGCTATGCCTGGGTCGCCCTGTATTTCTGTGCGCTGGCGCTGCGTCCTGCATGGCGGCTGCCGGGTTTGTCTGTGGGACTGGCGGCCGGTCTGATCTTCGGGATCTCGCAACAACTGCGCGGCGCGCATTTTCTGTCGCACGATCTCTGGTCGCTGGCGGTGTGCTGGCTGACCGCGCTGAGCCTGTACTGCGTGATGCTGGCCCGGCCGCCGCGCGCATTCGATGCGATGTTGCCAGCGGGTGATGCAGCATGAGCACCTGGCTGCCGGAACCACGCAAGCGCGCCCGCTCACGGGCGCTGACCTGGAGCGTTCGCCCGACCCTCTCGGCCGAAACCCTGATCCTGCTGACCAGCCTGTTCTTCGCGCTAGTCTGCAACCAGCTGTTCTGGCGCACGGCCATGGCCACGCACCCGGGCAGTATCGGGTTTGCGATTTCGTTGATGGCGCTGCTGGTGGCCGTGCATGCACTGCTGCTGGGCCTGCTGGTGTGGCGCTGGAATGCCAGGCCGCTGCTGACCTTGCTGCTGTTCACCACCGCGCTGGCCGCGCATTACATGGACAGCTACAACGTCTATCTGGATGCGGACATGCTGCGCAACGTGCTGCATACCGATCACAAGGAATCGCGCGAGCTGCTCACCCCCGGGCTGATCCTGCCGCTGCTGTGCTACTTCCTGATTCCCACGGTGCTGCTGTGGCGCACGCGCCTGCGCGCGCGCAGTACTGGCAGGGCGCTGCTGGTTCGCGCCGGCTTCCTGCTGGCGGCCGCGCTGCTCGGCCTCGCCGGCGCCATGCTGTCGTTCCAGGATGTCTCGGCGTTGATGCGCAATCACCGCGAAGTGCGCTACCTGGCCACCCCGATCAACTACATCGTCGCGCTCCGGCAGAACCTCAAATCCAGCTCACCGATCCAGCACGCGCCCAAGCAGCCGGTGGAACACGATGCCACGGCCACGCCACGTGCACCTGGCAGCCGCCCGCGTCTATTGTTGATAGTGCTGGGCGAAACCGCACGCGCGCAGAACTGGGGCCTCAACGGCTATGCCCGCCAGACCACGCCCGAGTTGGCGCAGGCCGGTGTGATCAATTTCCCCGACATGCATTCCTGCGGCACCAGCACCGAGGTCTCGGTGCCCTGCATGTTTTCCCCGTTCGGTCGCCGCGACTACAACGAAGACCGAATCCGCAGCCATCAGTCGCTGTTGCACGTACTCGAACACGCCGGCATTTCCACGCTGTGGCGTGACAATCAATCAGGATGCAAGGGCGTGTGCGACGGCCTGGACATCCAGAAGCTCGACGATGCCACCACGCCGGGGCTATGCGCCGACGGCCGCTGCATGGACGAGATCCTGCTCGGCGATCTGGCCGCGCAGGTGCGGGCCAGACCCGGCGACCGGGTGGTGGTGCTGCATCAGCTGGGCAGCCACGGGCCAAGCTACTTCCAGCGCTATCCGGCCGCCTTCGAACGCTACAAACCGGTCTGCAAGACCGCCGACCTGGGCAGCTGCAGCCGCCAGGACATCGTCAATGCCTACGATAATTCGATCGGTTACACCGACCACTTCCTGGCACAGGCCATCCACACCCTGCGCGGGCTGCCCGACTACGACACGGCGATGATCTACCTGTCCGATCACGGCGAATCGCTGGGCGAGAAGGGCCTGTATCTGCACGGCGTGCCATACGCCATTGCGCCGAAGGAGCAGACCCACGTGCCGATGGTGATGTGGTTCTCGCCGGAGTTCGCCCGCAGCCGGGGCCTGGACGAGTCCTGCCTGCGCCACCGCGCCGGCCAGTACACCGACCAGGATGCACTGTTCCCGTCGGTGCTGGGCCTGATGCAGGTCAAGACCAGTGTGTACGCGCGCGAGCGCGATCTGTTCGCTCAGTGCACGGCCAAGCCAGGCTGATGCCCCTGCGCTAACCGATCACGATGCACTGGAAGGACGCGCAGATTCCCGGTCGCGCGGCCTGTCCGACGGCCACGCCGGGCCGCACCTCAGGCCTTTGCCCGACCCGCCACGGATCGCCGGCCTGACCGTCGACGTTCACGATACCGCTCCAGCGACCCGGCAACCGCTGGGCCTGCCGCGTTCCAGGCGCAGGCACAGGACCGCTTGCGCGCTGCCGATCGCCACGCTGCGAACCTGCCTGCACCGGCACCGCTTGCCCTGAAGCCTGGCGCGCTCTAGCCTTCGCCGGACTTCACCGCAAGGACCACCCGTGAATCCTCGTCTGCTGTTGCTGGCACTGGCTGTGGCTGCCGGCACCCTGTCGCTGTCGGCCTGCCGCCGGGAGGCGACGCCGCCAACCGCACCCACGACCGCCAAACCCGCACCCGCCGAAAGCGCCGACGCCTTCGTTGCGCGCATCGGCGCCGAGTACAAGGCGGCCTATCCGGAGATCACCGCCGCGCAATGGCTGTCGTCGACCTATATCAACGGCGATTCGCAGCTGCTCGCGGCCAAGGCCAACGAGCGCTCGCTGGCGCAGCTGGATCGCTGGATCGAACAATCCAAGCAATACGCGGGCACGCCGATGTCGGCAGACAGCGCCCGTGCATTGCAATTGCTCAAGCTGATGAGCGCCCTGCCCGCTCCGCGCGACCCGGCCAAGCTGGCCGAATTGACCCGCATCGCTGCCAAGATGGAAGGCGACTACGGCGCCGCCAGCTATTGCACCGGCGAAGGCGAGCAACGCCGCTGCCGGCAGCTCGGCGAGCTGGAACAGGTACTGGCCAGCAGCCGCGACTACGACGAACAACGCGATGCCTGGCAGGGCTGGCACGCCACCGCGCAACCGCTGCGCAAGGACTACCAGCGCTTCGTCGCGCTGGCCAACGAGGGCGCGCGCGGCCTGGGCTTTGCCGATGTCGGGGCGATGTGGCGCAGCGGCTACGACATGCCGCCGGCGCAGCTGGCCAGCGAAACCGACCGGCTGTGGGAGCAGGTCAAACCGCTGTATGCGCAACTGCAGTGCTACGCGCGCGGCAAGCTGGACACGCAGTACGGCAAGGACAAGGGTGAGCTGCCTGGCGGGCTGCTGCCCGCTCACCTGATGGGCAACATGTGGCAGCAGGACTGGAGCAATCTGTGGGACCTGCTGCAGCCCTACCCGGGCGCCGGCGACCTGGACATCACCGCTGCCCTGGAAAAGCAGTACCAGGGCAATCTGAGCGCGGCGCTGGCGCGCGGTACCGGGAGCGAGGGCGGCGCTGCGGCACGCTTCAATGCCGAGCGCGAAGCGCAGCTGCGCACCGCCAGGCAGATGACCGAGCGCGCGCAGGACTTCTACACCTCGCTGGGCATGCCCAAGCTGCCGGAGACCTATTGGCAGCGTTCGCAGTTCATCAAACCTCTGGACCGCGATGTGGTCTGCCATGCCAGTGCCTGGGACATGAACATGGGTGGCGAGCCGGGCCAGGGCATCGGCGCGGATGTACGCACCAAGATGTGCATCAAGCCTACCGAAGAAGACTTCACCACCATCTATCACGAGCTCGGCCACATCTATTACGACCTGGCCTACAACCCGTTGCCACCGCTGTTCCAGAACGGCGCCAACGACGGCTTCCACGAGGCCATCGGCGACACCATCGTGCTGGCGATGACGCCGAAGTACCTGCAGTCGATCGGGCTGGTCGGCGAACAGCAGGGCGGCCGCGAAGCACTGATCAATTCGCAGATGCGCATGGCCTTGAGCAAGGTGGCATTCCTGCCGTTCGGCCTGATGATCGACCGCTGGCGTTGGGGCGTGTTCGACGGTTCGATCGCGCCGGAGCGTTACAACCAGGCATGGTGGGAACTGAAAGCCCGCTACCAGGGTGTGGCACCGGTCGGCACGCGGGGCGAAGAGTTCTTCGATGCCGGCGCCAAGTACCACGTGCCGGGCAATACGCCGTACACGCGCTACTTCCTGGCGCATATCCTGCAGTTCCAGTTCTACAAGGGCCTGTGCCAGGCCGCCGGCCATCAGGGCCCGCTGTACGACTGCAGCTTCTACGGCAACAAGGACGCCGGGCAGAAATTCTGGTCGATGCTGCAGCGCGGCTCCAGCCAACCGTGGCAAACCACGCTGAAGGAACTCACCGGCAGCGACACGCTCGATGCCGGGCCGATGCTGGAGTATTTCGCGCCCATGGACGAGTGGCTGAAGCAGCAGAACCAGGGCCGGATGTGCGGCTGGCAGGCGGAAGCGAACGTCGGCAGTGCGCCGGTCGCTCCTGCGCCGAACCGCTGATTCGATTATCGCAATCCCAATCGCGCTGGCGCGCGATGCGGCTTCCCCTTGGGGCCTCATCGCGCGTACGGCAGGCGACGCCTGCGACTCAGTTGAGCTTGGTACCTGCCTGGAGCCGCTCGCTGAGCCGGGTCTTGAACTGTTCGAACTCCATGCCATCGGCCTGGGCTTCGGCATGCGCGGCAGCCTTCAACGCGTCCGAGTAGGTCAGCCGCACCGGCGTGCCCTGGCGTTCGTGCAGTTCGGCCGCGCGCATGATCAAGGCCAGCACCTGCGCGGCGCTGGTGCTTTCGCCGGCGATGCGGCCGTCCATGCCCAGCACCCACTCGCCGTCACGGCGGACGATGCCGGCCAGTAGCGTGCGTTGCTGGTCGCGCAGTTCGGCATGCGGTTCGATCGGCGATTCGGCGGTGGCCTTGGCGGCGGCCTGGTTGCGCTGGCGCTCGGCGGCGCGCTTGCGGGCATCGCGGCGCAACTTGGAATCGGTGGACATGCAGGCTCCTGTCGGGTCAAAGGTGGTCGGCCGGTTCCAGAGGCACCGCCTCGGTGGCCTGGCGGTGACGCAGGCGGCGGCCGCTGCGGCGCTCCCAGCGCCAGAATAGCCACCCCAGCAAGAAAAAGCCGGTCATGCCGATCGCCAGATGCCGCGGATGCGCGCTCAGCAGCGGCGACAGCACCCCCGCCACCACCGTATTGGTCATCAGCTGGGTGAAGGCCTGCAGCGAGGACGCCAGGCCGCGCTGGTGCGGGTACATGTCCAGCACCGCCAGCGCCAGGATCGGGAAGATCAACGCCATACCGACGCCGGCCAGGAAGATCGGCAACACGGCCCATGGCAAGGCGATCTGCGCCACCGCCAAGGTGTAGCCCAGGTTGACCAGCGCGGCCACGCCGCAGCAGATGAAGCCGATGCGGATCTGCCGCACCGGCTGCATGCGCCCGGCCATGCGCCCGGACAGGAACGAGCCCAGCGTCATGCCGCCGATGGTGGGAATGAACAGCCAGGCGAAGTCGCCCTCGCCTAACCGCAGGTGCTGCATGATCAGCACCGGCGCCGAGGCGATGTACAGGAAGATGCCGGCGAAATTGAACGACCCGGCTGCGGCCAGCCGCTGGAAGCGCGGGTTGAAGCCGATCCGCACATAGTCCTGCAGCAGGCGCTTGAACTGCAGCGGCGTGCGCGCCTGGACCGGGTGGGTTTCCGGCAGCCAGACCAGGGTTGCCACCAGCAGCACCAGACCGAACACCACCAGGAACCAGAAGATCAGTGGCCAGCCGGCGCCGCTGAGCAGGATCCAGCCGCCGATGATCGGCGCGATGGCCGGCGCGATGCCGAAGATCATCGATACCTGGCTCATCAGCCGCTGCGCATCCGGGCCATGAAACAGGTCGCGGATGACCGCGCGGCCGACAATCATGCCCACGCCTGCCGACAGTCCCTGCAACGCACGGAACGCCAGCAGCGTGGGCAGGTCCTGCGACAGCGCGCAGCCGATCGAGCCGGCGATGAACAGCGCCAGCCCGCCCAGGATCACCCGCTTGCGGCCCCAGGCGTCGGACAGCGGCCCGTGCGCGATGCTCATCACCCCGTAGGCCAGCAGATAGACGCTGATGGTCTGCTGGATCGCCACCTCGTCCACGGCCAGGCTGCGGCTGAGCCGCGAGAACGCCGGGAAGATGGTGTCGATGGAAAACGGGCCGAACATCGCCAGCCCGGCCAGCAGCAGCGCCATGCGTCGGGTGGAGGGCGTGGTGGGGGTCATCCAGTGGTCCGGAACGTGGCGCATGGGGGATGCACTGCGGCGCCTGCCGGTCGCAGCGCCGTATGCGCACAAGGACGCCGATCATAGGCGCTTGCGCAGGCAAGGTTAAGCAAACCCGAGCGTTGCCGATGCGGCACGCGCGGCGGCGCACCGCCACGCTATAATCGACCGGCAACACGGTGGGAGAAGCGGCACTGCCGCTGCCGAAGGCGCAACAGCCCGTAATCGCTCAGGCCCGATACCATCTTCAACACAACTCTGGAGAGACCGGCCGATGCCGGCGCCGAAGGGGCACGGAACGCAGGCAGGCCCAGCGCCATGCCGCGTTCTTAAACTCTCAGGCAAAAGGACAGAGGGGCGCGAGGAAGACCGTCGCTACGATGGGTGGTGGCGCGCGTATGCGCGTCATGCCGGTCGTGGTGCTTCCGACCTTTCGCACGCCCTCTGCCCCGGATGCCCGCCATGTCCCAGACCCCGTCTTCCCTGCGCGACCTCGAACACCACAGCGCGTTCGTCGAACGCCATATCGGCCCCAACGATGCGGAAATCGCCCAGATGCTGGACGTGGTCGGCCACGCCTCGCTGGATGCGATGACCGATGCCATCGTGCCGGGCAACATCAAGTCGCCGGCACCGCTCGCGCTGCCCGATGCGATCACCGAAGAAGAGGCGCTGGCCAAGATCCGCGCCATCGCCAGCAAGAACCAGGTCCGGCGCACCTTCATCGGCCAGGGCTATTACGGCACCCACACGCCGAAGGTGATCCTGCGCAACATCCTGGAGAACCCGGCCTGGTACACCGCCTATACGCCGTATCAGGCGGAGATCTCGCAAGGCCGCATGGAAGCGCTGATCAACTTCCAGACCCTGTGCGCGGACCTGACCGGCATGCAGATCGCCAACGCCTCGCTGCTGGACGAGGCCACCGCCGCTGCCGAAGCGATGACCCTGGCCAAGCGTTCGGCCAAGTCCAAATCCGACACCTTCTTCGTGCACGACGCCGTGCATCCGCAGACGCTGGAACTGCTGCGCACCCGCGCCGAGCCGCTGGGCATCGTGCTGCGCGTGGGCACGCCGGAAGAAGCGCTGCAGGCCGAGTGCTTCGGCGTGCTGCTGCAGTATCCGGACAGCTTCGGTCACATCGGCGATCACGCCGCATTGGCCGATGCCGTGCACGCGCAGGGCGGCCTGGTGGCGGTGGCCACCGACCTGCTGGCGCTGACCCTGATCGCCGCGCCGGGCGAATGGGGCGCGGATATCGTGGTGGGCAATTCGCAGCGCTTCGGCGTGCCATTCGGTTTTGGTGGCCCGCATGCGGCCTTCATGGCCTGTCGCGACGCCTACAAGCGTTCGATGCCAGGCCGTTTGATCGGCGTGTCGATCGACGCTGCAGGCAACCCGGCGTATCGCCTCACCTTGCAGACGCGTGAGCAACATATCCGCCGCGAGAAGGCTACCTCCAACATCTGCACCGCGCAGGTGCTGCTGGCAGTCATGGCCTCGATGTACGCGGTGTATCACGGCCCCGATGGCCTCACCCGCATCGCACGACGCACCCATCGCCTGGCCGCGATCCTGGCCGCCGCACTGCGCAGGGCCGGGATCAACGTGGGCGAGCGCTTCTTCGACACCCTGCACGTCAAGGAGATCGATGCCGATGCGATCCACGCCCGTGCGCGTGCGGCTGGCATCAATCTGCGTGCCATCGACAGCGAAGCGGTCGGCATCAGCCTGGATGAAACCAGCACGCGTGCCGATGTGGTCGCACTGGCGCAGCTGTTCGGTGCCACGGCCGATGTGGATGCGTTGGACACCGCCACCGCCGACGCATTGCCGCAAGGCCTGCTGCGCAGCACCCCGTTCCTGACCCACCCGGTGTTCAATACCCACCACAGCGAACACGAACTGCTGCGCTACATGCGCTCGCTGGCCGACAAGGATCTGGCGATGGATCGCACCATGATCCCGCTGGGCAGCTGCACCATGAAGCTCAACGCCACCGCCGAGATGATCCCGGTGACCTGGCCGGAGTTCGGCGCGATCCATCCGCTGGCCCCGGCCGAACAGTCGGCCGGCTACGCGCAGCTGATCGACGAACTGGAAGCGATGCTGGTCGAATGCACCGGCTACGACGCGGTGAGCCTGCAGCCCAACTCCGGTGCGCAGGGCGAGTACGCCGGCCTGCTGGCGATCCGCGCCTATCACCGCGCGCGCGGCGAGGCCCATCGCGACATCTGCCTGATTCCCGAATCCGCGCACGGCACCAACCCGGCCTCGGCGCAGATGTGCGGCATGACCGTGGTGGTCACCAAGTGCGATGCCAACGGCAATGTGGATGTGGACGACATCCGCGCCAAGGCGGAAAAGTATTCGGATCGTCTGGCCGCGCTGATGATCACCTACCCGTCCACCCACGGCGTGTTCGAAGAGGACGTGGTGGCGATCTGCGAAGCGGTGCATGCGCATGGCGGCCAGGTGTACACCGACGGCGCCAACATGAACGCGCTGGTCGGCGTGGCCAAGCCCGGCAAGTGGGGCTCGGACGTGTCGCACCTCAACCTGCACAAGACCTTCTGCATTCCGCATGGCGGCGGCGGCCCGGGCGTGGGCCCATGCGCGGTGAAGTCACACCTGGCGCCGTACCTACCTCGTACCGGCATCCATGCCGGCGAAGGTCAAACTGCCGCCATCCATGGCGGCGGACTCCACTCCGAAAGAGGGAGTGGACACTCCTCGCGCATCGGCGGCATGGTGAGCGCGGCCAGCTATGGCTCTGCCTCGATCCTGCCGATCAGCTGGATGTACGTGACCATGATGGGCAGCGCCGGGCTGCGCAAGGCCACCCAGGTGGCCCTGCTCAACGCGAACTACATCGCCAAGCGCCTGGCACCGCACTACAAGACGCTGTACACCGGCCGCAATGGCCTGGTCGCGCACGAGTGCATCCTGGACATCCGCCCGCTGGAAAAGACCAGCGGCATCGGTGCCGAAGACATCGCCAAGCGCCTGATCGACTTTGGCTTCCACGCGCCGACGCTGAGCTTCCCGGTCGCCGGCACCTTGATGGTGGAGCCCACCGAAAGCGAATCGCAGCATGAGCTGGACCGCTTCATCGACGCGATGATCCAGATCCGCGAAGAGATCCGCGCCATCGAAGACGGCCGCCTGGACCGCGAGGACAACCCGCTCAAGCACGCACCGCACACCGCCACGCAGGTGTCGGCCAGCGAGTGGACGCATGCCTACCCGCGCGAACTGGCCGCCTTCCCGCTGCCCAGCCTCAAGCAGCAGAAGTACTGGCCGCCGGTGGCACGTGTGGACAACGTCTACGGCGACAAGAACGTGATGTGCGCCTGCATCCCGGTGGATGCATACAAGGAAGACGCCGAGGCGTAACTCCGCGCCACTTCATTCCCGTCGTCGAACCCGGCCGTGTCCTTTCCGGCTGGGTTCGACGGCGGGCATGGAACCAGTCTGTGTTGTCGGTAACCATGGCCATCGTCGGGCCGCACGCGGCAAGCGCTAGCGACGTCCGCGCCTGCGTCGTACGACCCAGGCAAGCATCGCGGCGGCAGCGACCAGGACGATACTCAGGATAGGCCAGAGCACCAGCTCGGCCAGTAGTCCGCAACCGCCTTCGATACAGTCGAACTGGCCGCTCAAGGCCCACCAATAGGCGAGATTGAAAGCGCATAAGGCGCAGACCCCGCAGATTCCCGACCACACGAGGATTTGCTTCAATCGTGTCATGCCGACCGTCCCTGCACGCGCTGCCATCCGGGCCGGACATATAGCACATGTGCTTTCGCTATCCGCAACATCGCCAGCAGTGCATGCCCGCCTCCACCTGCACTCAAGCAGCCACTAGATCTGTTGCAGGCCATCGCCTGCGTCGCGTTGCTTCCTGCACAAGCGTCGTTAGCTGCGCCAACGACGCGACACTTAGCAAGCAGCACACAGTTGCGCACGCTTCAGAGTGGGAAGCCGGTACGGATGTGAGCATTCGTTCGCACGCAGACACATCCGATTAACAGCCACGCTCCCAGGCTCAGGCGGATTAGCTCGCCTCTCAAGCCCGCCAACGTGGAGTCCCCATGGCCAAGTCCCCCAAATCCGCACAGCCGCTCGCTGGTGGCAAGTCTGCAGACGCGCACGACGTGCGCGGCAGCGGCGATGAATTGCATCAGAAAGCCGGTGGCACGCATCCGCAGCTGACCACCAACCAGGGCATTCCGGTTGGCGACAACCAGAATTCGTTGCGCGCCACGCCACGCGGGCCGACGTTGCTGGAAGACTTCATCCTGCGCGAGAAGATCACCCACTTCGATCACGAGCGCATTCCCGAGCGCATCGTGCACGCGCGCGGCAGCGCTGCGCATGGCTACTTCGAACTGACGGCCTCGTTGAGCGAGTACACCACCGCCAGGCTATTGACCGAAGTGGGCGAAAAGACCCCGGTCTTCACCCGCTTCTCCACCGTGGCCGGCGGCGCCGGGTCGGTGGACACCCCACGCGATGTGCGCGGCTTCGCGGTGAAGTTCTACACCAAGGAAGGCAACTGGGATCTGGTGGGCAACAACATCCCGGTGTTCTTCATCCAGGACGCGATGAAGTTCCCCGATCTGATCCACGCGGTGAAGATGGAGCCGGATCGCGGCTTCCCGCAGGCAGCCAGCGCCCATGACACCTTCTGGGATTTCGTGTCGCTGACGCCGGAGTCGATGCACATGATCATGTGGGCGATGAGCGATCGCACCATCCCGCGTTCGTTACGCATGATCGAAGGCTTCGGCATCCACAGCTTCCGCCTGCTCAACGAACGCGGCGAAAGCACCTTCGTCAAATTCCATTGGCGGCCCAAGCTCGGACTGCAATCGACCATCTGGGACGAGGCGGTGAAGCTGGCCGGTGCGGATCCGGATTTCCAGCGCCGCGACCTGTTCGAAGCGATCCAGAACGGCGACTTCCCGGAATGGGAGCTGGGGGTGCAGCTGTTCACCGAGGCAGAAGCCGAGGCGTTCCCGTTCGATCACCTGGATTCGACCAAGGTCATCCCGGAGGAATTGGTGCCGCTACGGATCGTCGGACGCATGGTGCTGGATCGCTGGCCGGACAATTTTTTCGCCGAGACCGAGCAGGTGGCGTACTGCCCGGCCAACATCGTGCCCGGCATCGACTTCAGCAACGATCCGCTGCTGCAAGGCCGGCTGTTCTCCTATCTGGACACGCAGCTCAGCCGCCTGGGCGGTCCGAACTTCCATCAGATCCCGATCAATGCGCCCAAGTGCCCCTTCGCCAACAACCAGCGCGATGGGCACATGCAGATGGGAGTTCCCAAGGGCCGCGTGGCCTACGAGCCGAGCTCACTGCAGGCCGATGCGCCGCGCGAGGCGCTGCGTGGATTCCCCAGCCATGCCACGCCGGCCGAGGATGGCGCGAAAGGCCGCGTGCGCGCGGAGAGCTTTGCCGACCATTACAGCCAGGCGCGGCTGTTCTTCCGCAGCCAGACCGCGCCGGAGCAGGCGCATCTGGCCTCGGCGCTGGTCTTCGAATTGTCCAAGGTGGAGACCGCGCATGTGCGCGAAGCCATTGTCGGCCACCTGCGGCATATCGATGAGAGCCTGGCCAAGCGCGTGGCCGACGGCATGGGCATGACCAGCCTGCCGCCCGCACCACCTGCCGCCGTCGCGCCCACGGATATGCCGTTGTCGCCGGCCTTGCAGCTGATCGGCAGGATGAAGGACACCTTGCAGGGCCGTACCGTCGGCATCCTGATCCACGACGGTTCCGATGCCGCAGCGATCAAAGCCGTGCGCAAGGCGGCCGAAGCGGCAGGTGCCACGGTCAAGATCGTCGCACCCAAGCTGGGCGGCGCCAAACTCAGCGATGGCGCGCAATTGGCCGCCGACGGCCAACTGGCCGGCACGCCTTCGATCGTGTTCGATGCAGTGGCGATAGTGCTGTCGTCGGCAGCGGCAAAGCAACTGACCAACGAATCGGCGGCCCTAGACTTCGTCAGCAACGCCTGGGCCCATCTGAAGGCGATTGCCTACGACGAGGGCGCGCAGTTGCTGCTCAAGGCAGGCAACGTCGGCAAGGACACCGGCATCGTGCCGGTGGCCGACACCAAGGCCTTCATCGCCGCCGCCAAGATCCGGCAGTGGGCGCGCGAGCCGAAGGTGCGCATGCTGGCCTGAGTTCACCGCAAAACCGCCCACCGCAGTTCGGGCGTAACACGCTCTCCCCAGAGCGTTTTGCGCCCGGTTGTTTTCCAGCCACCCTGCAACCACCGCTTGCCCCCAAGCCACCTCCGACAGTTGCCTGGAGGTGCGCGGAGCCAGTCATTCAGCAGCGTGCACCGCGTGAAGCTGCGCATTCGCCAGCGCGCGATACTCGCGTGGCGTCATGCCCACCGCTTGCTTGAATTGCCGCGCGAACGCGCTCTGGTCGCTGAAGCCGCAGGCATGGCCGATCTCGGTCAGGCTCTTGTCTCCGTGCAGCAGATGCATCGCCATCTGCAAACGCAACTTGGCCAGCACCTGTTGCGGGGTGAGCTGGAACACCTTGCGAAACGAACGCTGCAGCTTGGACATCGAGAATCCGGTGATGTCCACCAGCGCCTGCATGCGGATGTTCTGCGCGTAATTGGCGTTGAGATAGGCCAGGGCGAGCCGCAGTTTCTCGTACTGCGATTCGTGCCCGTCCTGCGGGCCCAGGTCGCGCGAAATGCCGATGATGCCGTGCACCTTGCCGTCCACCAGCAACGGACGCTTGCAGGTCAGGCACCAGCCCGGCTCACGGTTGGCGAACAGGTGCAGCTCCAGCAAGTTATCGATGACCTCTCCGGCCAGCACCTGCTCGTCCTGGTTGGCGTAGTTGGCGCCAAGCCCGCTGGGATACACCTCGGCCACGCGCTTGCCGATCAACTCCTTGCGCGACTTCAGGCCCAATCGCCGCAGCATGGTCTGATTGACGTGGGTATAGCGGCCCTCGCGATCCTTGACGAAGAACAGCACGTCCGGCACGGCATCGAACAACGCTTCCAGATCGGCAGGATCGATGCTCTTCATGCAGGACGGGGGCTCGTGATCAGGAAAGGCGCGACATCAGGACGGCGACGCCGCACTGGCTGCGACCACCGTCAACGCACTACCTCATGATACGCCGCGCAGGCTGCGCAGCCTGCAGGCGCTCAGCGTGGCTCTTCGGCCACGGTCGCCGTGGCTGCAGGGGGGCTGACCTTGGCGTTGTCGAGAGAGGCACTGGTCGTGCCCAGGCGGTCGGCCGGCATGCGCCGTGCCGCCCAGCCCTGTACCACGGCCGCTCCGTCCTGCGAACCGACCTGCACGCGCAGGCGCGCGGCGGCAGCGGGCGAGACGAATTCGATCTGGCAGTCGCCCACCGCCATGCAGCTATCGGCGGCCAGCGGATCCACCGGCTGCCAGCCGCGCTCGGCGATCGCTTGCGAAAAGGCGCGGTAGCTCATGCCCGACTTGAGCGTGGCCGGCAGCGGCACCAGCAGCTCGCCGCCGCCGGTTTCGGCACTGCTGCCCGCCGCTGGGGCGGTAGCGGCCGTTGCGCGTACCGGCGCACTGGCCGCCTGCCGCGGAACGGCGCTCCAGGCAGGACTGACGATCAGGGCGAGCCCGAAAAAAGCGGGAGGAACGAAGCTGCGCATGTGGGGAGTTCCTTGCGATCCCGGCAAGAACTGCAGAAGTTAAACAAACGCTATTTTGCCATGCCCGCATGTCGCTGGGGCAATGATATCCGTGCCCGATCAGCCGGCGTTGGCCTTGCCGCACGCCCGCTGACGTCCGGCAAGCGCACTCATCCGGCGCTGTCGTGGCCACACATCGCCGTCTCGAGCGAGCGCTGCAGCAGGCGACGCCCCCACCTGCGCACGTCGTGCGATACGACCGCTGCTGCGGTTGATTGCGTTGTGCCCGGGCCCAGCAATCAAAACGCGCATCGTCCATGCGCATCCAGCGGCAGGCAGGAAGGCCTGCAGGAATCCCGGCACGCCGCAACGAAGCGAAGTGCCGGGACCATTCTGGTCACTGACCTATATGCTGTTTCAACCAGCCATTGACGGTGTCGTGCCACAGGATGCTGTTGTCCGGCTTGAGCACCCAGTGATTCTCGTCCGGGAAGTACAGGAACTTCGATTCGATGCCCTTGCGCTGCAGCGCGGTGAACGCGGCCAGGCCCTGCTCGACCGGGATGCGGAAATCCTGCTGGCCGTGGATCACCAGCATCGGCACCTTCCACTTGTCCACGTGCAGCACCGGATTGAACTTCTCGTAGCCAGCCGGGTTCTGCCACGGCGTGCCGCCGTTTTCCCACTCGCTGAACCACAACTCCTCGGTGGCATAACCCATGGTGCGGTTGTCGAACACACCGTCATGGTCGACCAGGCACTTCCACGGTTGATTCCAGTTGCCTGCCATCCAATAGACCATGTAGCCGCCATAGCTGGCGCCCAGTGCGCAGGCCTTGTCGCCGTTGAGGAAGCCGTACTGCTTCTGCGCGGCCGCCCAGCCCTTCTGCAGGTCTTCCAGCGGGCGGTCGCCCCAGTGCTGGCTGATCGCATCGGTGAAGTCCTGGCCATAGCCGGTGGAGCCGTGGAAGTCGATCATCACCACCGCATAGCCCTGGCCGGCGTAGGTCTGCGGATTCCAGCGATTGCTCCAGCCATTGCCGAAGCTGCCCTGCGGGCCGCCGTGGATCAGGAACGCCACCGGATAGGTCTTGCCTTCCTGGAAGTTGTACGGCTTGACCACATAGCCATACACGGTGTCGTTGTTCCAGCCCTTGAACTTGAACTGTTCGTAGTCGCCGAACTGCACGTCGGGCAGCTGCTCGGCGGCGCTCTGGGTGATGGCACGCAGCCCCTGGCCTTGCGCATCGCTGACGAAGATCTGGTCGCCGCTCTTGAGCGAGCTGCGGGTAAACGCCAGCGTGCCGCCGGCCAGCGTGGGCGCATGCACGCTGCCCTCGCCCACCAGCTTGGTCGCCTCGCCGCTGGCGATATCGATCTTGAACAGCGGATGCTCGCCGAGTTCGTCGGCACTGGTGTAGAGGCTGGCGCCGTCTTCGCTCAGCACGATCTCGCCCGCCGAGCGATCCCACTTGGGCGCAATTTCGCGGGTCTTGCCGCTGGCCAGGTCCATCGCCATCAGGCCGAAGCGATCGGCCTCGAAGCCGGGCCGCTGCATGGCACGGTAGTACAGCGTCCCGCCGTCGGTGCTGAACACCGGGCCGGCATCCCAGGCCGGGTTGTCCGCGGTCAGGTTGACCGGCGCGGCCTTGCCGGTGGCATCCAGGCGGTACAGGTCGAAGTTGGTCTGCCAGGATTCATCGTTGCCGGTGGGCTTGGCACCGGCCCTGGCGTTCCTGCCCGCCTCGGGGCCATGCGGCTGCGGAATGCGCACGCTGGCCACCACGCTGGCGCCATCGGGCGACCAGGCGTAATCGTCGTTGCCCCCGAACGGCTTGGACGGCGCATCGCCGGCCAGCGTGGCACTGATGGCCGAGGCGCCGACCACGGCCTTGGCACCGGCCGCCGGCAACTCGGCCACGAACAAGGTGTTGCGACGGCCGTCGTTCCAGGTGTCCCAGTGACGCACGAACAACTGGTCGTACACCACGCCGCTGGCCTTACTGTTCTTGCGCTCGCCCAGCTTCTTCTTGGTGCAGCCCAGGTCCGAGCCGCAGTCCTGGAACACGCCGGCACTGAAGGCGATGCGCTTGCCGTCCGGCGAGAGCTTGTAGCTGTCCACGTCCACCGCGAAGGCGGTGAGCTGCTGCGGGGTACCGCCGGCCAGAGGCTGCGCGTACAGCTGCTGGCTGCCGGACTTGCTGCTGAGGAAGTACACCGTCTTGCCATCCGGCGACAGCGCCGGGCTGTTGACGTTCCAGCCCTCGGGGGTGAGCCGCTTGGGCGGCGCCGCATCGCGGGTGCGCAGGTTGCGCACCCACAGGCTGGTGGCCGGTTTGCCGTTGGCGGTCTTGGCCTGGCGCTTGGCGAACAGCACCACGCTGCCATCCGGGCTCAGCGTAGGCGCAGACACTCTGTCCAGCGCCACCATGTCGCGCACATCGAAACCGCGCGCGGCGGACAGCGTTGGCAAGGCGCTCAACAGACACAGGGGCAGCAAGGCGTAACGAAGCTTCATCGAGATTCCCGCAACGGCAAAACGTCGATGGTAGGCGTTGCTGCGGCGCACGCGCAAAGGCAGGAGGTCATGCGTCGCCGCCCCGTGCCCACACCTGCCCCACGCCTGCGGCAGGTGTGGGCCATGCCTCAGAAGCGGTGGGACAGCCCCATGTACAGCTGCGCGTCCGGGGTACGCTCGTTGAGGCCGAAATTGGCGCCCACATCCAGCTGCAGCAGCGGATTGAGCAGATAGGTGGCGGCAATGTCGGCCGAGGCCTGTTCGATGGTCTGCGCGGGATCGCGATTGATCGAGGACCACAGCTCCACCGCCATCGACAATCTGGGCGTCAACGGCCGCGCCAGGTTGATCAGGTTGACGATGGCCACGTGCTTGCCGCTGCCGTCGCTGTCGGCCAGCCAATCCAGCTCCGGACCGAAGGTCAGCGAGAAGCTGCGCGGCAGTACGAAGCTGATCGGCACCGCAAGGCCGCCTTCCCAGCTGTCGTTGCCCAGGCCGGTGCGCGCAGTGGGCGCCTTGACGAACGGCAACAGCGCCACGCTGGCGGTATCGCTCTGGTAGACGCGCGCTTTCATGCGCAGGTAGAGATCGCCACCGCCACTGAGGCTGCTGCGCTCGCCGGTTGCACGATCGGTGCTCCTGACCTGCAGCTGCGGGGCCCAGTTGAGCTGCAGATCGATGCGGTCACTGACGCCGTACTTGAGCGTGGGATTGGTGAAGTAGGACGTTTCGGTACGCGTGCCGGGCTGGGTGTCGCGAGCGTAGTTACCGATATCGGTTTCCAGCTGCCAGGCGCCGGCCGGCACGGTGCAGGTGGCATTGGCCTTGGTCGGACGGTCGGTGCACAGCGGCGCCTCGCTGGCGTCCTGTGCGTGCACCTGCCATGAGGCAGCGCATAGCAGTACGGTCGATGCGAGGGTGAGCAGCGGCACGCGCTGGCGCGCGGGAGAATGGGGAACGGCAAACGGCATTGGATGGATTCCATGGCGAAGCGGCGCCATACCGGAAGGCAGGCGCGCGATAACTCAGGGTGGGATGCGGCAGGCCGCGGGCGCCGAGACCTCTCCGGGAGGCATCGATGCCGGCGCACGCTGACCACGAAGGCAAGTGCGGGTGGTTCGAGCTGTCGCGTGCGCGCAGCGGTGGCTGGGAGGACAGGTCGGGGATGATGCGGTCTGCGAATCTCGTGGCGCACCGCGGTGCGGGAGACGCCACGATAGGTAACGGCGGCATAAAGGCGCTATGCCGGCGCCCGGCGTGAAGCGTAAATCCCGCGCAAAGTGGCGTGACCGGTGGTGCTCCGGTGTGTGTGCATGATGCAGCGCCGGCTGGACAACAGTGCCTGGCCTGCAGATCCACATTCGCCACAGAGACCGCAGGCGTGCCCCGGGCAGCGCTGCGCACTGCAGGTGGTACACGCGCGTGCACCACCTGCAGCGCCGGCATCAGGCAGCGCGTTCGCCGCGCTTGCCGACGCGATACAACAGCCAGCCGACCAACGCGAGAATGGCCAGGCCGAACCATTGGTTGAGTTGCAGGGTGGCCGGCAGTGCCAGCACGTCGGCACGACTGGATACCACGATCGGCACAGCGATCGCGATGCCCATCAGCGCCTCGCCGGTGATCAGGCCGGCGGCGAACAGCACGCCCGGGCGATGCACGCGATCGCGGCCGTCTTCGTCGTCGGCGCGGATGTTGTGGAAGCGCTCGACCAGATGCGCAATCAGCCCACCGAGGAAGATCGGCACCATCAGCTCCAGCGGCAGATAGATGCCGATGGCCGCTGCCAGCACCGGTACGCGGAAACGCTTGCCGGTGGCCTTCAACCATTCGTCCAGCGCGATGATGGCCGCACCTACCACCGCACCGATCGCGATCATGCTCCACGGCAGCTGGCCGCCGAACAGGCCCTTGGCCACCGATGCCATCAATGTGGCCTGCGGCGCACCTAGCGAATTGGGATGCTGCGGCGTGGCCGGACCGATGCCGTAGGCCTGGGCCAACAGGTTCAGCACCGGCGCCATGATCAGCGCGCACGAGAACGCACCGATGCCCAGCATCAACTGCTGCTTCCATGGCGTGGCTCCGACCAGATAGCCGGCCTTGAGATCCTGCAGGTTGTCGCCGCCCACCGCCGCCGCGCAGCACACCACTGCGCCGATCATGATCGCGGCCACCGCGCCCAGGGGCGCGGCGCCGATGCCCACCGGCACCAGCCCGCTCTTGCCCAGCAGCAGCACCAGCACCGCCGAAGCGAACAGGATGGTGGAGATGGTGATACCGGAGACCGGGTTGTTGGACGAGCCGATCAAGCCGGCCAGATAGCCGGACACCGATACGAACAGGAAGCCGGCCACGATCATGATGATGGTCATCGGGATCGAGACGTGCCACTGCTGCACGATGGCTTGGTACAGGCCCAGCAGCGGCAGCGTGCACAGCACCAGCGCCACCAGCATCCACTTCATCGGCAGGTCGCGCTCGGTGTGCGCCACCACCCCGCCGCTGCCCTTGCGTGCGGCGGCAAAGCCGCTCTTGACGCCGGACAGCAGCGACTTGCGCAGCGAGAACAGCGTCCACACGCCACCGATCAACATCGCGCCGACACCGAGATAGCGGATCTTCGCGCCCCAGATGCCGAACGCCGCATCGGCCGCCGGCACACCGGCCAGGCTCTGCGCCAGGGCCGGGTCCGAGCCCATGAAGAACTGCTGGTACAGCGGGATGGCGATGTGCCAGGACAGGATGGAGCCGGACAGCACCACGATGCCCACGTTCAGGCCGACGATGTAGCCCACGCCCAGCAATGCCGGCGACAGATTGGTGCCGATATAGCCCACCAGGCGGCTGCCGCCCAGGTAGGTGGCCTGCGCCCAGGTGTCCGGAATCACCCGCAGCCCGCTGGCCGCGCCCAGCTTGACCAGCGCACCGATGGCGCCGGAGGCGGCCAGGATCTTCAGGCCCGGGCCGGGATTTTCGCCAGCCTTGAGCACTTCGGCGGCGGCCTTGCCTTCGGGGAACGGCAGCGGGTCTTCGACGATCATCGAACGCCGCAGCGGCACCGAGAACAGCACACCCAGCAGGCCGCCCATGCCGGCGATGCCCAGTACCCACCAGTATTTGAAGTCCGGCCAGTAGCCCATGATCACCAGCGCCGGAATGGTGAAGATCACCCCGGCGGCGATCGACGAACCGGCCGAGGCGCCGGTCTGGACGATGTTGTTCTCCAGGATGGTGCCGCCGCCGAGCAGGCGCAGCACGCCCATCGACACCACGGCCGCCGGAATCGCGGTGGCGATGGTCAGGCCCGCGAACAGGCCGAGATAGGCGTTGGCGGCCGACAGCACCACCGCCAGCACGATGGCCAGTACGACAGCGCGAAAGGTGAGCTGGCGCGGCTGCGCGTCATGGCTCATTGGGCATTCCCCTGTGGGCAAAAAATCCGTGCCACGCTAGCGTGTGCGCCCGATCGAGTCCAGCTGCGGCGCGGCGTGACAGCGTGCAGGGTCTGGCGTGTGACGCACATGACAAGGCAGGCGCTCCGCGGCATCTGTCGTCGCCACGCTGCCGGGCGCCCTCGCCGAGACAGCGCAGGTGCCGGCAGACGGCAGCGGCAGCTTGCGCAGCCATAGGAAAGTAACGCCGGCCTTGCGGTATCAAACGCCCTGCATGCTGATCGCCACCCTGCAGTCACCATCCCGCTGGCAGCCCGCTCCTGCCGCGGGCCCGGGCAGGAGCGGTTCCCTGTCTGCCATCGCAAGCGTCACCAACCCAAGCGCGCAGGACCGCACGTTGGATCCGCTGCGTCTGCAGCGACGCAGCGGCAGACGGCTCAGTGCAGCAATTCGGCGAACGCGCGATCGGCTTCGATGACATCCGGCAGCGCCGTGAACAGGGCGTCCAGATCCACGCCATCCATCAACGGCCCACGGACCGCCTCCAGTGCCGCCGCAGTGGCGCCGCCATGGGCATGCAACGCATCGGAGACCTGTACCGCCTGGGCGACCAGCAACGGCATGCGCTCGCCCTCGGGCGCGGCCGCAGGGCGCACCTGGTAGGCGATGGCGTTCTGGATCACCGTCGGCAGCTGCCAGCGGCGTGCCAGCTCGGCGCCGACCTCAGGGTAGCCGAAGCCCAGCTGCAGGGTTTCTTCGGCGGCATGCCCGGCCGATGAGGTCTCGTGGTTGATGCGGCTGGCGTAATCCGGTGCGCCGGACTGGATCAGCAGTTCGCCGATGTTGTGCATCATGCCGCAGGTGAAGGCGGTCTCCGGATCGAGCCCATGCTGGCGCGCCAGCAGGCGGCAGATGCCGGCCACCTCGAAACTGTGCCGCCAGAACGCCTTGAGGTCGAAGCCCGGGCCGGCACGGAAGGCGCCGGTCATCGCCGAGGCCAGCACCAGCGTGCGCAGCGTGTTGAAACCCAGCCGCATGGCGGCGTCTTCCACACTGGTGGAATCGCGCAGACCATGGAAGCGCGCCGAATTGGCCAGCCGCAGCACCTTGGCGGCGATCACCGGATCGCGCTCGATGGTGTGCGCCAGCGTATCGATATTGGTGTCCGGATCGTCGAACTGACGGATCAGGTCCTGCGCCACCTTGGGCACGGTGGGCAAGGTATGCAACTGCTCGAACAACGCCTCCAACTTCATGATCGCCTCGTGGGTGAAGGAACAGCTCGCGCGGAGCGCGCGGGAGTGCATGGTGTAGCACAGACCGGTTGGTTCCCGGTGACCCGGGCATGGAACAGACCGGTTGGTTGGCGTGAGCCGACGAGCGGCCGCGTTTGGCGTGGCCGCGTTTGGCGTGGCCGCGGTGGCGGCGGCCGGGCGCATCGGGATCACGGCCGCTGGCGGGCTGGGCCGTGCACGAGAAACACGATCCATCGCCGCCAGCGGCGCGCCCGACGATCTGCGGCAATGCCATAGCGACCGCACGGTACGCATCGCTCGCGAGGGCCCGCGCACAGCTGCGCATGATCACCGCTGACGCCAACGCCGGTCGGGATGGCGCATTGCACCCCTGACTGGTCGACGGTGACGCGTGGATCGCTGCTAGTGGAAATCGCGCGAAGGCAGCTGCATCTGGCCGAGCAGGTCGCTGAGGTCGTGCAGGTCGCCGGCGATCAGGTGCTCCACGCCATCCACGCGTTCCCAGCGCCCGCGCACCGCGAGCAGGCGCGATTCCAGCAGCGCGCGGCGGCGCCGCAGCGCCAGGTGCGCCCAGACGATCACGTTGATCATGCCGTGCTCGTCTTCCAGGGTGACGAAGATGGTGCCCTTGGCGGTGGCCGGGCGCTGGCGCTGGGTCACCAGCCCGGCCACGTGCACGCCGCTGCCGTGGCGGCGGCCCTGCAAGTCGCGCAGGCCCAGGATGCGCCGCTGCACCATCTGCGGGCGCAGCAGCGCCATCGGGTGCTGCCGCAGGCTCAAGCCCACCGCGCGGTAATCGGCCAGGATCTCCTCGCCCGCGCGCGGCGCCTCGAACTGCACCAGGCGCTCTTTCGGGCTGCCCGGCAGCAACGGGCGACGCGCCTCCACCCCGGCCATGGCCCAGCGCGCGGCATTGCGGTTACCCACCATCGACTGCAGCGCCCCGGCCTCGGCCAGTGCCAGGCGGGCCTTTTCGTCCAGCGCCGCACGCAGGCACAGGTCGCCGATATCGGCGAAGGCGCGCTGCGCACGCGCGGCGACCAGGCGCAGGGCCGCCTGCTTCGACAAGCCGCTGATCTGTCGCATGCCCAGCCGGATCGCCGGTTGTTCGCCAGGGTCCTCGTCGCTGCGCCACGGCCTGCCGCCGACCAGGGTGTTGTCCCAGTCGCTGTGCAGCACGTCCACCGGCAGCACCTGCACCGCCGCGCGCTCGGGGCTGCCGCGGCGCGCGTCCTGCACGATCTGGCTGGCCGAATAGAAGCCCATCGGCTGCGCATTGAGCAGGCCGCAGGCGAAGGCCGCCGGTTCGTGGCGCTTGAGCCAGCAACTGGCATAGACCAGCTTGGCGAACGAGGCGGCATGGCTTTGCGGAAACCCGTAGGAGCCGAAGCCCTTGATCTGCTCGAAGATCTGGTCGATGAAGGTGGAGGCGTAGCCTTTGCCTTCCATCAATGCGCGAATGCGCACGCGATGCGATTCCATATCGCCACCGCGGCGCCAGGCCGCCATCGAACGGCGCAGCTTGTCGGCTTCGTCAGGGTCGTAGCCGGCGTGGATCACCAACTCCATCACCTGCTCCTGGAACAGCGGAATTCCCAATGTTGGCCCGAGAATCTTTTCTACGCCTTCGGAGGGATAGTTGATCAGGCTCTTGTCTTTGCGGCGTTGCAGGTACGGGTGCACCATATCGCCCTGGATCGGGCCAGGCCGCACGATCGCCACTTCGATCACCAGGTCGTAGAACTCTGCCGGTTTGAGCCTTGGCAGCATCGCCATCTGTGCACGCGACTCGATCTGGAACACGCCGACGGTGTCGGCACGCTGGATCATCCTGTAGGTCGGCGTATCGTCGTTCGGAAGCGTGGCAATGGTGAACGTGCGATCACGATGACCACGCACCAGTTCCAGCGTTTTGCGGATGCAGGTCAGCATGCCCAGGGCCAGGCAATCGACCTTGAGCAGCTTCATGGTTTCCAGATCGTCCTTGTCCCACTGGATGATGGTGCGGTCGGCCATGGCGGCGTTCTCCACCGGCACCAGCAGCGACAGCGGTTCATCGGAGATCACGAATCCGCCCACGTGCTGCGACAGGTGCCGCGGGTGATCGCGCAACTGCTCGGTCACGTTGAGGATCTTGTCGATCAACGGATTGGCCAGATCGAAGCCGGCTTCCTCGATGCGCTGCTCCATCGGCGTATCGCCATTGCCCCAGCCGTAGCAATTGGCCAGCAGCGCGATCTGGTCGGGCGGCAGCCCGAACGCCTTGGCCACATCGCGCACCGCGCTCTTGCCGCGGTAGCAGATCACCGTGGCGGCAAGGGCGGCGCGTTCGCGGCCGTATTTCTCGTAAACGTATTGCAGCACTTCCTCGCGGCGTTCGTGCTCGAAATCCACGTCGATATCCGGCGGCTCGTCGCGTTGTTCGGACAGGAAGCGCGCCATCAACAGACGTGTTTCGTCCGGGTTGACCGCCGTGATGCCCAATGCATAACACACCGCCGAGTTGGCTGATGAGCCGCGGCCCTGGCAGAGAATTTTCCTGGACCGCGCGAAGCGCACCACGTCGTGCACAGTGAGGAAGAATGCCTCGTAGTTCTTGAACGCGATCAAGGCCAACTCTTTTTCGATGTCCTCGCGCACCTTGGCCGAGATACCGCCGGGCCAGCGCTCGCGGATACCGGCTTCGGTGAGCTGACGCAGATAACTCGCAGGCGTATGCCCTTCGGGCACCAACTCTTTGGGATAGGTGTATTCGAGTCTGGAGATGTCGAAGGTGCAGCGCTGCGCCAATGCCAGCGTGGCCTGCAGCAAGGCCGGTGGATAGATGTTGCCCAGCGCGCGCCGGGTACGCAGATGCCGCTCGCCATTGCGAAACAGGTGCGCGCCGCATTCGGCCAGCGGCAGGCCGTGACGGATGGCGGTCAAGGTGTCCTGCACGATGCGCTCGCGGCGCTGCGCCATATGCACATCGCCACTGGCCAGGGCGGTCATGCCCAGCTGCTGCGCCAGCAGTTGCAGGGCCTGCAGGCGCGCGGCATCGTCCTGTTCGCGGTGCAGCTCCACCGCCACGAATGCGCGCTCGCCGAACACCTGCTGCAACCAGGCGCCCTGCTCGGCCTGCGGCTGCATGCCGGGCAGCCACAACGCGAACACGCCGGGCACCGCGTCGCGGAACTGCGCTTCCACCTCGGCACGCCCCAGCCGATAGGCGCCCTTGCCTGCCGCGCGCCGTGCGGTGGTGATCAGCGCGCACAGCTGCGGATAGCCTTGCGCATGCTCCACCAGTAGCACGAAGCGGGTGCCATCGACCAGGGTGAATTCGCTGCCGACGATCAGCCGCACCCCGGTGGCGCGCGAGGCCTCCAGGCCGCGCACGATGCCGGCCAGCGAGCATTCGTCGGTGATCGCCAGCGCGCTGTAGCCGCAGTGCTGCGCACGCGAGAACAGCTGCTCGGCACTGGACGCGCCACGCAGGAACGAGAAATCCGACAGGCAATGCAGCTCGGCATAGGCGGGCAACCCATCGGCAGCGTCTGCATGGGTGACATCGTCATTGGCCGCGCGCAGGCGTGCGGCCACATTCCAGCCACGCGGCATGCGCCCGCCGGGGGTATCGCGGTCCACGCCATCGACGGCGTCGTCCCAGCTCATGGACGCGGCTCGTGCGCAGTGCGCAGCGCCGCACACAAATTGCGGTGCGCAGCAGACCGTGCGCTTGCAGATCCTGTGGCCGATTGCGCGCAATGCGTGCCACGTGCGCCGCCAGCGCAGCGATGCACCGGCCAGGACATGCTGCAATCCCTCGCGGACATGGATCCGGTCACGCAAACCATCCATGCAGCATCCAGCCATCCACACGGCCCGGCGCGGCGAACACCCAGGCGCGGCGGCCGCGCGCGGTTTCCACCACGTAGTAGTCGCGCCGGGCTTCGGCGTCGTCCCACCAGCCGCTTTCCAGTCGCTCCGGACCGGACACGATGCGCAGCTGCGTCTCGTGCAGCGGTACCGGTTGCGGCAGCAGCCAAGTGGGCCGCGGCGGGCGTGGCGGCGCAGCGGCCTCGCGCACCGCATCGCCGATGGCGCGCCGCCAGGCCCGCTCCGGGCGTGGATCGTCGGCCGGCATCACCCGATACACCGCCTCATCGCCCAACCGCGCACGCAGGCGCTCGCGCAGTTGCGGCCAGTCCACCGATTGCTGCGCGCGCTGATCGAACAGGTCGCGCATGGCCGGCACGAACGGGGGCAACTGGCGCGCCAGCAGGCGCATCGCCACCACCGGGCGCGGAATCTCCACCCGCTCCAGCCGGTTGCGGGCCAGCTCGAACAGCAGCGTGGGCGCACGCTCGGGCGTGAGCAGGCCGATCTCCACATCGGTGGCGCCCTCTTCGTGCTCCAGCCGCAGCAGGAAACGCTGCACGCCGCCATCGCGGATGGACAGGTAGGTGCACAGGTCGCCGATCAACCGCCGCAGCGGGAACAGCAGCGCCGGATGCGTTTCCACCTCGTAGCCCAGCTCCACGCGCTGATCGAAATGGTCCGGCGGCGCATAGCAGTCCAATGGATCATCGGCGTCGCCATAGAGACGATCCAGGTGCTCCAGCAGGTCTGCACCGAAGCGGCGGCGCAGCCCGTCGCGCGGCAGCGCACGCACTGCGGCGAGCGTGCGGATGCCCATGTGCTGCAGGCGCTCGCCGGCATCGCCCGGCAACGCGGCACGACGCACCGGCACGCTGTCCAGCGTTCGGTGCAGGGCCTGCAATTCTGTCACCGCCATACCATCGCGCAGGCCGGCCAGTACGCGTGCGGCACGCGGCGTGGGCGCCAGCGCAAGCCGGTGCTGGAAGCCCAGCGCCTGCAGCTCATCGCGCAGGCGGCGCTCGAAACGTGGCCAGGGGCCGAACAGGCGAAAGCTGGCTGCGGCTTCCAGCACGATGGCGCGCGACCATTGCTGGCTCACCAACGAACTATGCCGGTATGCCCAGGCCGCAAGAAACCGCTGCATCCGCGCTTCGTCCTGCGCGTCGTAATCGATGGTACGTACCTGCGTCATCAGCGCATGCGCCGCCGACAACCGCATGCCGGCCTTCAAGCCCGCCGCCGCGGCTGCGGCATTGACCGAATGCAGGCTGCGCAGCTGCGCCGGGCCTTCCACCAGCGCCAGCGGCGCCTGCGGCTCTTCCAGACGCCGAAGGACAGCGTCCAGCGCCAGCTGCGGCAGCAATAGGCAGGCCCACAACATGCGCGCGCCTCAATGCGCCAGCCGCAGCGGCTGCGACGGCACCTGCCCGCCGCGGCACTTGCGCACCTGCCAGGCCTCGCGCTCGGGCAGGAATTCCAGCCGCAGCGCCGCCGGCGAGGCATTGACCGCATGGCGCCGGTCGCGCAGCGCGAATGCGCAGCAATTGCCGCTGTCGGCCGCCACCTGCAGGCGCCGCAGCGCGCGTGCATCGCCAGTCTGCGGCCAGCCCAGCACCGCCGCACAGGCGCCGCTGCGCAGGCATTGTTCGAAGGCCCACAGCGCTTGCCGCGGCTCGGCCTGCACCACCTCCAGCTGTTCCAGCACCACCCCGCCCGCCTGCCAGGCCGGCGCATACGGAATGAACGGCGGCGCCACCAGCACCACCCGGCTGCCGGCGCCGGTCATGCGTGCCAGCGTGGGCAGCAGCAAGCCGATCTCGCCCACGCCATGGGCCGGCAACAACAGCTCGGTGAGCGCACGCCGCGGCCAGCCGCCATCGGGCAGCACCGCATCCAGCGCGGCGTGCCCGGTGGTTTCACCGCCGCTGACGGTGGCCGTGCCGTGGCCGGCCCGCCACACCGTGCGCGCGGCCAGCAATGCGTCCAGCGGCATGGCCACTGCCGCATTGCCGTGCTGTCGCAATTGCACCGGCTCGCTCATCTCAGCCCTGCCGGATCAGGCCGCAGTACAGCCCTTCGATCGCGAAGTCGGCATCGGCGGCCACCACGATCGGCGCATGCGCGCGGTTGCGCGGCAGCAGGCGAATGGAGTCGGCACCGCGCTCCAGCCGCTTGATGGTGATTTCGCCATCCACCCGCGCCACCACGATCTGGCCATCACGCGCCTCGTTGCTGCGATGCACGCCGACCAGATCGCCATCCAGGATGCCGTCGTCGATCATCGAGTCGCCCTGCACCTTGAGCAGGTAATCCGGGCGCAGCGAAAACAGCGCGCGGTCCAGCCACAGTTGCCGGTCCAGGCCGATATCCGCCCCGATCGGCACGCCGGCCGCCACCCGCCCCAGCACCGGCAACGCCAGCAAGGCATCGCGTTGACGACCGCCCGGCATGCGGATGCCGCGCTTCTGATTGGGCAGCAGTTCGATCAAGCCGGCCTCGGCCAGCGCCTGCACATGCTTTTGCGCCGCAGTGCGCGAGGCAAACCCGAAGGCCTGCGCGATTTCGGCCAGGCTGGGAAAGACCCCTGCCATGGCTTGCTCCTGCAGGAAGGCCAGCACGGCGGCACGTTGGGGGGGAAGCGATGGCATCGGAGGTTCGGCAGCTGGACGGGACAAGGTGTACATTTGTACACCCATCGATCGCAGCAGGCGAGACCGGCTTGCTGAGCCGCTTCAGCACGCCACTTGCGACTGGCCGAGGCACAAGTTATAACTCAAATACTAACGTGAGATGCCGCCATGAAACTCAAGATCACCGCCATCGGCAATTCCTCGGGGGTCATCCTGCCCAAGGAACTGCTTGCCCGCCTGCGACTCGGCAAGGGCGATGAACTCTATGCACTGGAGACGCCAGACGGCATCAAGCTGACCGCCTTCGACCCGACGCTGGCGGCACAGATGGATGTGGCCGAGCAGGTGATGCGCGAACGCCGCACGCTGTTGCACAAGCTGGCGCAGTAACCCGCAGCCATGATCATCTGGATCGAACGGCCACTGGTGCTTGCCATCCATGAGCGCCAGCTGGCAGAGCATGGTGGCGGTAGCGGCGTGCGCGACGATGCCCTGCTCGACTCGGCGCTGGCCAGACCCAGGCAATTACTGTCCTACGGCGACCCGCCACCGGATCTGGCGGCGCTTGCGGCCAGCCTGGCCTATGGCCTGGCACGCAATCACCCGTTTGTCGACGGCAACAAACGCACCGCCGCCGTCGCCTGCGAAACCTTCGTCGTGCTCAACGGTGCAATGCTGGTGGCAGACGATCTTGAGCTCTACGGGTTCTACATCGGGTTGGCCGACGGCTCGCTGGACGAAGCGGCCTGCGCAGCATGGCTGAGGCCCCGCCTGCAGGTGCGACATCCGCAGCGGGTCAATGAACCAACGCCCGACTACGTCTGAAGCGAGCTGGCCGATACTCGCCGTGTCAGGCAGTTGCATCAGACTCGGAACCCGTCTGTCTGCAGCACGCGGCATGATCAACCGCTGCGCTAAGTCTCGCTGCCCTGGCCAGCACGCTTGCGCGTCGCAGCCGCCTTCTTCGCGGCCGCCTTGCGCACGGCCGGGCCCTTGGTCTTCGCTGCCTTCTTCGCTGCTGTCGAGCGATCACTGGCCGTGCGCTTTTTTGCGGCACGCGCAGTCTGGGTGGACAACGCCTTTTTACCCACCGTCTTCTTGGCGGTGGTGTGCTTGCTGGCGGTCTTCAAAGCCTTCTTTGCGCCGGCCGAGCGTGTGCGCGACACCGGTTTTTTGGAGGTCGCAGCGGCCTTGTCCTGCGCAGTTTTTTTCCTGGTGGCCTTGGATGCAGAACGGGATGGCGCAACATCCACGCCGTCGCGGCGCGCCTTGGACAAGCCGATCGCGATGGCCTGCTTGGTGTTTTTCACTCCGTGCGCACCCTTGCGCACCTGGTCGATCTCTTCTTTCACATATTCGCCGGCCTGGGTACTGGCCGACTTTCCTTCGCGCTTGTCCTTGGCGGCAGCGCGGCGTGTCTTGGTCTGAGGCATGACACTATCCCAGGCGATGGATGGCAACTCGGTGTATCAAACGCTGCGTCAATACACAGTCGGCGCGATGCTTACTTTGCGTTGAAGCATGCCTGGCGTCTTCACCTGCGCTTGCGCTTGCGCAGCCATCGATCGCATTGGCGTATTCGGCAGATACATACGTAATGGCACCACGATCACACTAGCCCTCCCCGGCCGGCAACGGCTCGCCTTGCGCATCGTAGGCCGGTGGGTGATAGAAGTTGACGGTCTTCAGAGGCCGCGTTCCGGTGTTGCGGATTTCATGCGCCTGGCCGCGTTCGATGGCGAGCAGGCTTCCACCCTGCAACGGGTGCGATTGCCCATCGACGATGGCCGTGCCGTCGCCATCGACGACGTACAACCACTGGTCGGCACCGCGATGGCGATTGTCGGGCCCGCCTTCGCCCTCGCCCGGTGCGATCACCATCTCGGCGGCCTGCACCTGATGCAGCGAGAACAACACCTTGAAGGCCTCGGTCAATGTCAGTTGTGCGGTCTGCATGGGGCACCTCCTCGGGAACTGCCGCGATGCTGTGCCGGCTGGCGTCAAGGCGTTGGCAATGCGCTCACCGGTTGCCGCAATACCAGACCCAGATCCGCTCGGGCAGATGCGCCTGCAGCGGCAGATCCACGGCGCGGTAGCCATCGAGCACGTCGCGCAACGCGCGTTGGGCCGGGGTTGGCCCGATCAGGCCCTCCAGCTCGTCCGGACTCAGCTGCGCGGCGGACCAGTCGTACAACCAGTCGATGCGTTGCGCCATTGCCGCGTGCAACCAGTCGCGCAACACGAAGACGCGATAGCCGTGGGTGCGCAGATCGGCTACCGCCAGTTCCAGCGCCTCGCTCACGCCACGGAACCACTCGGTCTGCCCACCGGCGGCGACCCGGATCGTCATCGGGGCCGGTGCATTGTGCGCACGCAAGGGCCGACGTAGCTGCAGCTCCAGATCGCGCGCATCGCGCTCGCGCTCAGCTTCCACCAGCAGACCGCGTTGGAGATCGAAGAAATCGAACCAGCGAGGATGCAGGCTGCCGATGCGTGCCAATGGATCGCGCGAAAAGCCGATCTTGCAATGGTCTTCCCATCGGCACGGGAACACGTAGGTGAAACAACGCCCATCGGTCGCCACTCTCGTGCCTTCCCACTCGCGCGCGCTCATCGCCAATCTGCGCGTACGCGCACTGGCGGCGCAGCTGCAGATATGGCCGACGCCGGCTTCCGGCCAGCCACGTTGCGCCCGCCACAACGCGACGCATCGCGCCGTTGCGGCGCGATGCAATCCTGCACCGAAGGGCTGTGAGCGGTGGCTTCGAGCCGGCGCACTTGCGCATCCGGCCACGCAATCGCCTGCAGGCGCTCTGCATTGCCCGCCCGGGCACGCCGCATTGCTTGCTCGAGCACGCCTGTGGTGTGGTCGAGCACGCGTGCGAGCATCGGACACTGCAGCACGTGTCCATCATGCAACGGAAGATCGGTGTTGACGCCGGGTCGGCTCATGGCGGCCATCGTGTTCTGATGGCGCAAGAATAGCGGCCGCGTGTCGCAGCAGACGGGACGCAGGCAGCTGAAGCGCCCGTGTCGCTGACGAATTCAGCTGACGCGTGGCCACCTGTTAGACAATCGCGCAATACCTACTGGCACACCCGTGCCACCGCCACGACGCAGCACGATGTCCGTCTCAGCGCGCAGCAGGCGCCGTTCGATGGCTGTGTGGTCACTCTGCGTTGACCGCGGCGCGTTCAAGGTGGTGGCCCTCCTCAGCCATCGCCACGGGGTTCGCATGAATGCCACGCCCGCCACCGCCCACGACACGGCGCAGGCGACTGCCACGTCCGCACCGACCTATCCGGTCAAGCTGCGCATCAATGGCCAGTCCTACCAATTGCAGCTCGAAGCCTGGGTGAGCCTGCTCGATCTGTTGCGCGATCGGCTGGATCTCACCGGCAGCAAGAAAGGCTGTGACCACGGCCAGTGCGGCGCCTGCACGGTGCTGGTGAATGGGCGCCGCATCAATAGTTGCCTGACCATGGCCGTCATGCAGGACGGCGCCGACATCACCACCGTCGAAGGCCTTGCCGATGGCGAGCAGCTGCATCCCTTGCAGCGTGCCTTCATCGAACGCGATGCCTTCCAATGCGGCTACTGCACGCCGGGCCAGCTGTGCTCGGCAGCAGGCCTCATCAACGAAGGCAAAGCGCGCGATCGCGATCAGGTCCGCGAGCTGATGAGCGGCAACCTGTGCCGCTGCGGCGCGTATCCGCAGATCACCGACGCAGTGATGGACGTGCTCGACACATCCGCCGAAGCGAAAAGCGGCGCAACCAGGACCTGGGAACCCGGGACGGTGCCGGCATGATTCCGCTCAGCTATGTGCGCGCCGACAGCATCGACGCGGCGCTCGCCGCCATCGCCCCGCGCGGCGAAGACCCGCATCCTGTGCCCTCGGAAGCGCCGGTTCGCCTGATCGCCGGTGGCACCAATCTCACCGACCTGATGAAGCTGCAGCTGATGCGGCCCAGCCGCCTGGTGGACATCAATCACCTGCCGCTGGACAGCATCAGCGTCCAGCCCGATGGAGGCATGCGGCTGGGCGCGTTGGCGCGCAATGCCGACACTGCGTACCACCCAGACGTGCAGGCGCGCTATCCATTACTGAGCGCAGCCATCCTGGCGGGTGCCTCGCCGCAGATCCGCAACATGGCCAGCAATGGCGGCAACCTGCTGCAACGCACGCGCTGCATGTATTTCTACGACAGCGCCACCGCGTGCAACAAGCACACGCCGGGCAGCGGCTGCTCGGCCATCGGCGGCCTGACCAAATACAACGCCATTCTCGGTGCCAGCGCACAATGCATCGCGACGCACCCCTCGGACATGTGCGTGGCTTTGGCGGCGTTGGACGCGGTCGTACACGTGCAGGGCCCTCGCGGCGAACGCGATATCGCATTCACCGACTTCCACCGCTTGCCGGGCGAGCATCCCGAACTGGACAGCACGCTGGAGCCGGACGAGCTGATCGTGCATATCGATCTACCCGATGCACAGCGCTTCGTCGCGCATAGCGCCTACCTCAAGATCCGCGAGCGCCTGTCGTACGCATTCGCGCTGGTGTCGGTGGCCGCTGCACTGGACCTGGCCGGAGACGGCAGCATCCGTGCGGTGCGCGTGGCCCTGGGCGGGGTGGCGCACAAGCCCTGGCGTCAGCCGGAGGCCGAGGCGCAGCTGGTCGGGCGACCCGCCGATGCCGACAGTTTCGGGCGATTGGCCGATGCGCTGCTGCAAGGCGCGCAGCCACAAGGCGAGAATGCGTTCAAGGTGCGCCTGGCGCACCGGACCATCGTGCGCGCGCTGGAAGTGGCGCGCGAAGGTACCGTCGACAACCGCGGACGCACCAGCGCGCTGGAGGAATCGCCATGAATGCACGCAGCACCGAGCTGCACGGCAGCGAACTGATGCCACCGGTGGCCGAGCCCGGCACCGGTTTCCGCCCCACCGGCACCGGCGTCGCCCGCATCGACGGGCGCGCCAAGGTCACCGGCCAGGCACGCTACGCCGCCGAATGGCCGGTGCCGGACCTGGCCTATGGCGTGGTGGTCAGCAGCAGCATTGCCAAAGGCCACATTGTTGCTTTCGACCTGGCTGCGGCACGCGCCGTGCCGGGTGTGCTGGAGATCGTCACCCACGAAAACCGCCCGCGGATGCGCGGCATGGACCTGTTCTACAAGGACATGACCGCGCCGCCCGGCTCGCCGTTCCGCCCGCTCTACGACAACACCATTCTCTACAGCGGCCAGCCCATCGCACTGGTGGTGGCCGAGACATTCGAGGCGGCGCGGCATGCCGCGCATCTGGTGGAGGTGGAATACGCCCAGCAACCGCACCACACCAACCTGATGACCCATCTGGACCGTGCGCACAAACCCAAAGGCATGCGGGCCGGGTTCACGCCGCCGCCCAAGGACAAGGGCACGCCGGACACCGCCTTCGCCGATGCCGCCTGCCAGGTGCAGGCGGACTACTACAGCGGCGTCGAGCACCACAATCCGATGGAACTGTTCGCCTCCACCGTGATCCGCGAGGCCGATGGCCATTTCACCATCTACGACAAGACCCAGGGCTCGCAGAACAGTCGCTGGTATGTCTCGCATGTGTTCGGCCTGAGCAAGCGCAAGGTGACCGTGCGCAACCCGTACGTGGGTGGCGCCTTCGGCTCCGGGCTGCGCCCGCAATACCAGTTGCCGCTGGCGGTGATGGCCTCCATCCTGCTGGACCGCTCGGTGCGGGTGGTGCTCACGCGCCAGCAGATGTTCACCTTCGGTCATCGCCCGGAGACCGTGCAGCGGCTCAAGCTCGGTGCCGACCGCGATGGCACGCTGCGTGCGATCTGGCATGAGGCCATCGCCGAAACTTCGCGCATCGAAGACTACGTGGAAGTGGTGGTCAACTGGAGCGGGCAGCTCTACGCCTGCGACAACGTGCACCTGGGCTACAACCTGGTCAGCCTGGACCAGTACAGCCCGATGGACATGCGCGCGCCCGGCGCCACCCACGGCATGCATGCGCTGGAAGTGGCCATGGACGAACTGTCCTACGAAGTCGGCATCGATCCGCTGGCGCTGCGACTGAAGAACTACGCCGAGGTCAATCCTGCCGATGGCAAACCGTTCTCCAGCAAGGCATTGCGCGAATGCTATCGCCAAGGCGCCGAATGCTTCGGCTGGTCGCAACGTCCCCTGCAGCCGCGTGCGCGCAAGGAGGGGCGCGAATGGGTGGGTTGGGGCATGGCCACCGGGCAGTGGGATGCGATGCAGATGTTCGCGCGCGCGCATGCCGTGCTGCATGCCGATGGGCGCCTGGTGGTGAGCAGCGCAGCCAGCGATATCGGCACCGGCACGTATACGGTGATGACGATGATCGCTGCCGAGGCGCTGGGCCTGCCGCTGGAACAGGTCAGCTTCCAGCTCGGCGATTCAACTCTGCCGGTGGCTCCTATCGAAGGCGGCTCCTCGCACGTGAGTACCATAGGGTCTGCCGTGGATGGCGTCTGTGGCAAGTTGCGTACGCGGCTGCTGCGGCTGGCCCAGAACCTGCCCGATTCGCGCTTCGCGCGGACCAGGCTGGACGATGTGGTGTTCGCCAACGGTGCGATCGCCCTGCGGGCCGATGCCAGCAGCGCCATCGCGTTGCCGCAGCTGCTGCAGGCCGCCGGCCTGGCGCAGATCGAAGACAAGTTTCTGCTGCTGCCCAACGTGTTCAAGCAACGCAAGTACACCCGCGCCACGCACGCGGCCGTGTTCGTCGAAGTGCGCGTGGACGAGGACCTGGGCACCGTACGGGTCACCCGCGTGGTCAGCGCCATCGCTGCCGGACGCATCCTCAACCCCACCACCGCGCGCAGCCAGATCATCGGCGGCGTGGTGTGGGGTATCGGCCAGGCGCTGCACGAACATACCCAATCGGACCATCGTTTCGGCCGCTTCATGAATCACGATCTGGCGCAGTATCACGTCAGCGCCAATGCAGACATCCACGACATCGAGGTGATCTTCGCCGACGAAGACGATCGCGTGGTCAGCAGCCTGGGCGCGAAGGGCGTGGGCGAGATCGGGCAGGTCGGCGTGTCGGCGGCGATCTGCAACGCCATCTTCCACGCCACCGGCAAGCGCGTCCGCAGCACGCCGATGACACCGGACAAGGTGATGGCCGACTGATCGGCCAGCAGTCGACGAGTGCCTGTGACCAGGCCCCGGCGGCACCAGCGCCGGGGCCTGCAGATGGCAAGCCTGATCGGCGCCGCAATCGGTGCGAGTGCCTCGAAGTCAAGATTGGTAACGACAGCCGCTGCGCTGCATGCCAGGCGTGTGCGGCAACGCATCGCGCCATCTGCTCGACGCAGCGGCCTCGTACACCGGACAGCTGCCGCCATTACCGGCGGCGCACTCTCAGCGCGGCATTCCCTCGCGCATCGCTTGCGCCAGAAACGGTGCCGTGCGGCTGACACGATGGCGCGCCACGCTTTCCGGCGCTCCGGCCACCACGACTTCGCCGCCTGCATCGCCCGCGCCCGGGCCCATGTCCAGCACCCAGTCGCTGCCGGCGGCAACGCGCATATCGTGCTCGACCACGATCACCGTATTGCCTGCGTCCACCAGCCCCTGCAGCTGCGCCATCAAGGTATCCACGTCGGCCGGGTGCAGGCCGGTGGTGGGTTCGTCGAGCACGTAGACGGTGTCGCGCCGCTGGGCGCGTTGCAGTTCGGTGGCCAGCTTGATGCGCTGCGCTTCGCCACCGGACAGTTCGGTGGCCGGCTGACCAAGACGCAGATAGCCCAGGCCCACCTCACGCAATACCTGCAGCGGACGCAGCACACTGGCGTCGTCGGCGAAGAAGCTGGCCGCCTGCTCCACCGTCATCTCCAACACCTGCGCGATCGAATGCCCGCGCAATTCGATCTCCAGGGTCTTGGCGTTATAGCGCGCGCCATGGCATGTGGGGCACGGTGCATACACGCTGGGCATGAACAGCAGTTCCACCGATACCGAGCCTTCGCCCTCGCAGGTGGCGCAGCGGCCCTTGGCCACATTGAAGGAAAACTGCCCCGGGTCGTAGCGGCGGCGGCGCGCGGCCGGCGTGGCGGCAAACAACTTGCGAACCGGATCGAACAGGCCCGTGTAGGTGGCCAGATTCGAGCGCGGTGTCCGCCCGATCGGCTTCTGGTCCACGCGCACCAGCCGGCGCACCTGCTCCAGCCCAGCGACGATCGCGCCGCCCACCGGCACCTCGGTGCCCCGCTCGAGCGGATCGAGCGTCTCGTCGTCTTCTGCCTGGGCCTGTCCCAGATGCGCCGCCAGCAGCTCCACCAGTGCCTGGCTGATCAACGACGACTTGCCCGAGCCGGATACCCCGGTGACCGTGGTGAACACACCCAGCGGCAGATCCACATCCAGCCCACGCACGTTATTGCGGGTGATGCCGCGCAACTGCAGCCAGCCGCTGCCCTGGCGCGCGCGGCTGCGCGCCTGCGGCGGCGCGCCGAACAGGTAGCGCCGCGTGGACGAGGTTTCCACCGCCTCCAGTCCTGCCGGCGGGCCACTGTATAGCACCTGCCCGCCATGCGCACCGGCGGCCGGACCCACGTCCACGATCCAGTCGGCGTGACGGATCACATCCACTTCGTGCTCCACCACGAAGACCGAGTTGCCTGCGGCCTTGAGTTGATCCAGTGCGCCAAGCAGCGCCTGCGCATCGGCCGGATGCAGACCGGCCGATGGCTCGTCCATCACGTACACCACGCCGAACAACTGCGAGCGGATCTGCGTGGCCAGCCGCAAGCGCTGCAGCTCGCCCGGCGACAAGGTGGGCGTGCTGCGCTCCAGGCTGAGATATCCCAACCCCAGCGCCTGCACCACCTGGATACGCGCACGCAGGTCGGCGGCGATGCGTTGCGCGGCGATACGCTGCTCCGGATGCTCGGCCGCGCCGTTCTTTTTCCCGTGCGTACGCAGGTCGGCATCCGCTGCCGGGCGCAGCAACTCGGCCAATTCGTCCAGCGGGCGCCGCGACAGCTCACCGATATCCAGCCCGGCAAAGGTCACCGACAGCGCTTCGCGGCGCAGCCGCTTGCCCCCGCAATGCGGGCATTGCGTGCTGACCAGATACTGCGCCACGCGCTTTTTCATCTGCGCGCTCTGCGTGGTGGCGAAGGTATGCAGCACATAGCGCCGCGCGCTGGTGAAGGTACCCATGTAGCTGGGCTCTTCCTTGCGCTTGAGCGCGCGCTTGACCTCGTCCAGGCTGTAGCCGGCATACACCGGCACCACCGGCTGCTCGTCGGTGAAGAGAATCCAGTCGCGGGTCTTCTTCGGCAACTTGTGCCACGGCAGGTCCACGTCATGGCCCAGCGTGGTGAGGATGTCGCGCTGGTTCTGGCCGTGCCAGGCACCGGGCCAGGCCGCGACCGCGCGATCGCGGATGCTCAGGCCGCGATCCAGCACCATGGTCGCCTCGGTCGCGTCGTAAATGCGGCCCAAACCATGGCAGGTGGGGCAGGCACCCGCCGGCGTGTTCGGCGAAAACCCGTCCGCATAGATGATCTCCTGCCCCGGCGGATAGTGGCCCGCACGCGAGTACAGCATGCGCAGCGAATTGGAGATGGTGGTGACGCTGCCCACCGACGAACGCGCGCTTGGCGCGCCACGCGCCTGCTGCAGCGCCACCGCAGGTGGCAGGCCGTCGATGGCATCCACTTCCGGCACGCCCACCTGGTCGATCAGGCGCCGTGCGTACGGCGAGATCGAATCCAGATAGCGCCGCTGCGCCTCGGCAAAGATGGTGCCGAATGCCAGCGACGACTTGCCCGAGCCGGACACCCCGGTGAACACCACCAGCGCATCGCGTGGAATATCCACATCCACATTCTTGAGGTTGTGCTCGCGCGCCCCGCGCACGTGCACCTGGCCGGAGGAAGCGGGCGTTGCATTGAGCATGAACATGAAACCGGGATCGACAAGGCCCCAGCCTAGCGCGCCCGGCATGCAGCCAGCGTCAGGGCTTGCGATCGATCATCGCCTGCGCACATCGGTGTCAGGCCGGGGCGTGCGCGGGCACCGGCCGTTGCCCGATTTCGGCCAAGGCCTGCATGCGCGCCACCACCGCGCTGAACAAGCGCGCAGTAGCGGTGTTGCGGGTGCGAAAGATCTCTTCCAGTGCGGCGTAGTACCACAGCGTGCCATCGCGGCCGGCAGTGAAGACAGCGAAGATGTCCTGGCCCACCGCAGGGTTTTCCAGATCCTGCACGATGGTGCGTGCGTTATAGAGCTTGTCGCAGCCAGACACCAGCAAGGCGCGCTCCGGCGTTCTGCGCAGGTGCTCCAGGTATGCCAGCTTGCGCTCGCGCCAGTCGCGCTTGCGTGCACGCTCGCTGTCGTCTACCTCGGCCTTGTCCTCGGCGGTGGCATCGGTGCAGGCCATCACGATGTCGGCCACGCTGTCGCCAAACTGCGCGCGGATCGACGCCTCATGCCCGCCGCCGCAATCCTCCACCACATCGTGCAGCAGCCCGGCGATGGCCTGCTCCTCGTCACCACCACATTCCAGCACCAGGGTGGACACACCCAGCAGATGGCTCAGATAAGGGATCTGCGTGCCCTTGCGCAGCTGCCCGGCATGGGCGATGCGGGCGTAGTCCACGGCCTGGGCGTAGCGTTCGGTGAGAGCGGTCATGGGGCATCCGATGCGGGCGATGCTCCCAGTATCGTCGAGCCCGACCATAGGCGGGGTGAGGACGGTGCGATGGGCAAGGCGAGCTGGGCAGCACGGCAGGCCCCTCGCCGCACGCTGGAAGGCCGTCGCAGCGGGTGCAGCCATCCGCGGTGTCGGCGCAACACCGCACGCGTTGGCCGTGTATCGGCCGGCCAGATAACCCGGACCACTGTGCCGCTTGAGGGCATTGGCCTTGCAAAACCTGTCGGCAGCGCCGCAATCGGACCGGCCATCTCAATGACACGCCATTGCAGCCGATAGGGCTAGGCTCGATCCACGCCGCACGGTGACCCACGTCATGACCCAGATTCCTGTTTGCAACGCCTGCCGCGATGGCCAGGAATTTCCGACTGCCATCACCATGGCGTTCCAGCCCATCGTCGATGTCGCCGCGCGCAGCATCTACGCCGGCGAAGCGCTGGTGCGCGGCGTCAATGGCGAATCTGCCGGCAGCATCCTGGCGGCGGTGGACGCACGCAACCGCTATGCCTTCGACCAGGCCTGCCGCATCAAGGCCATCGAATGCGCCGCGCAGATCGCCCTGCCCGCGCTGCTGTCGATCAACTTCATGCCCAACGCGGTCTACAACCCCGAGCACTGCCTGCGCGCCACGCTGTCTGCCACCGCGCAATACGGCTGGCCGCTGGCGGGCATCATCTTCGAGGTCAGCGAACAGGAATATCTGGCCGACCCCGCACACCTGCTCGACATCCTGCGCACCTATCGCGCCCGCGGCATGAAGACCGCCATCGACGATTTCGGCGCCGGCTACGCCGGCCTCGGCCTGCTGGCCGAATTCCAGCCCGACCTGCTCAAGCTGGACATCGCGCTGGTGCGCGGCATCGACACCGACCGCAGCCGCCAGGCCATCGTGCGCCACGTCACCCGCATGTGCGAGGAACTGCACATCGCCGTCATCGCCGAAGGCATCGAACGCCCCGGCGAACACCGCGCACTGCGCGACCTGGGCATCCAGCTGCAGCAAGGCTATCTGTTCGCCCGCCCGCAGATCGGCGCACTGCCGCAGGTGCATTGGCCGGAGTGAGCGCGCGAGCGGCTTTCCCTATTCCCTATTCCCCAGCACTGGCAAGCTCGGACACCGGCACCGGATTGGCCTGGTGCGCAAGATACTGATGAATCTGCGCGACCACCGCCGCACCCTCGCCCACCGCAGCGGCCACGCGCTTGACCGAACCGGCGCGCACATCGCCGATGGCGAACACGCCGGGGCGATTGGTTTCCAGCGGCAGGCAGGCCGGCACGCCATCGCCGCGCGCGGCGCCGGTGACGACGAAACCGCGTTGGTCGGTCTCCACGCAGTCCTGCAGCCAACCGGTATTGGGGTCGGCACCGACGAACAGGAACAGGTGCCGTAGCTCCACGCGCGTGATCGTGCCATCGCCGCGCGTGCGCAAGACCGCCGCCTGCAGGCCGCGTTCGGCATCGCCTTCCAGTGCGGACACGTCGGTACCGGTATGCAGCTGCACGTTCGGCAGCGCAGCGATGCGCTCGATCAGGTATTGCGACATCGATGCTTCCAACCCATTGCCGCGAATGATCAGATGCAGTTGCGCGACCCGCGGCGCCAGGAAGGCCACCGCCTGGCCGGCAGAATTGCCGCCACCCACCAGCGCCACCACGCCGCCCTCGCATAGCCGCGCTTCCACCGGCGATGCCCAATACGAAACGCCATGGCCTTCGAAGCGGTCCAGCCCGTCGATCTCCGGGCGACGGTAGCGTGCGCCCGAAGCGATCACCACGGTGCTGGCCAGCACCTGCTTGCCATCGGCCAGATCCAGGTGCAGGGCACCGTCGTCGCGCCCGCATTCCAGGGTGGCCGCCTCGATCGGGATCGCCAGTTCCGCACCGAATTTCAGCGCCTGGTTGTAGGCACGACCGGCCAGCGCCTGGCCGGAAATGCCGGTAGGAAAGCCCAGATAGTTTTCGATGCGCGCCGAGGCGCCCGCCTGCCCGCCGATGGCGCGCTGGTCCATCACCAGGACCGACAGGCCTTCGGAAGCGGCGTACACCGCGGTGGCCAGGCCTGCGGGGCCGGCACCGACGATCGCCACGTCGTAGCGCCGGTCCGGATCGATCTCCGGCGTCATGCCCAGGCAATGCGCGGCTTCGGCATCGCTGGGCTGGCGCAGCACGCGGCCGCTGGGGCAGACCATCACCGGCAGATCGTGCGCCTGGATACCCAGGCGCTCGACCAGTGCGCGGCCATCGTCGTTGGAGATGTCCACCACCGTGTTCGGATAACCGTTGCGGGTGAGAAAGCCCTGCAGCCGCATCAGATGCCTGTCGCCCGGCGCACCGATCAACACCGAGCCGGAGGCATCGCCCTCGATCAGGCCCACCCGGCGCAGGATCAGCGCACGCATCACCACCTCGCCGACTTCGGCGGAGCTGATCATCAGCGCACGCACATGTGCGGTATCGAACGGCAGCGCCAGGCAACCATCCGGCCCGGCGCGCCCGGCGGCCAGCGACGCGCGCCCGGCCAGCTGGCTCACCTCGCCGGTGAACTGGCCGGACGTGTGCCGGGTGATCGGCTTTTCGTTGCCCAGGCCGTCGCGGCGTACCACCTCGATATCGCCTTCCAGCACCACCCAGACCGGCGCCTGCGCATCGCCGACCTCGAACACGGTATCGCCTGGCGCGAACCGCTGCGCCGGGCCGCTGGCGAAGCGCCGCGCAAGTGCCAGCTGGCCCGCATCGAGCTCGGGAAACATCTGATGGTGGCGGGTATCGTCCAGGGGCATGGATCGGCAACGCAGGTGGGGGACTGCATGCAAGCATGGACAGGGGTGATGGCGATGGCAATCACCCGAACGGGCAATGCCGACGCTCGCGCGAACACCGATGCCGTACAAGCGCACGCAACCGATGTGCTCCAGGCGCGCTGTTGCGGTAGCGCTGGCTGCATCGCAACGGTCAGTTGATCGATGACGTCGACAGACGACGACTCGGCGAGGCCCACCTGCGCCCGGCGCGTGGCTGCATGGCTGCGCGTTGGGATTTCAGCAGCCTGCCGAAACTGCGGTCGCCGGACATCGATCGACGTCTCCACATTGCAGCAGTGCAAACCCACGCTTGTACCGGCCGCGGATGACGGACGAGTTCGTCGCTGCCGCAATGCTTTGCAACGCGCAGCCAGCCACACCCACCCAATACAGCGGTTCGCCGTGGGGCCCGTCAGCCTGGCGACCCCGACCACAGCCAGCACGCGATGCGCAGGCGCACGCATGGTCCGCTGTCGCCGCTGTGCTACGGTCCGGCGCTGCATCCGCCCGGAGCCGCTTCGCATGCCGCATCGATCGATCGTTTCCCGCCTGCGCTGGCTGGCCATGTTTGCCGCCGTCGCGTCCTTCGCGTGTCCCGCCGCCCCGCGCGCGGCCGCGTCCGCCTTCGACGCAGTGGACCCGTTCATCGGCACAGGTGGCGAAGGCCATACCTACCCCGGCGCCACGGTGCCGTTCGGCATGGTGCAGTTGAGTCCGGACACGCAGATCAAGCCGCGCAAGGAGGCCTACGGCTGGGCGGCAGGATACCGACACAGCGACACCACCATCGTGGGCTTTTCGCATACGCATTTTTCCGGCTCCGGACACTCGGATCTGGGCGACATCCTGCTGATGCCGCAAACCGGGCAGGTCAAGCTGGAACGCGGCGATGCCAGCAAGCCCGGCAGCGGCTACACCGCGCAGTTCGACCACGCCAGCGAACAGGCGCAGCCCGGCTATTACGCGGTGACCTTGAAAGACCGCGCTATCCGCGCCGAACTCACTGCCAGCGCGCGCGTGGGCGTGCATCGCTACCGCTTTCCCAAGGGCGTGCCGGCGCATGTACTGGTGGACCTGCGCACCAGCCTGTACGACTACCCCGGCAAGGTGCAGTGGTCGCGGCTGCGCGTGCGCGCCGATGGCACCGTGACCGGCTTTCGTGAAACGCGCGGGTGGGCACCGGGCCGGCAGCTGTACTTCGCGATGCGCTTCTCGCGCCCGCTCACCGCCACGCAACTGCACGACACCGAACAGGACATCCCGTACAAGGGCTTCCCGCCGCCGGGTGACAAGAACCCCGCGCAGCGCGCGCAGATCGAAGGCAGGCAACTGGTCGGTGTGTTCGATGTCGCCAACGACGGCACGCCACTGGTGGTCACCGTGGCGCTGTCGCCGGTCAGTGAAGCGGCCGCCATCGCCAACCTGCAGGCCGAAGTGCCCGGCTTCGACTTCGACCGCGTGCGCGCCGATGCGCGTACGCAATGGACGAAGGCACTGTCGGCGATCGACGCGCAAGGCACGCCACGGCAACGTACCCAGCTCTACACCGCGCTGTATCACAGCCTGCTCGGCCCTACGCTGTTCATGGACAGTGATGGCGGCTACCGCGGCCCGGACAATGCTGTGCATCGTGCCGATGGCTGGACCAACTATTCCACCTTCTCGCTCTGGGACACCTACCGCGCCCTGCACCCGTTGCTCACGCTGGTACAGCCACCGCAACGCAGCAGCGACATGGTCAATTCGCTGCTGGCCGCACGCCGCGACAGCGCCTACGGCATCCTGCCGGTGTGGGCATTCCACGGCCTGGAAACCTGGTGCATGATCGGCTACCACGCGGTGCCGGTGATCGCCGACGCCTACATGAAGGGCATCGGCGGTTTCGACGCCGACGAAGCCTTGCAGGCGATGGCGGCCAGCGCCAACTACGGCCCCTACGACGGCATCGCGCAATACCGCGAGCTCGGCTATGTGCCGATCGACGAAGAAGGCGAAGCCGCCTCGAAGACGCTGGAATATGCGTTCGACGACTGGACCATCGCGCGCATGGCCGACAAGCTCGGCAAGCACCAGATCGCCGCCGACTTCAGCAAGCGCGCCGGCAACTGGAAGCACGCCTTCGACCCGGCCACTGGCTACATGCGCGCACGCACCCGCGCCGGCGACTTCCGCGAGCCGTTCGATCCCTCCGCCAGCGGCTACGGCAGCGATTACACCGAAGGCAATGCGTGGCAGTACTCCTGGTACGTGCCGCAGGACGTGGCCGGCCTGGCGGCCGCGCATGGCGGCGAAGACAGGCTGCTTGCCCGCCTGGACGCCGTATTCGATGCCAAGGTCGACCCCAAGGTGTTCGAACACATGGAAGACATCACCGGCCTGATCGGCTGGTACGCGCACGGCAACGAGCCCAGCCACCATGTGGCCTATCTCTACGCGTATGCCGGCCAACCGTGGCGCACGCAGGCCCGCCTGAAGCAGATCATGGAAACGCAGTATCACGCTGGCCCGGAGGGCCTGGCCGGCAACGACGATCTGGGCCAGATGTCGGCCTGGTACGTGTTCACCACGCTGGGCTTCTACCCGGTGGCGCCGGGCAGCAACCAATACATCATCGGCCGCCCATTCCTGCCGCGCACCACGCTCAACCTGCCCAATGGCAAGCGCTTCAGCGTCTTCGCCGATGGCCTCAGCGATACACGTGCCTACATCGGCAGCGCCACGCTCAATGGCAAACCATTGACCCGCGCCTACCTCACGCACGAAGAGATCCAGGCCGGCGGCGAACTGCGCTTCCGCATGCAGGCCACACCGAACCGGCAGTGGGCCACCGATCCGGCGCAGCGGCCGTATTCGATGTCGGTGCAGTAAGGCTGCACCGTCAGTAATGGATGCCCATGCGCAACCCGCAGGCATACGGCCCCACCACTGGAGGCAAGCTGCAGGGGATGCCTGCGGCGACGCGTTGTGCGCTCCAGATTCCTTCTCCCATCGGGAGAAGGTGGCGCGCAGCGCCGGATGAGGGTACGGGCGTACGCAGAGCATGCGTCGCCAGCGATGCGAGTAAGCGCATCGACCGTTTGTAAAACGGTTAAGCAATCGTCCCTTCCCCCCTGTCCCGATGAGAGAGGAGCTATCTATCCGTTGCCGACCCGCGCGATAACCGATCCACGATCCCCGGAACTTCCGGCAGGATCTCCCGTGCCAGAAAACCCACGGTGCCGATCCGCGCGGCCAGCCGCTTGCCGGCTGCCGCATGCACGAACACGCCCCACAACGCTGCGGTCAATGCATCGCTTCCGCGTGCGGCAAACCCCGCAATCACGCCTGCCAGGGTATCGCCCGACCCGGAGGTCCCCAAGCCCGGCACGCCGCCGCGATGCACCCACAGCGCGCCGTCCGGCCCGGCGATGAAACTGTCCGCGCCCTTGACGATCACCACGCTGCGCATCTTCCTGGCAAAGGCCAGCGCGTACTCGGCAGGTGCCGCTTCCACCGCCGCCTTGTCGTCATCGGCGAGCGCAGCCATCTCTCCCGCGTGCGGCGTCAGCACGAACGGCCGCCCGGCCGGTGCACGCAAGCGCCTGGACAATGCACCCGCATCGAGCACCAGCGTGCATACCGCCTGCGCAATCGCGCGCTGGACCAGAGCCGCCGTGGTGGCGGTGGATGTCATGCCCGGGCCGATCACCGCCGCATCGCATGCGGCCATGGCCGCATCCAGTGCGCGGTGCCCGCGCACGATCTCGCCCTGCGCGTTCTGCCCCAACCCCAACACCATCGCTTCCGGCACTGCCAACGCCATCCCTGGCGCCACGCCTGCCGCGGTAGCGATCTGCAGCTTGCCGGCACCCGCACGCAAGGCCGCCTCGCCCGCCAACAGCGCAGCGCCGGGGATACGCGTGGAGCCCCCCACGATCAGCACCCGCCCACGCTGCTCCTTGTCGCCACCCGGTGACGGCAGCGGCATCGTGCGCAACGCCGCGGCCGTCAAGGTGCGCATCCGCGTGGCACGCATTCAGCGTGCCCCGGCCGGGCGGTCGGATTCGGTGGTCACCGGCTCGTCGGCCAGCTCCGGCGGCACGAACTTGGTGCGGATCAACTGCAGTGACTGCCCATCGGTGGTGGCCGCGTAGTCGGTGACGCCGCAATTGGGCACATCGCCTTCGCGGTCGATGCCCAGGATGGTGGCTTCGTCCATCCGCTCGATCAGATAGCGGAAGCAATTGACGATCACCTGGTGCCCCACCACCAACACGCGTGCACCCACATGATTGCGCTGGAGGTCGCCCACGATGCTGCGCAGGCGGAAGATCACATCGCACCAGCTCTCACCACCGGGCGGACGAAAATAGAACTTGCCCACCAGCTTGCGCTGCTCGGCCAGTTCCGGAAAGGTCGCCAGAATGCCGGCGGTGGTGTAACGGTCGAGCACGCCGAACTCCTTCTCGCGCAGCCGCTCGTCCACGCTGACCGACTCGGCCGGCTGCCCCAGCGCACGCGCCACCGCAGCGGCCGTCTGCCGCGCACGCACATAGGGGGAACTCAGGATCAAGGTCGGCCGCTCCAACTCGGGCAGACCGGCCATCCATGCACCAAGCGCCTCGGCCTGGCGCTCGCCCAGCGCCGACAACGGCACATCTGCATCGCGGTGTTCCAGGTCGATCAGCGACGCGCCGTTTGACTCGGCCGCATCGCGCGCCACATTGCCCGAACTCTGCCCGTGCCGCACCACCCATAACCGCGCCGGCCACTGTGCCGACACACCGGCTACCGCACTGTTCTCACTCACATGCGTCTCCAGCACAACGTCGACCTCCCGTGTCGCACAGCCACCGTGAAAAGACGGTCGACCAGCGCATCTGTGACCTGCGTTTCAATACGCACACGCATCCATGACTGATGGCACAGCAACAAGCGAACGCGACGGAAGGGCAACGCCGCGCCGGTATACTGCAGCCCCCCGCAGACCTGCTGCCCCATGTCCAACGTTCTGCTGCTGCGCACGGCGAAAGAGCGCGAAGAATTGCTGCTGGAAGAGGTGCTCGATGCCACCGAACGATGCATCGACGAGGTGGGCCTGGGCGCCACCAGTTTCGAGCTGATCGCAGAACGCGCCAAGGTCAGCTGCGGCAGCTTGCTGCAGCGCTTCGAAGACAAGGACGCGCTGGTGCGCGCCTTGCTGGAACGCAACTACATGCGCGCCATCCGCCAGATGTGGCTGGTGCAACGCCCGGCCGACGTGCACGTGGTGGACTTCATCGCCGGACTGCTCGAAGACTGGCTGCTGCAGGAAATCAACATCAAGCGCACCCGCATCGACCTGGAACTGCACCTGGCCACCCTGCGCGACCCGGTGCTGGCCGCCTTCATGCGCCGGCAGAGCGCATCGCTGATCGAACACCTCAGCGCACTGCTCAAGCGGCTACTGCGCGGCCACGCCGACCCCGCCAGCAGCGAACACGAATTCCAGGCCCGCGTCTTCGCCGTCGCCGCCATGTGCGGCGGCCTGCACAGCGTGATGACCAGCGGCATGGAACTCAACCGCATGCATCTGCAGTTGATCCTGCGCGAGAGTTTGTCGGGGATTTTGAAGTCTGCGCCGGTGTGACCGGCGGCCTGGTGCCACCCTGTTGAGGGACGACATCTGCGCGTGGCGAAATTCCTGCGTCAGTGCTGGCAGCCTCTCTTGGCATGCCGAGGACCACTGCATCCAACACGCCTCGGGTCATCGCGTCGGCGCTGCCGTGGCGGCGACCTTCCTGGACTTACCCACCCTGCTCCAGCTCAGGATCTGGCTTGCTGGGATCAGCAGGCGAGGCCTACTTTCGTCGGCAAGTCCGCCCGGCTGCGTCACATAGAAATCCGATCCTAGGCGGGTGACGATATCCACCGCCGGCAGCACGAAGACAGGCGATGACGGCTGCGCTCGCCGGCAAGCTGCCTCCGGCCAACTCGCCTTGACGATCTGGCAACCCTGTTCGGTCAACTGCAACTGCACGCCATCCAGCATACCGATGCCCAGCTTGCGAACGCTGACATCGACCATGCCCAACAGTCCGCCGCTGTAGAGCAATGCGACTAGCATGGCAGGCCCCACGACTCGAAGCCGCTGGGAAAAGCCAGCCCGATGTGTGGCATAGATTGCCCAATGCATCATGATCACCATGACGGCGGAAAGGATCAGATACATCCAGTCCGCTCCTGCAGTTGGCGGAGCCAAATAGCCCACAGCGAATCCTGCCAATGGCCAGAACGCCAGATATAGCAGCAACATCAATGCCAGCGTACCGCGGCGTTTGCGCAACAGCGGCCACAAGCGGCGCACTCTGTCTAAATCCCAGGCTACCGCGAGGATCGTCAGACCGGATGCACCTATACAGAAACCGGCGACGATGCCGTAAGTCGCCACGCGTCCATGTCCGCCATGTGCGCACAGCAGCATGACAGCGTAGTAACACGCGGCCAGCACCGCTGCGCAGGCAAAGACGGGGAGTCTGTCCAAAACCCGTTTCCGTCGCTTCCCTGGCTTCAGCTGCGCGTGCCGATAATACGACCGCAGTGCACTTCTGGGTGTAACGTTCTGCTTGGCACGCAGCGGTACCGGAAGCAGATGCTGATCCACCATCAACCCAATCATCCAGGCGGGTACCACCAGCAGGGCCAGGAAGCCCAGCAGGGCCAACCCTCCGAATAACGCGACCGCACTCAGCACCACACCCAGATCGCCAAGCGACAGCGAAGGCACATACCCGATACGCAAGAAGTGCGTCAACACCATGCCACCGCCCCAGCAAGGCACCCACCACTTCAGATCGACCCCAAAGGTCTGCCGCAGCATACGCCACAGCGGCGCAGCTTGCGGCGCGTCGGTGTCCCGTGCCGTAGCCAACGGGTAGAGTGGGTCTATTGCGCGTTCAGCTCGTTGCATTAGCGTGTCTCGCTATTACTCCCTGCGTCGCAGGCAAGCGCACCTTCACCACCTCACCGCGCATCACCGCGCTTCCTCGCAGGCACGCCGCAGGCGGGGATCGCCGGTTCCCGCACAGCGCGCCAGGGCGAGCTTTGCAAGGTCGTCCTTGCCCATGCGCCGTTGGAAGCGAATGTCGTAGGGCAGCAGTTCCGGCGGGTCACCCAGGCTTTTGCGGCTGATCGCGAGCAGCTCGAGCGCTTGCTCGCGCTGGTTGTAGCGGTCCATGGCTTCCAGCGCGAATTGATGGGCAATGAACAGCGAATCGTCGCGCGCCAGCTCGCGCTGCCGTTCCAGCAATGCCGCACCCTCGTCGCTTGAATGTTCCTTCAGGCGCAACTGCAGATAGCGGCCCAGAGGCGTCTGCCCCGCAGGCCGTGCGAGCAGCGACGCCAGTGCAGTGGATGCAGCATGGCGACGCCGCGGCTGCCGGCCGGCATCGTCTTCCATCAATGTCTGGATCTGCTCCAGATCGGCAAACAGGTCGGCCACCTGCGGCTGCTGGCGCCAGGGCAGAGCGCGCATGTCCGGGCGCTCGGCATCGCCATAGCGCGCTTCGATATGTCCGCGCGCTTGCTCGGCCCGCTGCTCCGCCGCGCGGTGACCACGGCTAGCCTGGTCCACGGAACGGTTCACGCTCTGCACGACAGTCGTGATCAGGCCATCGATCAGGTTGCGGTCGCCCACCTTGCGTGCGGCCGAGTGCGCCTGATCGCTCGCCTTGAGATACCGCTCCACCGTGCCAGACAGTCCTGCCTTCGCAATCGCCTCCGCGTTGACGCGCTTGTTCTGTTGTTCCCACAGCTCCATCAGTGTCAACAATTCCATCATTCCCAGCGGGTTGTAGCCGGCAGCGATCATCAGGTCGATACCCTTGCGGTCGGCCTCCTCTTCCTGCAGGCGCATCCGCCGCGGCACGATTCCCGCCTGCACCGATTTCAACAACGCCTCGCGCATCACGGCCTCGCGCACATAGCCGGTCTCCGCATTGCCCCGGCGCTGTGCGTCCACATAGGCCTGATCCAGGTAGAGCGAGGTCAGCCCACCGCCCACATTGCTCAGCCGCTCGAGCAGACTGGCACCGGCATGGCGCATCATCACATGCGCATACTCGTGCGCAATCAGGGCCGCCAACGCATCACGGCTGGGCAGGTTGGACAGCATGCCGGCCGCGATGAAGATGGAGCCATCCTCGTTTGCATAGGCCTCCAGCAGTGGCGCCGGTGTGACATGGATCCTGGCCGCCGGCGCCGAGGCCCCGGCCACGGTGCGAATCTCCTGCAATACCTGATCCAGGTCGGCATCGAGCTGGGCGTGCTGCACGGTGCCATAAGTCCATCGCTGCCGCTGCAGCGCCGTCATGACCCGTCCCTGCCGCAGCGATTGATTGGCACCGGTGAAGATCTGCAGACCGCGGCCGATCGCGTCGATGTGTTTCTGTTTGATCAGCGTGTCGCCAGCACTGGCATACCCGGTGACCAGCAGCGCCAGCGCCACGGCGAGCAGACGGCACACCGGAGTCACCGACATCCCTCGCCGACGCCGCGCACACCGGCAGTGACCGCGTCGCTGGCCTCGCTGACCGTGCTGGTGCAACGCACGTTACCGGAAAGCGTGAGATCGCCAGCGACCTTCACCTTCAACTTGTCCAGCCAGACCGGCCCAGCCGCGGTTTCGACCAGCACATAGCCCTTGGGAGACACGCGGCTGACCCGCGCCTGACGCAGCTCAATGCCTGCCGGCAGCGGCCCTACGCGGCGAAATCTGCCATCGACCTCCTGATAGGTCATCACCTGCCCATACACCTCTGCCACATACGCCTGCTGCCGTCCCTGCGCCAGGGCTGGCTGCACCTGCAGCGCCGCCAGCAGCAGCATCGACCAAAATCGCTTCATCGCATCACCCATGTGTGTTCTCCGGCGCCTCGGCAGGCTGGGCCAAGGTTTGTTCGCGAACATCCCGCCACCCCACTGCCCTGATCGCGACAAAGGCAAGCACCAGCGTAGAAAGCCAGTGGCCTGGCGGCTGCCGCAGATAGAGCTGGGACACCAGAACGATCAACAGACTGCTACCGAGGCAGGCCACCACCACGGTAATGGCGCGCAGTCTGCGCAGCGGCACGCGTCTGGTCAGCAGCAAGGCCGCACCCGCAGCGAAGCAGAGCAGCAACATGCCGAGCAGCTCCGCCACGCGGTCGCGCCAGCTGTCGGTCGACATGTGCTGGCTGCCCCAGCTCATCAAATTGTCCAGCGCCATGGCATGCAGGTAGACGCCTGGCAGTTGCTGGTGCACGGGCGACAGCACCTGGTCGCCAAGACCGCTCAGGCGCGTGCCGATCAGCACCACACGGTCCTTCAGCACGACAGCCACCGCCGGGTCATCCAGCTGTTCCTCGAACACGGTCAGCGTGTATGCGCAGCGCTCGCGCCGTCGGTTTTCCGCCTGCGCATCGACACCGCTGGCAAGGCCATCGCGTGTCAGCCCAAGCGCGCTGTGCAGGCGGCTCCACCATCCTGCCGGCGCGGTGCGCACACACCCCAGCCCACGCGGCCGCGCCTGCACGCGCGGCAATGTCGAGCCCCACTGCACCGCCATGGGCGTGCCCAGCACTTCTGAACTCAGTGCCTGCGCACGCTCGCGGCAGCCCGCGCTCGAGCGTGTCCGGCAGGCCTGCTGATACAACGCCAGGGCCACCGAACGATAATCCGCCCCGAACCCCGGCCCGGTGGACAGCGGCGGTATCCAGCCTTCGTCGCGCACGTTCTCGGCTGCCAGCAACAGCGGATAGTCGCTGCCCACGCCCCTCCAACTGGTCACCACATCCTGGGCAACAGGTGTAACGCCGCTCTCGGTCGCAACCGGGCCCGTGCTGCAGCCGGATGCGGCAGAGCCCACCCCGGAGAAGATGGAACGCCGCCCCGGCGCCGATACCCCGAACAACACCGGCACCTTCGCGCAGCCGATCTCGGCCGCGATGCCGTCGCGCGCGTCCGCATAGCTATCGTCGTAGTCGCGCCGCCGCTCCATCAGGATGTCGACATAGACCGCCCGCGGCCGCTGCGCCAACACCCGCCGCAGCACCTCGTCGTAATAGTTGTAGCGCGGCGGCCACGCCAACTCGCGCGCCCGCAGAGTGTGGTCGTCGATCAACACCACCGCGATATGGTCCTGCGCAATCGTCGGCGGCGAACCGGCGGGTGTCGGCGGCATCCCATAGAACGGTGCGAACATCCGTCCCGCGATCCGTTGCGACTGCACTTCACTGGCACGCTTCAATCCAAACGGATCGAGCACGCCGACGACCACCGTCAACAGGAACACTACTACGAAGATGCGCAGGCTCACATCCACCCAGCGCAACGCCCACGCAGCAGGTCGCCGCAGCCAGGCACGGCGCCCGATCATGTCACTGAGACCGACCAATCCATCGCCCTGCTGTTGCAGGCTGACCGGCGCCCCCGCGCCCGGCTGGTCCGTCGAATTGTCCTGTGCGCCCAAACCTGGCTCCTGCCACAAGGCCGGCGCATCAGGCGGCCGGCTCATGGGTCGCTAGCGGCAGCGATCCGGCTGGCTTGAGCGTCTGATGTGCAGAGTGTGATGTGCTTGGCAGCGAGGTCTTCGTAGTGGCAGAGCTGCCCAGCCAGACGGGTGACAGCGAACGCCGAATATCGCTTCATCGGCAATGGCATGCCGCCCCCTTCCACTTGCACGATGGCAGCGTTGGATGCAGAGGCACCTGTCAACGCCGATTTAAATCTGACCCACTTTCCGTCGAATCGCCGAAGTAAATCTGACCCACCCGGGGTCTGCTTCC